>JAFGMM010000198.1 GCA_016927535.1 Anaerolineae bacterium
AGCACGAGTCTGACTCCCCTCGCCCCTTGAGGGAGAGGGGTCGGGGGAGAGGGGGAAAAAAGCGCTTAAGTTGATGCATATGGGACGGTTAAAATGCTGCCCCTCGTCCGGCGCGCGACCTTTGGGAGACGCCGGCCGCGCTCGCCCTGTCTGAGACCGGCGAGCGGGCCGGCGTGATGTTCTAGGTCGGCTTCGTGCGCTGCTTCGACCAGGGCACGGTAATGTGCTCAGGTACCCAGGCGCTCCTTGTAGTGTTTAAGCGCTTCGACCATCGCATCGTAAGCCGGCTTGGGCTGGTAATCGGCGTCGAAGAGCAGCGGGGCAGCGTCGGGGATCTCGAAGAACTTAGGCACCCAGGTGTATTTGTCGGTGAAGCCCCAGGTGAGAAAGGCGGTGCAGGCTTCCTGCGCTAGGCAGACCTCGAAGACTTCGCGGTAAATTTCGGTGCGGCGCGCTCTGGCTTCGGGAGCGTGCTCGTTCGGGGTGCGTACATCCATCTCGGTCACGTGGACTTGCAGGCCCAGCGCGCCCAGCCTCTCGATGTTGGCGGCCAAAGTCTGCGCGTTCAGCGGCTTATCCGGGCCGAAATCCTCGACGCTGATGTGCATTTGCAGGCCCACGCCGTGGAGCGGCACGCCGCGCGCCAACAGGTCTTTCATCAGTTCGTACACGGCGTCCGACTTGGCGTTCATACCTTCGGCTTCGTAGTCGTTGTAGAACAACAGCGCGTCGGGGTCGGCCTCGTGCGCCCGGCGAAAGATCATATCAAGATAGTCCGGGCCGATGGCCCTGTACCAGATCGTCTCGCGCAGCCGGGTCGGGTCGTCGTGGTCGATGGCCTCGTTCATCACGTCCCACGCCATGACCTTGCCCTTGAAGTGTCGGACGACCGCATCAATGTGCGTGTGCAGGATGTCTATCGCTTCGCCGCGCGATAGTTCGCGCTCGGTGACCCAGCCCGGCACGGCGAGGTGCCAGACCAGCGTATGCCCGCGCACCGCCATGTCGTTGGCCTGGGCGAAAACGACGACAGCATCGGCGGCGGTGAACTCGAACTCGCCGCGCCGGGGCTGCGTGAACTTCATTTTCATGTGGTTCTCGGCCACCAGCATATTGAATTCGCGCGCCAGGGTTTCGGCGTACTGTGGTTCGCCGGCGATGCGATCGGGCCGGACCGCCGCGCCGACGTAAAAGCCGGGTATGTCGCCCAGCAGCGCCCTAAGTTTTCCGGTTGTTTCGGACATGGTTTTCATCCTCTGTGTGGGTTCGGCAAACGGTACGCCGCAATTGTACATAGTTCTGAGACATAGTGATAATATACTGCTTGCGTTAACATAGGTTCGCTCGTTTGGCTATCGTTCGGAGGAATTTCTCCATGGCTCAGATACAAGGCTTGTCCGAGCGTGAGGTCTTGGAACGGCGGGCGCGCGGCGAAGGCAATACCTTCGAACTGCCCAGCAGCCAGTCGTACTGGCAGATCATCCGGCGCAACGTCTTCACCTTCATCAACGCGGCGTTGTTCGCAATCGGCCTGATCCTCATCCTGATGCACGAGGTCGGCAATGCGGTCGTCACGGCAGGGCTGGTGTGGATGAACGTCGCGGTCGGCCTGGTACAGGAGGTGCGCGCCAAGCGCACGCTCGACCGGATCGCGCTGCTCACCCGCCCCACGGCGACCGTGATCCGCGCCGGCCAGGAGCGCGCGATTGATCCCCGCGAGCTTGTCCGGGACGACGTGCTGGTGATCAACGCCGGCGACCAGCTCGTCGTTGACGGCGAGGTCATCGAAGGGAAGGCCGACATGGACGAGTCGCTGCTGACCGGCGAGTCGAACCTAGTCGCCAAACACCCCGGCGATACCGTCTATTCCGGCAGCTTTTGCGTGGCCGGGCGCGCAGTCTGCCGGGCGACGCAGGTCGGGGCGGCGAGCACCGCCAACAAGCTCGCGGTCGGGGCGCGCGCCTTCCGCCAGGTCAAGACGCCGCTGCAACTGGATATCGACCTGGTGGTGCGCATTCTGATGTTCGTCGCGGGCAGCCTGGGCGCACTCATCCTGCTGTCGTATGCCATCCAGGGTAAATCGTTCGTCGAGAGCGTGCGCGTGGCGGCGGTGATTGTGGCGCTGGTGCCGCAGGGGTTATTCTTCATGATTACGCTGGCCTACGCGATGGGCGCGGTGCGCATCGCCGGCCGGGGCGCGCTGATCCAGCAGGCCAACGCGGTCGAGTCGTTGAGCAACGTCAAAATCCTGTGCCTGGATAAAACCGGCACGCTGACCACCAACCGCCTGCAAGTGCACGCCCTGCACCCGTTGACCGTGGACGAAGACGAGTTCAAGCGCCTGCTGGGTGATTACGTCGCCAACTCGTCGAGCGTGAACCGCACCGCCGAGACCATCGGCCAGGCCTTCCCCGGCGCGGCGCGCACCGTCTGCGACGAAGCGCCGTTCTCGTCGGCGCGCAAGTGGAGCGCGCTGGCCTTCGACGACGCAGCGGTGCGCGGCGTGTACGTGCTCGGCGCGCCGGAGATGCTGGTCGCGCACGTCAAGCCGGGCGCGGCGCTGGGCGAAGACCAGATGAAACTGTGGGAGGGCTGTGGCCTGCGCGTCTTGCTGTTCGCGTATACGCCGGCTCTCGCGCCGCTGAACCAGGACGGCCCCGGCCCTAATGGGCAGCCCACCCTGCCGCCCGACCTCGTCCCGCTGGGCATCATCAGCCTCAGCGACGAACTGCGCCCGGAGGCGCACACCACGCTTAAGGGCTTCGACCAGGCGGGCGTGCGGCTCAAGATCATCTCCGGCGACAACCCGCGCACGGTGGCGGCGCTGGCGCGGCAGGCCGGGCTGAACGGCCACAGCGACGAAATCAAGGTGGTGTCGGGCCTGGAGCTTGCCGAGATGAGCGAGCCGGAGTTCGAGCGGGCGGCGCTGGAGGCGATGGTCTTTGGGCGCATCACGCCGCAGCAAAAGGAAAACCTGGTGCGGGTGCTGCGCGCCAACGGCGCTTACGTGGCGATGATCGGCGACGGCGTGAACGACGTGCTTTCGCTCAAGCAGGCCAACCTGAGCGTGGCGATGCAGAGCGGCAGCCAGGCCACGCGCAGCGTCGCCGATATCGTGTTGGTGAACGACTCGTTTGCCGTGCTGCCGGCGGCGTTTCAAGAGGGGCAGCGCATCGTCAACGGGATGCAAGATATCGTGCGGCTGTTCCTCTCGCGCACCTTCTACGTGACGCTGCTCATCATCGCTACGGCGATTGTGGGGATGCCCTTCCCGGTGACGCCCAAGCATAATACCGTGCTGGCCTTCCTCACCGTGGGCCTGCCGACCATGGCGCTGGCGGCGTGGTCCCGGTCGGGCACGCCGTCGCGCGGGTTGATCCGTTCGGTGGTGCATTTCGTGCTCCCGGCGTCGTTTACGGTGGCGGCGCTGGGGATGGGGATTTACGTGTTCTCGGTGCTGCGCGGCGGCGATGTCGATGTGGCGCGCACCGCGCTGACCACGGTGACGGTGCTGTGCGGCCTGCTGCTGATTCCCTTCGCCGAGCCGCCGTCTCGCTTCTGGACGGGCGGCGACGAATTGAGCGGCGACCGGCGCCCGACCTGGCTGGCGCTGGGGATGGCGGCGCTGTTCGTCGTCGTGATGGCGGTCGCGCCGCTGCGTAACTTCTTCGAGTTGGTGCTGCTGCGGCCCGAAGATTACCTGGTCATCGTCTTGGCGGTGGTGATTTGGGCGTGGGTGCTGCGCTCGGCGTGGCGCAAGCGCTGGTTCGACCGCTTCCTGGGATTTGATGTATAACTAAGATTCTTAACCGGTATGGATGTTTGAAATTAAGCAGCAAAGGGACTATAATCATCTTTATGAGTAGACGACGGCATATGCACAATTTCTGGACCCGGTGGCACGACGAGGCCGGCCATACCGAGCGCTGGCAGGATTTCTTCCGCGACTTCATGGGCACGCTGCCCAACAAACATTGGATTTTCGGCGGGCGGCGCTTCAAGCCCTGGCGGATGGGGCAGATCGACTTTAACCCCTTCCTCGCCATGCTGCTCAGCAAAGGCGGCGGCCTGTTGGCGGTGTACGTTCTGAACCTGCTGAACCGCACGCCGCAGTACGGCAACGAGATCATGCAGGAGATCGTCCGGCGCACCGAGGGGCGGTGGTCGGAGAACCCCGGCGCGGTCTACCCGCTGCTCTCGATGCTTGAGCAACTGGGCTTCATCGAGGGCGACTGGGAAGACCCCGACAAGCGCACCATCCGCCGCTATCACATCACGCCGGCCGGCGAAGACGAACTAGACCGCCTGGTCTCGGTCATCAAGCCCCGGCTGCGCGAGGCCATCGAGGTGATGTCCGACATTCTCGCCGACCTGGAGGACTAAGCATGAGCGCGCGGGAGCGGGTCGAAGCGCCGTGACTCGCGACCCGGCGAAGATTAACTTCCGGCGGCTGCGGATGGACGACCTGCCGCTGCTGCATCGCTGGCGCAACGCCCCGCACGTGATGGAGTGGTACGGCAAGCAGCCCATCGGCTACGAAGTGGTCGTCGCCAAGTACGCGGCGCGCATCCGGGGCGAGCAGCCGACCCAGCCTTACCTGAGTTTGTACGAACAGACCCCCATCGGTTATATTCAGACTTATAAGCTCTGCGACTATCCCGATTACAGTGACTACCTGGCGCTCGACGCCGATGACCTCAAAGGGGCGGCGGGGGTCGATTTGTTCATCGGCGCGGTCGATTATCTGCATAAGGGGCTGGGTGCGCCGCTGCTGGTGAAGTTCATGCGCGAGGTGGTGTTTGCGCCGGCGGATATCACCTGCTGCGTCATCGGCCCGGAACCGGCGAACCGGGCCGCGATCCGCATGTACGAGAAGGCCGGGCTTAAGCATATCGGGACGGTGCGGGTACCCGGCGACGCCACGCCGACCTACGTGATGCGCATCGACCGTTTTTCTCTCCCCCACCCCTAGATCCCTTCGCCCACAAGGGGCGAGGGGACTTGTGCGCCGTCGAGCGGAGCGTTTTCCCCCCTCGCCCCAGCGTGGGAGAGGGGGCCAGGGGGCGAGGGGGAGGACAAAAAGAGGACTTTAAGATGATCCCGGTTCGTCTGGAACTGCATAACTTTATGGCCTACCGCGACCCCGGCCCGCTGGTCTTCGAGGGTATTCACCTGGCGTGTCTGGTAGGCGAAAACGGCGCGGGCAAGAGCACGCTGCTCGACGCGATGACCTGGGCGCTGTGGGGACAGACCCGCGCCGGGGCACGCGGCGAAGATAAGCTGTTCTACCTCAACCGGCTCGTGAACGACATGCACGTGACCTTTGACTTTAACCTGGGCGGGCAGGTCTACCGGGTTTACCGGCGGCGCGAGCGGTCGGGGCGCAGCAGCCGGGGGTCGCTCGACTTGATGATTTTCGACGGCGACCAGCCGCGCATCATCAGCGAGCCGACCATGAGCGCCACCCAGCGGAAGATCGACCAAATCTTGCGGCTCGATTACGAGACGTTTATCAACTCGTCGCTGCTGCTCCAGGGGCGCGCCGACGAATTCACGACCAAGCGCGCCGGCGAGCGCAAAGAGGTGCTGAGCAACATCCTGGGCCTCGACGTGTGGGCAAAGTACGAGGAGCGCGCAAAGGAGACTATCAAGGAGCTTGAGAACGCGCTTCAACTGGTGGAGGGCGAGCTTCAGCGCATCGCGCAGGAGCTTGAGCGCGAGGCGGAATACCAGGAGGAGCTAGACGCCGCAAAGGACCGCGTGCTTGCGACGGGCGAAGCGCTCCGCGCGGTCGAGGCGCGCTGGAACGTCGTCCAGGCGACGCGCCGGCAGCGCGATGAGGCGCAGCATCGCCTGGACGACCTGGAGCGGCGCATCGCGCAGGCCGAGGCCGATTTGGGCCGCGCCGGGGATGTGGTCGCCGAATGCGAGGCGCGCTTGGCCGGCTACCGCGCGCTGCTGGCCGAACGGGAACGCATCGAACAGGGTTACGCGGCGTGGCGGGCGGCGGTCGCGCAGGACCGGGAGCTAGACGAGCACTTCCGGGCAGATGTGAAGCTCAAAGAGCAGTTGGCCGGGATCGAGCGGCGCATCGAGGTGGCGCGCGGCGCGCTGGAAGGCGACTGCCGGGTGCTGGCGGAGCGGGTCGCCGAGGTCGCGCGGCAGGTCGAGGCGGGCGACCGGGCGCGCGAGCAGTTGGCCGGGGTCGAAGCGGAGATTGCGGCGCTGGCGGCGGATACCGAGGTCGAGACGGGTTATGCCGGGTGGCAGGCGGCGGTCGCGCGTGAGCGCGACCTCGGCGACCGGCTGCGCGTCTATGCCGGGCTGCAAGCGCAGCACAGCGCGCTAGAGGCCCGCATCCAGGCAGCGCGCAGCGCGCTAGAGTCGGACCGGCGGCTGCTGGACCAGCGCATCGCCGGCGTGGAGGCGCGGGTCGCCGGCGCGGACGGCGCACAGCGCGAGCTTGAGACGTTGGCGGTCGATATCGACGCGCTGGCGGCGCGCGAGGGCGAACTGCAAAATCTCCAGGCGGAGGTCGCCGCGCGCAAAGAGACGCGCGCCGGGCTGGACAGCGAGAATAAGCAGCTTAAGGTCGAGATGGACGAACTAAAGGACCGGCTCGACCGGCTGCAAGCCGCCGAAGGCGCGGTCTGCCCGCTCTGTGGGCAAGACCTGGACGAGGCAGCGCGCCTCGATCTGGTCGAGCGCCTGGCGGCGGACGGCAAGGACCGGGGCGACCGCTACCGCGCCAACGAGAAGCGGATCAAAGAAATCGCCGGGGAGGTGGACGCGCTGCAAGCCGAGATGAAAGCGGCGGCGGCGGACCTGCGCCGGCTGCCGGACCTCCGGGCGCGCCGGGCGGTGCTGGAGGCGCAGGTCATGGACGCGGCGGCGGCGCAGGCCGAGCTTGCGACGCACCGCGCGGACCGGGAAGTGCTGCAAGCGCGCCTGGACGGTGCGGATTATGCGCCGGACGATCACGCCGCGCTCCACGAGACGGCGGCGCAGATCGACGCGCTGGACTACGACGCCGAGACGCACCGGGCGGCCCGCGCGGAGGTGGAGCGGCTGGCGGTGTTCGAGCAGCGCAAGGCCGCGCTCGATGCGGCGCGCGACGAACAGCAGACGGCAAAGGACCGGCTGCTTGAGCAGATCGCGGCGGCGGAGGCGGCGGGGCTCCGGCTGGAAGCGCTCCGGGAGGAGCAGGCCGCGCTGCAAAAGCGCCTGGACGATCAGGACTATGCGCACGACGACCAGGCGGCGCGCGCCGAGACGACGGCGCAGATCGGCGCGCTGGGCTACGACGCGGCGGCGCACGCGGCGGTCCGGGCGGATATCGCGCGGCTGGCGGTCTTCGAGGTGGACAAGGCGCGGCTTGACGAGGCGGTCAAGGGCGAGCAGGAGGCCGAGGCTGCGCTGGGCCGGGCGCAGGAGGAGCGCGACCGGTGGCAGACGCGGCTCGACGACGAGCGGGCCGCCGCCGGTGCGGTGCGCGGCGAATTGGCGGCGCTGGAGGCCGCGCTGCACGGGACCGAAGGTCTCGAACCGGATTTAAAGAGCCGGCGCGAGCAGCACATCAAGGCCAACGAGGCGCTGGGTGCGGCGCAGCAGAAAGTAAACGCATTGGAGGCGCAGCGCAAGCGGCGCGCCGAGCAGGAAGCCAGGCGCGAGCAACTCGCGGAGGAACTCTCGATCTACAAGGAACTGCGCGCCGCGTTCGGCAAGAACGGCGTGCCGACGATGATTATCGAGGCGGCGATCCCCGAAATCGAAGACCACGCCAACCAACTGCTCGGCCGGCTGACCAACGGTCAGATGAACCTGCGCTTCAGCACGCAGCGCGAGAAGAAGAGCGGCGGCGCCATCGAAACGCTCGACATTATCATCAGCGACACGCTGGGCGAACGCGATTACGAGATGTACTCCGGCGGCGAAGCATTCCGCGTAAACTTTGCGATACGAATCGCGCTTTCGCGGCTGCTGGCGCGGCGCGCCGGCGCGCAGCTCCGCACCTTGATTATCGACGAGGGCTTCGGCTCGCAGGACACGGCGGGCCGCGAGCGCCTGGTAGAGGCGATCAACATGATTAAAGACGATTTCGATCTCATCGTCGTCATCACGCACATCGAGGAGCTAAAGGACGCTTTCCCGGTGCGCATCGAGGTCGAGAAGACGCCGGAGGGGTCGCAGATCAGTGTCGTGTAGGGGGTTGTATGCCTTCGCTTGAAGACGCCATTTTGCTCGCGGTGCAGGCGCACGCCGGGCAGAAGGATAAAGACGATGTGACGCCTTACGTGCTGCACCCGCTGCGCATGATGGTGCGGGTGCAGTTCGATTTCTTCGGCTCCAGTGAAGAAGCGATGATGGTCGCGGTGCTGCACGATGTGGTAGAAGACACCGGCGTGACGCTCGCCGACCTGCGCCGCGCGGGTTATCCCGAAGCGGTGGTCGATGCGGTCGATCATTTGACGCGGCGTGAAGGCGAAAGCTACGAAGCGTTCGTCGAGCGCGCCGCAGCGCACCCGCTGGCGCGGCGCGTGAAGCTCGCCGACCTGGAGGACAATATGGATATCCGGCGGCTGCCGGCGGTCACGCCGGACGACCTGGCGCGTTTGCAGCGCTACCGCCGCGCGTGGGAGGTCATCAAAGGCAAAGAAGAGCAGATGTAGGGGCGGGTTTGAAACCCGCCCATGCACATCAACTTAAGAATTTTGACCGTTTGTGCGCCTGTTCCCCCTCTCCCCAAACCC
>JAFGMM010000199.1 GCA_016927535.1 Anaerolineae bacterium
CCGGTTCGGCGCTCTTTTCCGGTTTCGCCAACGGTATCACGGCGTGGCGAGGGGGAAGCGCGCGAGGGTGAGGTAAAAGAATGAATCAGCCCTTATCGGCTATGGAGCGCCGGCTTCCGTGGGCAGCGCCGGCGCGACGGCCTGCATATACTGGCGCACCGACCAGCCGGCCCGGTCGGGATCACCGGGATCGACGATATACCACCACTCGTAGCCACTGCCGAACTGCGGCCCGTCCTCGACGATAAAAGTCTCGCCGTCGCGCGCCACATCGAGCACGGCATAATCGGTGCCGGCGCCTTCGCGCATCGACAAGCCCGCCGTACCGGTCCCGACAATTTCGACGGTCACGCCGATATCCATCGTGATGTTGCTGGGCGGCAGGGTCGCGGTCGCGGTCGGCTCCAGGCGCGGCGTGGCGGTGGGCGGGGCAGCAGTAGACGGGAGAGTCGGTTCGACAAGCGTGACCGTGGCGGTCATGACAATAATGGTCGGCGTGCGACCGCCCGGCGGCGCGCCCCCGCCGCCCATATAAACCAGGCCCCAGATGCCGCAAGCAAGCCCCCCCACGATCACAACCATCCCTACCACCGACCACCACGGAAAGTACAAACCGCTCTCGGCGGGCGCACGCGGCGGCGCGACCGGTGCATCGGGGAGCGCCGGCTGCTGGTAAGCCGGCAGCGCGGCGCGATGCGGGTCACGGCGGGGGAAGTGAGGGCGCGGCGGTGGAGGTTGCTCGGACGGTTCGGAGCGCTCAGAAGATTCGACAGACTCGTCGCCGGGCGGCGGGAGCGGAACAGGTTCAGCCGGGGTCGCGCGCCGGGTGCGCATCGGGCGGGTCGGCTGGGCAACGTCGGTGGTTTCGGCCTCGGCCGGCTCGTCCGGGCCGGGGCGCTTATCCTCTACCGGTTCTTCGCTTATCGGTTCACTATCAACCATGTTGACTCGCTTACACCATAGGGCGATGGTCTGGCACCAAGTATACCACGATGCACAATTTGAACCTCAAACGCCATCATGCTAAACTGCCTCTAGTGTGAGCGTTAAACTGCGGGGCTGCCATGCGACGTATAACAATCTTAACTTTCCTGACGCTCTTGTGCATTACACTGCTGCCGGCCTGTAAAGATATGCCGGCGCGATCCTTCGACCCGCCGCCGCCGACTGCGACGCCGCCGCCACCGCCGCCGGTCCCGGCGCCGGAGAAAGCGCCGCCTGATTACCATCTTGCGGCGCGCACGCCCGACGAAGCGCTGAGCTTCCTCGATGCGGCGGTCGCCGAACTGGCCGCGCCGGGCGCCTACACCGGCGAGATCGACCCGGCGACCCAGGTTGACATCACCGCGCGCGAGGTGCGCGGCGAATCGGTGGGCGACCCGGTGCGGCGCGCCCGCGCCGCCTGGTATGCGGTGCGCGCGTACCACTTGCTGAGCGAGACCGATCAAAGCCTGGCATGGCTGCGCCCCGCGCTGCTCGACAGCCTGGAGGCGGGTTTTCTCGCCCTGGAGCACGCCGGCCAGGTCATCAATATCGAGGGCGTCACCGGCGAGGTGAGCGCACACGAAGACCTGGACGGCGACGGCGCGCCGGAATGGTTGGTCTGGCTGCGCTTCGACACGCCGCCGCACGAGTCGGTCGCGCTGGCGCTGGAGCCGGCCTCAGAAACCCCAGGCGGCTACACCATCATGCCCGTCGCGGGCGGCTGGCCCCAGGTCGCGGGCGGCGCGCTGCTGGTCGAGACGGTGAGCGATATCAACGACGACGGGCGGCCCGAAATCGTTATCAGCACCTACACATGCCGCGATACCGGCTGCACTGGCGAACTGCTGGTCTTCGGCTGGCACAGCGGACAGTTCACCGGCCTGGTGCAAACACCGGAGGGCGGGCGCGGCGTCCCGCTGCACGACACGAGCTGGAGCATCGCCGACGCCGACCAGGACGGGTTGATCGAACTGACGACGGCTGCCGGGCGCGTCGATACTTTCGGATGGGGATGCGAGTGGGAAGACGTGGCGATGTATGCGTGGGACGCCGGGGCCGGCGCGTACACCCTCGCCTACGACCCGCCGGACTACACGCAGTCACAGGACCCGCGCTGCCTGATGACGCAGGCCGATGCAGCTATCGACGCGGGCGAATATGAACGGGCGGTCGAGCGCCTGACCGCGCTGGTGAACACACCTAAAGAAACGCTCGACGCATTCGGCGCCGATTTCCAGGCTTTTGCATACTTCCGGCGCGGCGTCGCACAGGCAATGCTGGGCCGGCCCGCCCAAACCATCGGCGATATGATGACGGCGCGCGCCGGCTCGCCTTTCATGGCCGGGCTGGTCGATGCTTTCTTGAACGGCTACCACGACGGCGCAACACCCTACACTGCGTGCACGGTGGCGGCGCATTACGCGGTCACAGCCGAAGCCGCCTATGACCTGAAAGCGCCGGCGGTATACGGCCAATTGGCCGCGCCGCGCGTCTGCCGGGGACAGGAGATCATCCAGCGGCGCATCGCCGCCGGCGGCTGGAACACCAGTTCGCCGCTGGACGCGCAGCTCAGCGCGGCCGGCATCCCGCTGCTGGATTACGAAGCGTGGAACATCGACGCCGACCCCGACCCGGAGGCGCTCGTGCTCACCCAGACCGATTTCCCGTTCATCTGGCTTTTCGACGCGCAGCCCGACGGCAGCATCCAGGCCGTCCGCGTGGCGGTGAACAAGCGAGCTACGTCGATGAACATATGGCTGCACGATATCGACGGCGACGGCGCCGACGAAGCCTACATCATTACGGCGATGCGCGACCCGCTGGGCGCGCGGTGTCTTGACAACGCACGCGGCGAGGCGCTGACGCTGCGCGTGATCAAACTCAAAGAGGGCGGCAAACGCTTCGACAACCTGCTGCCCGGTCCCGGCTTCGTCACCGACTGCCGGACGGTGGAGGCGCTGCGCGCGGCGCTGGAGGCTGCGCCGGAGCAGATCACCGTGTCTAACAACCTGGGCGCACTGGCGATGGTCGCCTACCATTATAGCTGGCTGCCGGAGGCCGCCGTCTATGCGCCGCTTGAACCTTCCGCTGCATTAGCACCGGCCGGCGCCGATGGGCGGGGGTACCCCCATCCCACGGCTTCCGACCGGGCACAGCTTGCCGCGCTGCAAAACGCCATGCTGGAGCGCGGCGACTTGACCGCCGCATGGCCGCATCTAGAAGCGCTGCTGAACCTGCCGGAAGCCGACACCGAGCCGGCGTTCCGCTACGAGACGCGCTACCTGCTGGGACGCTGGCGCGAACTCAACGGCGAGCCGGACGCTGCGCGCGAAGTCTATTATGCGCTGTGGGAGGAGGCGCGCGATACGGCTTGGAGCGCACTGGCAAAGCGCAAGCTGGAGTAAGAAAGTAAGCAAAGCAAGTATAAGAAAATCGCGCGGATTGTGGCGCGCGCGCGCCGGGTGCGATACGATAACCTGCATGACCTCGAAGCAGTTTTATTTACTCACCTTATGCCTGGCGTTGGCGCTGGCTGCGTGCAACCCGACGCCCACCTCTACCCCAACGCCTGACGTAACCAACACGCTCGCGGCGACCAACACGCCCACCGATACGCCGACCGTCACGCCCACGCCCACCGACACCCCCACGCCCACCATCACGCCCACGCCCACCGACACCCCCACCGTCACGCCGACCGGCTGGGCTACGCCGCCTTCTTACGGCTACAACGTCAGCCAGTTCGAAATCGATCCGGGCGTGCAACGGCTGTTGGGCCGGGTGCAGCTTTCGTTTGCGCACAACAACGAGTCGGAATCGCTTTACGGTCGTCCCACCATCGGGACACAACCGACCACCATCTACCTGTTTCCGCTGGATTACGGCGTGCCGGTCAAGGTAATTGACCTGCCGCCCAGCGTGGAGGGCAACGTCTACTGGTCGCCGGACATGACCAAGCTGGCCTACTTCTACGGTGACGACGAAGCGCCCGGCGTGTACGTGCTCGATATGAATATCGGCGTGAGCACGCGCGTCCTGGCGACCGACAGCCTGAGCCAGGCCGGGTTTGTCGATATGCCGCAGTGGTCGCCGGACAGCACGCGCCTGGCGATGGCGATGGCGGGCGGCTACGATGTGGACATCTACATGGTGCAGGCCCACGGCCTGGGCTTTACCAACCTGACCCAGGACGGCGCTTTCGACCTGTGGCCGCGCTGGTCGCCGGACGGTAAGTGGATCGCGTTCATCTCGGACCGCGCGCAGTGCTCAACCTGGGAACCCGCCGCCGAGGGCACCTGCCGCGACGAGACGACCATCACGCCTACGAGCGGCCAACTGTACATCATCCAGACCGAGCCGCCGCACGAGGTACGCCGTCTCTCGGACCAACCGATCAGCGGGCCGCCGGCCTGGATCACCGAAGACCTGATCGGCTTCAGCGTGGGCAACCCCATCAGCGACGCGCGCATCTCGCTGTGGACGGCGGATCTGAGCGGCGTCGCGCACGAGATCACCCAACCCACCGGCGCGGAGACCGAGCTTAACCTTAACCCGGCGTGGTCGCGCGACGGCTCCAAGGTGATCTTCCAGCAGATCACCACCACGCAGAGCGACGAGGGATTCATTAACACCTCCGACCTGGTGATTATGGCGCTGAGCGGCGAAGAACTGGCGCGCACCAGCGAGTTTAACTTTCCGCGCTTCGGCTTCGCCGGCGACTGGTCGTCCCGAGACCCGGACCAGGTAGCGGTGGGCGGCCGGCGGGGCCAATGCCTTTATGGGATCACGCTGCTCGATGCCGGCGGCGAAGTGCTGCGCGGCGCCAACCCGCCGCCCTCGTTCTGTGACCCCGTGTGGTCGCCGGATGGCGAGTGGGTGGCGTTCGCCGGGATCAACCCGCGCATCGACGGGCGGCTCGACCTGTACGTTGCGACTTACCTGGGCTACGGGGTGCGCAACCTCACCGGCACACTGAAGGGACAGGTACGCATCCTGGGCTGGGTCGGCGGGCAGCCGACGCCGACGCCGACGCCAACCCCGACCCCAGCGCCAGGGGCCGGCTAGACGATCTACGCCTACAGCGCCCGGACCATCCCCATCGCAGCGCGCAGCACACAACGCGGCTTTTTTGACCATCGGGACCATCGGCTTTATCATTGAGGATATAGCGCCTATTCCCCCGCCAGGAGAGATGACAGTGGCTACCTGGATGATTGTCGAAGACGAAGCCGAAATCTACGAAGTGATGGTCGCAATGTTCGACTTGTGGAACGTTAAACACATCCACTTTTTCAACGGGCAGGATGCCGTCGAATGGATCGACGCAGTAGACGCCGGGCGCAGCAGCGGCGAGCTACCCGAACTTGCGATTCTCGATATCCGGCTGCCCGGCGATATCAGCGGCCCGGACGTCGGCGCGCGGCTGCGCAAGAGCAACAAGCTGGGCAAGATCGGTATTGTGATGATTACCGCCTACCGGCTCAAACAAACTGAAGAAGATGAGATTATTGCGACAGCCGGCGCGGACAAGTTCCTCTACAAGCCCTTGCCGGGTGTGATGGAACTGCACGCGCTCTTTGACGAAGTGATTAAAAAGCGCCGTAGTAAGTCGTAGCAGGGGGGACCATGCAAGATACAACCGATAGCTTTAACCAGACCAGCGCGCGGCTCGCCGTGCGCCGCAAGGTTAGCGGTTTCTTCCTCACCCTCTCCGGGGTGCTGCTGATGCTCATCGGCCTCGTAATCGCCGTTCTGAATGTGTTCGGCGGCGGCGCAGTGCAAAATCTTCTCGTGGTCGGCGCGATCATCCTGGGGGCAGTCCTGGTCGTGGTCGGGGCGGTGAACTTCGTGCGCGGGATGCGCACCCCCACCACCGACCCGCTCGGCGCGCGGCTGGCCCAGACGCTCGTATCAGTGCTGGATTCGCGTCACCTGCTGCTGCGCGATCATAGTATGCAGGCGAACCTGGTCGTCAAGCCGGACGCCGTAGTCGTGGGGCCTGGCGGCGTGATGGTGCTGAAACTGATCAATGAACCCGGCATCTTCCGCTGCGAAAACGAGACTTGGCTCAAGCGTATCGCCGGGCGCGATTTCCAAAGCT
The DNA here is from genome assembly GCA_016927535.1 of Anaerolineae bacterium. Classification (GTDB taxonomy): domain Bacteria; phylum Chloroflexota; class Anaerolineae; order Aggregatilineales; family JAFGMM01; genus JAFGMM01. Next base: position 6,086 of record JAFGMM010000199.1, read on the forward strand.
GGAAGCGCAGCCCCACACGCGAGATCATCCAGGAATTAGACGTGATGCGCGAGTACCTGGCAAGCCACCAATTGCAAAATGTACCGATTGATGCGTTCATCGTGTTCACCTACCCCGCCGCCGAGATCAGCGTGCGCGCGCCGGCGATTGCCGTGACCACGCTCGATTATCTACCCGGCGAACTGCGCCACGGCTATTTGCTCAGCGACCGCATCGACATGGACCTGCTGCGGCAGACCCGGCGTCTGCTGGGAGGCCGGCGGGCCGGCTAGCATCGCCAACAATAGATCGCAAGGCGGATTTAACTTCGCCTTGTTTGTTTCATAGTAATATTCTCGATGCAACCTTGACCCAAGAAAGCTTTACAACTATAATGCTCACAGGTGATAAACCGCACAATCACACTGTCCACAGCTCATGATTGTGATCCTATAAGTTTACCATTTACTCTATCCGGCAAAAAAGGGGTGATTTGCATGTCGTACAGGTCGCAATCCCACCAATCGACGCATCAAGTCAGAATCGATCCTTACTGCATATTTTGCGGCAAGCCGACATCCAATGTCGAACAACATACCACTAGCAAAACCAAGACAACCGTCATGCCCGGCAGTGGCGTCCGTTACGAAGGCGCAAGTCTTACGATCCCCTTCCCGGCCCACCCCGAATGTCTCAAAAAAGAAAAACGCGACACCTGGCTGTGGAGCATCGTCGGCGCTGTAGCGATTGCGGTGATTTTGCTTATCGTCGGTGCGATTGTCGCCAACACCTCTGAGAGCGCTGCCACGACCATCTGCACCCTGGGATTTTTTGCCGCCATCGGCGGTGGCATCGGCATTAATTGGTGGCTCGGAAAAGCTCTGGAAAACCGGATTGTGGAGTACTACAAAACCCACCTACAGCGCTAGGTTTTCTGCTTTCACTCGCCGCTTGACACCAACACACGCCCTGTCTATGCTTGACCCGGACGCGATTGCTCCGCGTCTACCCTAATTAGTCAACGAGCCAGGAGATCAATCACCATGATTCGACCCAACGCAAAAGTGGACGTGATCCCGGCCCTGCCGCCGGCGCTCGAGCGCCTGCGCGAGCTGGCCTATAACATGTACTGGGCTTGGGACCAGGACGCCATCGAGCTTTTCCGGCGTATGGACCGCGACCTGTGGGAGAACACCAGCCATAACCCGGTCTGGATGCTGGGGCTAATCAACCAACGCCAGTTGCAAGAACTTGCAGACGATAAAGCCTTCATGGCCTTGCTCGACCGGGTGTACGGGCAGTTCCGAGGGTACATGGACAACACCGCCGACACCTGGTACGGGCGAACTTACCAGGACTACGCCGCGCCGTACATCGCGTATTTCTCGCCGGAGTTCGGCCTCACCGAATGCTTGCGCAGTTATTCGGGCGGCCTGGGCGTCCTCGCCGGCGACCACGTGAAGTCGGCCTCGGACCTGGGCGTGCCGCTGGTGGGCGTGGGCATCCTGTACCAGGAGGGCTACTTCCACCAATATCTCAACGCCGACGGCTGGCAGCAGGAATCCTACCCGATCAACGATTTTCCCAATCTCCCGGTCACGCTGGTGCGCGATGGGGAGGGCAAACCCGCCACCATCCGCGTCAGCCTGCCGGGCCGTGAGCTTTGCGCGCAGCTCTGGCGCGTGCAGGCAGGGCGCGTGCCGGTCATCTTGATGGACACCAATCTCCCACAGAACCAGCCCTACGACCGCGATATCAGCGACCGGCTGTACGGCGGCGACCGCGACATGCGCCTGCGCCAGGAAATCCTGCTCGGCATCGGCGGCATCCGCGCGCTGGAGGTGCTGGAGATGCGCCCGGTCGTGTGCCACATGAACGAAGGGCACTCGGCCTTTCTGGGTTTGGAGCGCATCCGCGTCTTGATGAAAGAGAACGGGCTGAGCTTCCGCGAAGCGAAAGAGGTCGCGCGCGCCGGCACCGTCTTCACGGTGCATACCCCGGTGCCGGCCGGCATCGAGCGCTTCTCGTTCGAGGCGATGGACGCTTATTTCGGCGGCTACTACAACGAGCTTGGCCTATCGCGCGATGAATTCTTAAACCTGGGGCGCGAGAATGTGCCGGGCCAGGGCGAGATGTTCGCGCTGTCGGTGCTGGCGATCAATCTCTCGCGCCACGCTAACGGTGTGGCGCAGTTGCACGGCGTGGTCTCGCGCCGGATATGGCAGTGGATGTTCCCGCAACTGCCCCAACACGAAGTACCCATCGACGCCATCACTAACGGTATTCACGTCGCGTCGTGGATATCGCGCGACATGGCGACGCTGTTCGACCGCTACCTCGATCCAAACTGGCGCGACGAACCGAACAACTCGGCCGTCTGGCGCGACGCCGAACGCATCCCGGACGGGGAACTGTGGCGCACGCACGAACGCCGCCGCGAGCGCCTGGTGGGGCTGGCACGGCAGCGGCTGCGCGCCCAATTGGAGGCGCGCGGCGCGCCCACCTCCGAACTGCTGAACGCCGACGAGGTACTGAATCCCGACGCGCTGACCATCGGGTTTGCGCGGCGCTTCGCTACCTACAAACGCGCTACCCTGCTCTTGCGTGACCCAGACCGGCTCAAGCGCCTGCTAAGCGACCCGGACCGGCCCGTACAGTTCATCTTCGCCGGCAAAGCGCACCCGCAAGACGGCGCCGGTAAAGACCTGATCCGCACCATCGTGCACTTTGCCAGCCAACCCGAATACCGCCATGCCATCGTCTTCCTGGAAAACTACGATATGGTGATCGCGCGCTATATGGTGCAGGGCTGCGACGTATGGCTTAACACGCCGCGCCGCCCGCGCGAGGCCAGCGGCACCAGCGGCATGAAGGTTGTCTACAACGGCGGGCTGAACGCCAGCATCCCGGACGGCTGGTGGGCCGAAGCATATGACCCCGATGTGGGCTGGTCTATCGGCGCCGGCGAAGAATACCAGGACGCCAACGAACAGGACCATATCGAATCACGTGCGCTCTACAATCTGCTGGAAAACGATATCATCCCGATGTTCTACAACCGGGGACGCGATGGCTTGCCGCGCGAATGGATCGCCAAGATGAAGAACGCGCTGACTATGCTCGCGCCCTACTTCAACACGCACCGCATGCTGCACGAATACACCAACCAATTCTACATCCCGTCGCGCGACCATTACCGGACGCTCACCCAGCCCGACTTCTCTCGTGGGAAGGCACTGGCGGCATGGCTGGAGCGCGTGCGGGGCGCGTGGCCCAACGTCCGGGTTGTGCGCGTAGATACGCCGGACGACATGCAAATCACCGTGGGCGATGAGATCGAGATCAAGGCGACGGTAGAACTGGGCGCGCTCACCCCTGACGATGTGGACGTAGAGCTTTACCACGGCCCGCTGGACACCAATGGAGATATCGCGTCGGGCGATGCCATCCAGATGCAGTACACCGGCAAATCGGAAGAAACGCGCTACGTCTTTGCGACGCCGCTCAAGTACGATACCAGCGGCGCGCGCGGTATGGCGGTGCGCGTGATGCCCGATCATCCCGATTTGGCAGACCCGCGCCTGACCGGGCTTGTCCACTGGGCGCCGTAATAAACACCCTGTACCGGTTCCCGGAGCGCCTGGAAGCGCGCTGGAAAGCGCCGCCCCAAAACGGGGCTTGCGCAAAGTCCGAGGATCAAGAAGATATTTCACCTCAGAGGCTCAGAGGGCGTAGAGGTAAGAGAGAAAGAAAAAGCTCTACGAGGCTCTGTGTTCTCTGCGCCTCTGCGGTGGAAAAATTTTTTTGCACATTTACAGGTTATTCGTACACCCCCCAAGATCGAAGTCTTGCAATAGCCCGGCAGAAAGGTACAATCTGGAGAGCATTCCTGACGCTGCAAGATCGCTCAAACATCTTTTCTCTACCCCCGGCGCAGCTGAGACCGGCAGGGAGAAGGATGATTTGAGTGCTGACTTGCCCCTGGACCCTGCCGCTGTGAGCCGACGCCACACGTAAAGGAGAAATAAAATCATGCCACGACCTGTTACACTTTTTACCGGCCAGTGGGCCGATCTGCCGCTTGAAGTGATGGCCGAAAAAGCTGCAAGCTTTGGCTACGATGGTCTGGAGCTTGCCTGCTGGGGCGACCACTTCGAGGTCGATAAAGCGCTGGAGGATGATAGCTACGTCAAGAGCCGTTGGGATATTTTGGAAAAGCACGGCCTCAAATGCTTCGCCATCAGCACGCACTTGATCGGCCAGTGCGTCTGCGACCATCCCATCGACGAACGTCACAAGGGCATCGTGCCGGCGCGCATCTGGGGCGACGGCGACCCCGAAGGCGTCCGGCAGCGCGCCGCCGAGGAGGTGAAGAACACCGCCCGCGCCGCCGCCAAGTTCGGCGTGAAGGTGGTCAACGGCTTCACCGGTTCCAAAATCTGGCATGTACTGGCCGGCTTCCCGCCGGTGCCGCCGCAGATGATCGAAGACGGCTACAAGGATTTCGCCGACCGCTGGAACCCGATCATCGACGTGTTCGACGCAGTGGGCGTCAAGTTCGCGCTGGAGGTGCACCCCTCCGAGATCGCTTATGACTTCTGGACCACGCAGCGCGCCCTGGAGGCCATCGGGCGGCGCGAAGGCTTCGGCGTCAACTTCGACCCCAGCCATCTCTACTGGCAGATGGTAGACCCGGTAGAATTCGTCTACGAGTTCGGCGACCGCATCTACCACATGCACGTCAAAGAGTCGGTGCGCGTGTTCAACGGGCGCAACGGCGTCCTGGCCTCGCACCTGCCCTTTGGCAACCCCAAGCGCGGCTGGGACTTTGTGTCGCCGGGGCGCGGCGGCGTGCCCTTCGAGCGCGTCTTCCGTGCGCTCAACGCGGTCGGCTATGCCGGCCCACTCTCGGTCGAATGGGAAGACAGCGGCATGAACCGCGAGCAGGGCGCGCCCGAAGCGCTGCAATTGGTGCGCAAGCTGGATTTGGTCCCGTCGGACGTGGCGTTCGATGCTGCGTTTGCCTCCGAGAAATAGCCGCAAAGCGAAGGAGATGACATGAGCGAAGAAGTCGGATTCACCAGCATGGCCGGCCCCAAAGCCGCAGGCGAAGCGCCGGAAATCGGCATCGGGATGCTCGGCTACGCTTTCATGGGTAAGGCACACACCAACGCCTTTAAGAAGCTGCCGTACATGATGTACCCGCCGGTCGCCATCCCGAAGCTGGTCGGCATCTGTGGGCGCAGCGAAGAAGGCGTAAAAGAGGCCGCCAAGCGCTACGGCTACGAGAATGCCTACACCGACTGGCGCGCGATGCTCGGAAACGACGCGGTGCAGGTCTTCGACAACGGCGGTCCCAACGACGCGCACGCCGAGCCGTGCATCGCCGCCGCTGCCGCCGGCAAGCATGTCTTCTGCGAAAAGCCGCTGGCCCGCACTGCCGAGGAAGCCAAAGGGATGCTCGACGCGGTGGTGAAAGCCGGCGTTAAGCACATGGTGGCGTTCAACTACCGCTTTGTGCCGGCGATTGTCCAGGCGCGCAAGTTCATCGAAAGCGGCGCGCTGGGCAAGATTTATCACTGGCGCGCGGTCTATTTGCAAGAGTGGGGCATGGATCCCAAGATGCCCACAAGCTGGCGCTTCCAGAAAGCCATCGCCGGGAGCGGCGCGCTGGGCGACCTGGGCGCGCACATCATCGACCTGGCGCGCTTCCTGGTGGGCGAGCCGAAGAAAGTGATGGGCATGACCCAAAACTGGATCGGCGCGCGACCGGCCGGCGACGGCTCCGGCAAAATGGTCCCCTCGGACGTGGACGACGGCTTTGTCGCACTGGTGGAGTTCGAGGGCGGCGCGCTCGGCACCCTGGAGGCGTCGCGCTTCTGCCAGGGCCGCAAGAACTTCAACTCGTTCGAGATCAACGGCGAAAAAGGCTCGATCCACTTCAACCTGGAGCGCCTGAATGAGCTAGAGGTGTTCTGGGCCGGCGACGAACCAAAAGAGGCGCGCGGCTTCCACAACGTCCTCATCAGCGAAGGGTATCATCCGTATTGGGGCAACTGGTGGCCGCACGGTCACATGATCGGGTGGGAGCACAGCTTTGTGCACGAGTTCCATCACTTCTTCAGCGCCATTGTGAAGAACGGCGATGTAGCGCCCTACGGCGCGACCTTTGAAGACGGCTACCGCAACGCCGTGATCTGCGATGCCATTGTCGAGTCGGCAGCGAAGGGCAAAGCCGTAGACATCAACTATTAGTTTCTTCACTTAAAAAGAAAGGGGCGTCCCGGCAGGACGCCTCGACAGGCAGGTAGGGGCGGGCAAGCCGGCGGCTCGTCCGCCCCGCCTAATCGGTGGGCGCCAGCATCTCCACGCGCCGGAACTGGCTCATATACAGGTGGTGGTAGAAGCCGCGCCGGGCCAGCAGTTCCTCGTGAGTGCCCCGCTCGATGATGCGGTGGTCGTTGATGACGAGCACCTGGTCGGCGTTGCGGATGGTGCTCAGCCGGTGCGCGATGACGAACGCCGTGCGCCCCGCCATCAAACGCAGCAGCGCTTGTTGAATCTGAATTTCGGTGCGGGTATCGACGCTGCTGGTCGCCTCGTCCAGGATGAGGATGCGCGGGTCTGCCAGCACCGCGCGCGCGATTGCCAGCAGTTGGCGCTGCCCCTGGCTGAAGTTGTTGCCCTGCTCGGAGACTTCGGTCTGGTATCCCTTCGGCAAGTGCCGGATAAACCGGTCGGCGTTGGCGAGCCGGGCCGCTGCGATGACTTCATCGTCGCCGGCGTCCAGCCGCCCATACCGGATGTTCTCCATAACCGTAGTGGAGAACAGAAACGTATCCTGCAAGACAATGCCCAACTGCCTCCGGATCGTCGTCTGCTGCACCTCCCGGATGTCGCGCCCGTCGATGTAGATGGCGCCCGCGCTCACGTCGTAGAAGCGGCTCAAGAGATTGATGATGGTCGTCTTGCCCGCGCCGGTCGGCCCGACCAGCGCGATAGTCTGGCCCGGCCTGGCCTTCAGACTGACATCGACCAGGACGGGTTTACCCGGCTCGTATTCAAAGCCTACCCGGTCGAACTTCACCGCGCCGGCGACCTGGGGCAGCGGCTCCGCGCCCGGCCTATCCTGCACCGACGGCGCGGCGTCCAACACGGCAAAGATGCGCTCGGCCCCGGCCAGCGCGGATTGCAACTGGTTGTAGAGCATGGCGATGGCGCGCATGGGCCGGAAGAAGGTCATGATATACACGACGAACGCGGCGATCACGCCGACCCGGACGGCGCCCTGTATGGCGAGCCACCCGCCCAGCAGCGCGGTCGCGGCGATGGTGAGAGTGCTCATGGTCGTGAACATCGGCCCCAGCGCCGCCGTAATGATGTCGGCCCGGACGCCGGCCTGCCGGTAGACGGCATTGGCGGCGACGAACTGCGCGGCGGTGTCGGCCTCCCGCGCGAAGGCCTTGACGACCCGGATGCCGGCGATGTTCTCCTCCATCACCGCGTTGAGGGCGCCCAGGTTGCGCTGGACATCGCGGAAGGCTTTCCGGCTGTACCGGGTGACCAGCCCGGTGATGTAAAGCATCAGCGGCAGGATAATCAGTGTGCCAATCGCCAACTGCCAGTTTAGGAGGAACATCGAGACCATGATACCGCCCAGCATCAAAACGTTGCCGGTGAATTCGATCAGGCCGTTAGAGAGCGCCTGGTTGATGGCGTCGGTGTCGTTCGTGACGCGGCTCATCAGGTCGCCGGCTTTGTGGTGGTCGTGGTAGGCCATCGAAAGCGCCTGGATGTGATCGAACAACTGCGCGCGGATCGCCGCGACGAAGCGCTGCCCGATGCTCACCATCATCACGCCCTGGAAAATTCCGGCCAGCCCGCCGCCCAGGTAGGCGGCGAACATCAGCAGCGCCGTACCGGCCAGGCCTGCCGCGTCGCCCGACCGGATGTACTTGTCGATGGCGACGCTCAACAGCGCCGGGCCGATCAAGCGAAGCAGCGTGCTGATGACGACCAGCACGGCGACGACCGCCAGCCGCCGCCCGAAGGGTTTGAGATAGCCCAAAAGACGCCGCACAATCGAACGGGCGTCGCGGGCGCTCTCACCCGTCAGGTTGCCGCCGCCATACCCGAGCCGAACACGGGGTTTTTCACTGCTTGAAGCTGTCATAGCGCCGCCATATCCCAATTCTCGATCCCAAACTGGGACCGGCAAATTTCTTGATAGACCGGGCTGATTCGCAAAAGCTCGCGGTGCGTGCCCTGGGCAATGATCTTCCCGGCGTCTAACACCATGATCTGGTCCGCGTTCAGGACGCTGTTGATGCGCTGAGCCACGACAAAGGTCGTAGTGCCGGCCCTCAATTCGTCCATCGCCTCTTGAATCTGGATTTCGGTCTCCAGGTCAACCGAGCTTGTGCTGTCGTCCAGGATCAAAATACCCGGCGCGACCAGCAGCGCGCGGGCGATTGCGATGCGCTGCTTCTGGCCGCCCGATAGGTTTGCGCCGCGCGCCTCGACCCAACTGTCATAGCCGTCTGGCATCGCTATGATGAAGTCGTGCGCCTGGGCGATCTTCGCGGCGGCGATGACCGCCTCCAGCGGCGCGCCGGGCCGGCCATACGCGATATTCTCGCGCACCGTGCCGCTAAAGAGCGTGGTCTGCTGCAAGACCACCCCGATTTGCGAGCGCAGCGTGTTCAGGTCCCACGACCGGATATCCACGCCGTCGATCAAAATGCGCCCGCCGGTGACATCGTAAAAGCGGCTGACCAGGTGAACCAGCGTGCTCTTGCCGGAGCCGGTCATACCGAGCAGCGCGACCTGCTGGCCCGGCTCGACCGCGAAGCTCACGCCGTTCAGGACCGCGCGCCGTTCGACCGCTTCCGTGCCGTTTTCGCCGCCGGCATCATAATGAAACGACACGTTTTCAAAGGCCACGTGCCCTTTGAGCCGGTCCGGTCGGCGCGGCGCGGGGTCGGGCCGGATGCGCGGCTTGGTGTCCATCAGTTCCAGAACACGGGCCGCCGACGCCTCGGCGCGCGACGCCGCCGTCAGCATGTTGCCCAGCAGCAGCAGCGGCGCCATGCCGATCATCAGGTAGTTATTGAAAGCGATCAACTCGCCCATCGAAAGCCGCCCGCCGATCACATCTAGACCGCCCAGCCAGATAATCGCCACGGTGCCGGCGTTGGTCAACAAAGTAAGAACCGGCATTACCAGCGCCATCAGTTTCCCGACCCTGACGGTCTGGTCCATGTAGGCGACATTGCTTTCCCCAAAGCGCGCAACCTCAAACGGCTCGCGTACAAACGCCTTGACTACCTGGGCGCCGGCCAGGTTCTCCTGCACGACGGTATTGAGCGCGGCGAGCTTCTGCTGCACGATGATGAAAAGGGGTTGGGCGACCCGCATAAACCCCCAGATGACGGCGGCAGCGACGGCGAGAAACCCGAGCATCACCAGGGAAAGCTGCCAATCGATCAGCACGATCATGACCACGCTGCCGGCGATCATCAGCACGGCGCGCAGGATCAGCGCCAGGCCGGAGCTAGAAAACATGCGCACCACATCGATATCGCTGGAGAGCCGGGTCATCAATTGGCCGGTCTGGAGGTGGTCCAGGTCGGCGAAGGAGAGCGATTGGATGTGATCGAAAAGATCGTTGCGCATGTCGAACGCCATCCCCTGCGAAAGCATCGCACGGCAGACGCCCTGGCCCAACGTGGTCACCGCGCCGATCACCGTCGCGCCGAACATCACCAGCACGCCCTGGACGACGACATCCATATTGCCAGGCTCGATGCCGCCGTCAACGACGAACTGGAGCATCCGGGGTACGACCAGTTCCATGATCACCGCCAGGATCACGGTGATGACGCCGATAGCGACAACCCACCGGTAAGGGCGCATGTAACACATCATTCGTCTGAGCGCGGTCATTCCTCGTCCACGACCTCCATAAGCTGCATGATCTCACCTAACGCCTCGTCGATAAGCCGGAGCCGGTCCTCGGAGAGCGCGCCCAGGCGCTGCCGGAGGAGCAGAATCCCGCCCGGCATCACGTTCTCGGCGGTCGATTGTCCGGCGGCGGTCAACTCGACGTTGACTACCCGGCTGTCGGCTGCGGAGCGGGTGCGGCAAACATAGCCGGCTTCCTCAAGCTGCGAAATGAGGGTCGAGGCGGCGCCGGCGCTGGTGTAAAGATAGTCCGTGATCTCGCCGACCGTCGCCGAGCCGCGCTCCAGCAGAAAGCGCAGCACGGCAAACTGCCGGGGCCGGATGCCCTGGTCGGTTATCCGGCGCGAATACCGGCGCAAGAAGCGATAAATGGTAAGGAATTTATGCGCCACCTCACCGGATAGGGTCTGTTTGGAGATGTTCAAAGTCGGCCTACCGTTTCAATATAAAATATTTCTTCATAGAATATTTTCACGAAGAAGCATTTATACCACGATTTTACGGCTTGGCAAGATGTCAGACAGCGGCAAAATAGCGCAGGGGCGGGCTGCGCAGCGCGAAACCCACCCCTACGCTACTTTGCAATGCTACCGGAGGTTGAGGCGCGTAATTCTATTTTTGCGCCGCCGCTTCTTCGAGGGTCGTGATAGTTTCATCGACCAGCTTCGGCCACGCGAAGCGCTCGAAGTCCACCGTATCGCCGAGCGCGGCGCTGCCGTTGGAGTGCGCCAGGCGCGCCCGCAGCCCCGGCTCTTCGATAGCGCGCCGCAGCGTCCGGGCCAGGGCGGGTATGTCGGCCCAGCGCACCAGCAGGCCGTTCACGTCATGCCGGATCACTTCGGGGATGCCGCCCTTGCTGCTGGCAATTACCGGCGTGCCGACCTTGAGCGACTCAAGCAGCACGTGCGGCAGGCCTTCGTAGCCGGAATAGAGCACAAAGTAATCCGCCGCACGCATGTACAGCGCCACTTGGTCGCGCGAGATGCGCCCCAAGAAGGTTACCCGCGCCCGCAGCGCCTCCGCCAGCGCGCGCAGCCGCTCCAGCTCCGGCCCATCGCCGGCGATGAGCAGGTGCGCGCCTTCGACGCCGGTCATCGCTTCAATCAGGTAGTCGATGCCCTTCCACGGCGCCAGCCGCGCCGCCGTAAAGAACAGCTTTTCGCCCGGCGGCAGCCCTAACTGCACGCGCGCCGCCGCCAAGTCAGGAAGAATCGGCATGGCTCCCAGCGCGTTATAGATCACTTTGACGCGCTCGCGCAGCGCACCCCACCCGGTCACCATGTCGGCCAGGTACTTGCTGGGCACGATCACGCACGCGGCGCGCCGCACTTTCTGGGCGCGGAACCACCTGAGCCACATAACAAAAGGGTTGTGACGCATGGTCTGGAAGGTGTCGATATCGGTGTGCGGGTCGATCCAACCTTTATTGATGGCGCGCTCCCAGGCGATATCGCCCACCACCTTGTACACGCGCGGGCGCATGTACGGAAAGGTAATAGTCAGGTCATGAACAAATACCAGGTCGCTCCACGCTTCCAGGGGAGCCGCGGCGCGCGCATACCGGAAATAGCGCATGGGCGCCGACACGCCGCGCCGTACAATGCGCCGTACCGGATAAGGATAATTCGCGTCGGAGACCTCGTCGTCGCTGAAGGTGAGCACACGGACCTCATGCCCCCGCTCGATGAGTTCGGGCAAGAAACGATACAAGTAGGTGGCAGGGCCGCCCGGTTCGGGATGAAAGATGCCGGTGGCGACAAAAATACGCATAGACAGCTACTCGATTCTAGAACTAAAAACGGTTCCAGGCAGAAAAGCAGGGGAGGATCGAACCACGAACAGACACGAATACACACGAATAAAGGGAAAAACCCTCATCATTCGCGTAATGAAACCATAGATTTCGGAATTTCAGAAACCAGGGTGCGATAGACCTCTGGCGACAGGTTCAATAACTC
>JAFGMM010000200.1 GCA_016927535.1 Anaerolineae bacterium
CTAGCACGAGTCTGACTCCCCTCGCCCCTTGAGGGAGAGGGGTCGGGGGAGAGGGGGAAAAAAGCGCTTAAGTTGATGTGCATGGGGTCAAGGGGCCGTCGGCCCCTTGTGGGGGTTCGGGGGCGAAGCCCCTGACCGATATGCGATTGAGCGTAGTGCAAAATCAATGCTGATGCTTTGAATGTTGACCTCACCCCCCGCCGCGCTGCGCGCGTCCTCCCCCCTCGCCACGGCGTGGCGAGGGGGGACAGAGGGGGGTGAGGTTCAGACAACAAGAGTCCATATTCAAGGTATCAGCCTCGTTCTTGCGCCTGGATCAGGGTTCGATATCGGGCAGCGCAAACGTCGCCGGCTCGTGCGGCTCGTGCGGCGCATCCGGCCACGCTGCGCCCAGCCACCGCGCGACCCGGCGGGCGTCATCGGGCAGTTCGGGCAGCCCGCCGGGCGTCTGCGCCGCCAGCGCCGCGATCACGTCCGACAGGGTGGGCCAGGCGTCGGGCCGGCGGTTCAACAGATCGACCAGGCCTGAAACGCGCGTTTCGATGCTCAGGTCAATCGGATCAGGCGCAGACGGCATGGCGCCGTAATCCGGGCGCGCCGCGCCGGGACCGCGCCAGTCGGCCGGCGCCGGCCAGGTGAAGGGCGTCATGATCCCGCGCGCCTCGTCCAACTGCGCGGCCAGGTCCGGCTTGACCGTGAGCGCCGCCCGGACCGTCCAAGCCGGCGATGCGCCGCGCCCGATGGCGAGCGCCGGCGGGAGGTCCAGCCAGCGCGCCCCGTTGCGATTCCAGTGCTGCGCGACCACGCTCAAGACGCCGGCGCGGGCGCGTGTAAGTTCCGGTTCGGCGGCGGGCAGCGCGCCCAGCGCCGCATCGACCGGCGGCAGGGGCGCGTCCAATCCCAGCAGCCCGGCGCTCACCGCCGGGACGGACGGCGGGCGCGGCGACGGGTACGCCGGCAGTTCGATCAAAGGATGGTGCGGCGTGGGATGGTTGCCGGCGAAGGCGTAGCGCTGGTTGGCCGTGTCGGAGGCGCCGGGCTGTAGGTAGCGCCCGGCAGCCGGATCGTAGACGCGCGCATCGAGGAGATAGTAATCGACGCCGGTCATCAGGCCGGCCGGCGCGCCCTGATAGCGCGGCCCCCAGGATAGCGCATCGCCGCCGACCGCTTCGCCGAAGGCGTTGTAGTCGAACGCGCCGCCCGGCGCCGGGTAGCCCCCGGCATCGACCAGCAGGCGCACCGACCCCAGGCCGTCGTACAGCAGCCATTCGACCCGGCGCGCGCCGCTTTCGGCCTCCTCGGTGATGGTCCACAGCGGCGGCTCCCCGTGCGGCCCGACCAGGTAGCGGGCGGTGCGGTCATCCCGGACGCGCAGGATATCGCCGCCGTCGTACCAGAAAGACGCCGTCCCGGCGGTGTCAATCGATTCGACCTGGCCGAGTGGGTCATAGTACAGGAAGGTGTAGCGGTCGCCGTGCGACACCTGGGTGATCTGCCCGGCGTCGTTGTAAGCGTACTCGCCGGACGCCGGGCCGCCGGGCGCGGCGTCGATGCGCAGGCACACCCGGCCCGCCGCGTCGTAAGCGTACTGCCGGTCGCCGGGCATGCTGATCGGGTGAGTCGGCGCGCGCTTGCTCGTCCCCGAACAATCCGGCCATTCGTCGCGCGGGGCGCACAGCCCGTCGCCGCGAATCTCGATCAAGCGCTGCCCCAGGCCATCATAGCAGTAAGTCTTCTCGACGCCGTTAACCGACACGGTGCGGCGGTTGCCCGCTTCGTCGTAAGTGATCGACAGCGCGTACTGCAACTGGTCGTAGGCGTCGAGCCAGCGTTCGTCGGTCAGCCGGCCCGCCCCGTCGTAGCTGTAGAGCACGGTCTGCGAACCGTTGACGGTCACGTGCAGCGGCGCGCCGTTCGCGTCGTAGGCTTCGTACTTGTAGCTCGCCAGCACCTCGCCGGACGCACAGCGAAAGTGCCGGAGCGTGTCGAGGTTGCCGGCGGCGTCGTAAGTGTAGGCGGTGCATACGCCGTTCGAGCGGGTGATAGCGGCCAGCCGCCCGGCGGGGCGCTCGTAGCTGAGCGCGGCGCACGCCTCCTCGCCGGGCCGGCACAGACCGGCGCTCGTGTCTTGCTCGGCGCCGGCGCAGCCGCTCGGCGAAGCGCCGATGTGCTCGAGCTTGCCGTCGAGGCTGTAGCCGTAGTTGATGTACAGCACGGGCGCGTCGTTCTCGTACAGCGCTAAGCAGGTGCGGTGGTTGAAAGCATCGTACTCGATGACCTGGCGGCGCACGTTGCCCGGACCGGCTTCGGTCGCTTCGACCAACTGCGACTGCGCCGCGCCGTCCCGGTCGAAGGCGCGCCGCCACCGGTACGCCCAGTACACCTCCGGCGCAGCCTCGATGCGCGTAAGGTTGCCGGCGATATCGTAAGTGTACGTATACGTTCCACCCTGCGGGTAGGCGACGCCGGCAAGCCGCCCCAGGTTGTCGTAAGTGTACCGGACCGGCGCAGTGCTGCCGCCGCGCCAGCGCGCGACCGGGTTGCCCCGCGCGTCGTACTCCACCCAATCGGTGCTGGGCGCGCCGGGCGCCGGCGGGTCGAGGCCGGGCGTCTCCAGGCGCGCGGTGGCCTGCGGGCCGAACACCGTGACGAGCCGGTGCAGCGCGTCGAAGCGATAGGTCATCCGGGCGCCGAGCGCGTTGGTCGCGTCGGCGAGGCGGCCAAACAGGTCGTAGCGCAGCGCCAGCGCGCCGCCCAGATTGTCGGTCAGCGCGGCGAGCCGGTGAAAGCGGTCCGGCGTATAGGCGGCCTGGGACGATGCGCCGGTGCGGTCCTCGAAGCGGGTGACCTGCCCCAGGCTGTCGTATGCCCACAGCACGGCGCGCCCGGCCCCGTCGATTACGCGGGTCCGGCTGCCCGACGGGTCGTAGACGAACCGGTATGCCGCCGGCGGCTGCTCCAGCGCGACGAGCGCGCCGGCGTGGTCGTAGATCAGGCGGGTCTGGCGGCAGGCATCGGCAGCGCCCGGCGCGTCGCAGCCGTTGGGAGCCAGCGGCTCCAAAATCGACACTTCGACGCCGCCCACCGTGCTTTCGTAAAGGTAGTACGTCGCCCCGGCCTGCGGGTGCTCGACGCGGCTCAGGCGCCCCAACTGGTCGTAGAAGTACTGCACGTCGTTCACCGTGCGCAGGCTGCCGTCAGGCCAGTAGGTGTAGAAGTTGAACAGCGTCCCGTCCCCGGTGTCCACCGGCTGCGCGGCGCACTGCGCGCCGTCGAATTGATAGTCGATGGGCGCTGCGCCGTCGGGATACAACTGGTAGCCGCACCGCGCGCCGTTGCCGTCGTACCAGGCGCGCAGGTTGTAAGCTTCGCCGCCTGCCGCGACCGGCGCGCGGATGCCGACCAGGTTTCCCACGCGGTCGTATTGGTAGACGATCTGGCTGCCGTCGTCCTCGGCGGCGCCGGGCGGCGCGGCGGTGACCACGAGGCCGGTCGCGTGGTAATCGTAGTCGTAGCGCCAGCCGGCATAGCCGGTCTCGTCCGGCGCGGTAACCTCGACGCGCGCCAGCCGGGTAAAGTCGCGGTAGGTGTAGCGGGTGCGATAGCTGGCGGCGCCGTTGGCGCCAGACTGGCGTATCTCGATAATGTTGCCCGCCGCGTCGTAGTCGAAATCGACCAGGTTGGCCGTGTCGAAACCCAGGTCGTTGCAGCGCGCCTCGCGGCTGCTGGGCTGGCCCGGCTGCCGGTAGATCATACAATCCAGCCGGTTTAGCCCGTCGTAGAACAGGTCGATCACCTGGCCGGCGGCGGTGTCTTCGTAAACGATCAAATTATTGTGCGCGTCGTAGGTGTATCCCTGGGTGTAGCCCAGCGGGTCTTGCGCCTGGCTGAGGTTCCCGCGCGCGTCGTAGCCGAAGTTATAAGTCTCGCCCAGCGCGCCGGTGATCGAGACGAGGTTGCCGGCGCCGTCGTAGGCGTAGACCTGGCTGATGCGCGTCTGGTCGCCGACCGTGCGCCGCTCGGCGGTGCGCCGGTCCCACATATCGTAGGCGTAGGTGGTGCGCTCCATCCCGTAGTGATCGACCGACCGGAGCCGCCCGAACCCGTCGTAGCCCGACCGGACCGCCGTCTCCGGCGCGCAGCCCGCGCCGGCCAGTGCGCGCGCTTCGGCGTCGCCGGGGAAGGGCGCCGCGTGCTGGCAGGTCTCGACGTTGAGACGGGTGGCAAAGTCGGGGCCGGGGCGATAGATGCGCCGGTAGGTGGTCAGCGCGCCGTTCCAATCGGTCTCGTAGACCAGTTCACCCGCCGCGTCGTAGCCGAAGTAGCGCGTGTGTCCCAGCGGGTCGGTGATGGCGCTGACGCGGTTGAACGCATCGTAAGCGAAGGTATACGTAGATGCGCCGCCGGGGTCGTGCTGAGTCCAGCTTGCCAGGTTCCCGGCGGCGTCGTAAGCGAACGACTCTAAGATGGCTTTAGGATCGTCGCATACATTGTTGCGGATCGTCGCCAGCCGGTTGAGCGTGTCGTAGCAGTAAAAGCGCGTGGGGCCGTCGAAGCCGTTGACGCTTTCACCGGCGACGTTGCCCCAGGCGTCGTAGGTGTACCCGGTCGTCCGCACCAGTTCGCGGCTGCCGGCGGCTTCGTACTCGCGCACTTCCACCGGGCGATTGAGCTTGTCGTAGCTCACTTCGGCATACGCGCCGAGGCCGGGCCAGGCGCGCGTATGCGCCGGCTCGAAGAGCGTGACCGGCGGGCGCGAGTTGTCCGGGTCGCCGAAGGGCGAAGGGAAGTACTCGAAGCGCCAGACGCGCGCGATATCTTCGCCGCCTTCGAACGTGGGGCGCGCAAACATCCGGTCGGTCGCGCCGAGCAACTGGTTATTGTAGTTATAAGTAAAGGTAAAGTAGCGCCCGCCGTTCGGGTCCGCGCCGGCAGCGAGAAAATCGCAGCCTGGCTGGCCGTCGGCATACGCGACCAGGTTGCCGATCTCGTCGTAGCGGTAGCAGGCGGCCTGGCTGTACGCCACGCCGTCCACGACGCGCCGCTCGATAGTCTCTACCAGGTCGTCGCGCTCGTCGTAGTGATAGACCGTGTAGCGCTGCGCCTCATCGACCGGGAAGCTGTCGGCGATGCCCGGCGATACGTCCACCCGGATATACAGGTCCTTCACGCGCGCGCCCACATCGGCAGCCGGGAACGGGTCGGGGCCGCACCGGTCGTAGCTCGCGGCGTCGATGCCCAGGCAGACCGTGTAGGTGTAGCGCTTTTCGTACAAGCGATTCTCCGGCGCGGGCGACGCGCCGCACGGCGCGTCGTGATAATCAGTTTCGCTCGCCGGCCGGTGGAGATTTTCGTAGCCGTAATAGGTATACACGGTCTGCCGGTTCGCCGGGTCGGTGACCGAGGCGAGCTGCCCCAGGTCGGGGGTGTACGTGTAACAGGTCTGGTAGACAGCGCCGTCCGCCGTGCCTAGTTCGTCCACGCGCACCAGGCGCTCGTAATCGCGCCCGCTGCCCCACACGTAGCGGGTGCGGCGGTCCGGGCCGTCCACGGCGAGCAGGCGGCCCATCACGTCGCGCCGGATCGTGTAGATATAAGGCGTGTGCGAGCCGTCGTCGTTGTAAGCCCAGTTGGTGACGGCGGCAATGTAGGGGCCGGAGCCGTCGTAAGCAAAACCGGCGGCGGGCAGCGGGAAGAACGCCGGCGGCGCGCCGCCCTCCGCGAACCAGACGCACACGTCCGCGCCGAATTCGATGGGCACCGCATCGACCCGGTACGGCCCGATCCGCCAGGTGAGCCGGTAAAACGCCGCCGGCCCGGCGGCGGTGTCCAGTTGGACCGGCGCATAGCAGAAGGTGGTCGTCATGCCGTCCGGGTCGGTCGCCTGGGTAAGCATACCGTGTGCCGGGTCATACGTGTAATGCCACTGGGCGTCGGTGGTCACCGCGTCGGTGAAGCGCGCCAACCGCCCGAACGGGTCGTATTCCAGGTAGTCGATGGTCTGCGAGCGCACCTCGGCAAGCTGGCTCAAGCGGCCCTGTTCGTCGAAGCCGAAGCCGAACGTAAAGTTCGTCTCGCGCGGGACGCCGGCGCGCCCCGGCTCCAGGAGGCTGCCCAGTACCAGCAGTTCGTTAGGGCCGGGGTCTTCGTCTTTGAAGAAGCGCGGGAAGCTGAGCGGCACGCGGTTAAACGTGAAGGTGGTCTCTAAAAAGCCGCCCGCCCCGGCCAGGTGGTGCTCATCGAGCCGGCGCTGCAAACGATAGGGCGCGGCCTCGTTGAAGACGTAGCGGGTTTCGCGGTCGCGCTGTGCATCGACGACGGCGGTCGTATAGACGCCCGCGCTCGAATCGTGGGTGTAATTGTGGGCGAGCAGCAGCGCGCGCCGGTCCGGGTCGTAGGCCGCGCCGCCCTGGAATACATACACCTCATCGACCCGCCCGCCGTCGTAAGTGTACTGCATATAGGGCAGGTCGGGCGCGTGCGGGTCCTGGTGTTCGACAAGGCGATGTATGCCCGCCTCGTAGCGATAGACCGCCTCGCGCCCGTCGGGGTACTGCACGCGGTCCAGGTCGCCGGCGAGCGGGTCGTAGTGGTAGAAGGTCCGCGCGCCGTCGGGCGCGTCGGCGCGCAGCACGCGCAGCATCCCGGCGTCGCGCGGCGCTGCCGGGTCGGGGTTGTAGTAGCCGTAGTGCAGCGTGATGGCAGCGCCGTAAGGATTCGTGACCGCCAGCGTGAAAGCCGATTCGACCGGCCACGCGCCGCGCCAGGCGTCGGGATAGGCCAGCGGCTCGGCGGGCGCGCCCCGCGTGAGGGCGAGCGCGTAGCCGTTGCTGTGCGTGATGGCGGTCAGCCGCCCGGCGCGGTCGAAGTGATACGTAAGGTTGTCGTCGCGCACCACACGCCACTCGCTCAAGCACTGCTCGACACGCCAGGCGCGCGCCGTATCGGAGTAGTACGGGATGTAGAAAGCGTCGCACCCCGCGCCGGGCGCCGGCGAACCGTGTACTTTGTTCAGATCGCGGTAAAAATAGTGCTGCGACCCGCTGGCGGTGGAGAGCATCACAAAGCCGGTGCGCGTGGAGGGGTCTAGAATCGCGCTGTCGCCGGTCTTGCCGATCAGCGCGCCGGTCAGGTCGAGCGCGACATCGACGTCGCTGGTCCAGCCGGGGCCGAACGCGCGCGGCGGCGCGTCCTGAAGCCCGTAAAATGCGGTTTGCCCATCCACCGCGCGCGGCAGGCGGGTCTTAAGCGCCGGGTTCAGGCTGTTATACGTGCGGGTCAGCGCCAGGTCCAGGCCGGGGCCGGGCGCGTAGACATCGGTGACGGCGTACATCATATTGCCGTTGGCCGGGTTCACCAGGTCCCCATCCACGCCGGGCGTGAACTCGGCGCCCCGGTTGTTCATGTCCTGCGGGAGGGCCAACTCCAGGCGGCCCGGCGTTTCCAGGTCGAGCGCGCCGGCGGGGAGCTTCGGGTTGAAGTGAATCAGGTCTTCGGGCGGCGCGACGATCTGCTCCTCGATGGCGAGCAGCATCGCGCGGGTGCCGTCCTGCCACTCGACGATGTAATTGCCGGTCGATACGGGCGCGACCGCGCCGAACTTGAACGTCTCCTCGGCGAACGCCGTGACCCCCTCGAACGACTGGGCGATGGGCTGCCGCGCGCGGCCGGCGGCGAAGTCGATGAAAAGCCCGCCGTGGACCAGGCCGAAGTCTTGGAGGCCGGCGCCCGCAATCTGGAGATTCTGATTGCGCGCCTTCAGGTGCACCCGCGTATCGCCGCCGGCGCCGGTCACCGTGACGGTATCCACCGCGTCGGTGATGAAGCGCTGCCCGCCGCCGAACTCGATGCGGGCCGTATCGCCGGCCTGCAAGTGCACGGCAGTGACCGGCTGCCAACCGGCGACGATCTCTTGATACGCCCCGGACTGCGGCGGGACGAGCACGGTGCTGATCCCCGCGAGGCCCTCGCCGGCGGCGACGACGCGCAGCGTGGGTGATGTCGCCGTCACCCACGCCGCCGCATCCTTGCCTTCGATGCGCACAAAAAAGCGGTCTTCGACCGCCCATACTGTTTCGGGATGCGCCCAATCGCTGACAAAGGTCTGGCCGGAGGGCGTGTCGATGCGGACGGCGCCGCCGGTCGTCGGCGATATGACCAGCGGCGCGGGCGCGTCGCCCGTGATCTCGGTGACGAAGACGCCGCCGTTTGCCAGTTCCAAAGTGAGATAGGATTCCAGGTAGATGATGCGCGCCAGCAGTTCAGGCGCCGTGTACACTTCGAGCGCGCGGTAGTTGAAGACGACGGCGCGGTCATTGTCGGTGCGCGCAACCCCGGCGAGGTTGGTCTGCCGGAGGCCGCCGAAGTGCGTCACAATCGTCAGCGCTTTCGGGCCGCGCCGGGTCTGGTCAACCGCTTCGTAGACGGCGACGCCGGCGGCAGGGCCGGGCGCGGCGGTGATATTGTATTGAAGAAAGCCCAACCCGCCGTCGCCAGGCGCGGCGAGCAGCGAGTCCGGGTCCAGCTTGAGCACTTCGCGCCGCGTCTCCGGCTCCATCCAAACACACGAATCGGCCCGGTAGTTGAGCGTGTAATCCAGGCGGCGCTGTCCGGGCGGCGGGCCGCCGGCGCGCAGGTCGTACAGGGCGGCGAGTACGACGGTGTAATAGCCGGTTTCGGGTAGGGCGTAATCGCTGATCGTCAGCACGTAGTCGGCGCTGGAATCGCCCGGCGCGCGCACCGCATAATGCCCCTCGGCGCGGTCGGGCACGCCGTTGTGCCAGATGCTCATCTCCAGCGCGTAGTAGTACGGCAGCTGCGCGCGGTCGAAGGCGGCGGTGAGGTTCACGGTCTGGCCGGCTTCGCCGTAGAAAACCCAGCGGTCGCCGGCGTCGCGGCTCCTGCCGTCGGGCAAAGGTGCGTCGAAGTCGATGACGCCCGGCGTCGTCCCGCAGTCGTACAGCGGCCCGCCGCCATCGACTACCGGCAGCAGCCCGTCCAGCGCGACCAGGTTGCGGGTGCGGGGCAGCGCGGCGCGCGCCACCTGCACGGCCAGGGTGAAATCACCGGGGGCGGCAGTGCCGGTCTGCGTCACTTCGACGGTGTAGAGGCCGGGCGTGAGCAGATTGTCGAGCGCCACTTCGAGCACCGCCGCGCCCGGCGCGCGCGGCGAGAGGTCCATATCCCGGTCGAGTAGTTGGCGCGCGTCGGAACCCTCCGGCGTGACATACACCGACAGGGCCGGCACGAGCGCGCCGTCGGTGCGGTCGAGCGTGACGCCGAGCCGGTCGCCGGCCTGCGCCGGGAACTGCCACGCGATGCACGGTTGGTCGGCGTCCAGCCGCCCGGCGAGGTGCTTCTGAGCTTCGCCCGCCGCCGGGATGTCGAGACTGTACAGTATACAGCCCCCATCGCCGGGCTGCCGCGCGGTCCGGGAAGCGGCGATAGTACTTGTATGGAGGAATGCCGCAAGCAAGCCGCAGAGCAGCATCGCGGACGGACGCAGCCGGGGTCTCATAAAAGTTTCTCCTGCCGGAGCGCGCTAATCAACCTGGCGTAAGATGAAGTTTAACGCCTATATCGGCTGGCTTGCAAATGAGGTTGGGCGCTACTGCGCGGGGCTATCGTCGCGGCGCAGACTGGCGATCAGATCGTAAACCGAGCGGTGCTCCTGGGTCTGACCGTCGTGAACCAAACGCCAGCGCGCGTCGCCGGGGCCGGGAATCACGCGCACCTGCGCGCAGCCGTTCGTCGCGCCCTCGATGACGGTGAAGCCCTCGCGCTCCAGCGCGCGCCGCGTCCACAGTGCGTAGACGCCTTCGCCGGCCAGCGCCACCTTGCCGCGCGGTCGCTCGTCGATGCGAAACGAGCCGGTCAGCTTGTCGAACGCGACGCCTTCGCTGCGAAAGGCGTCCTCGAACGCGCCGCTGAGCACCAGGTCTTCCGGCGCGCCGGTTTGCAGCGCGCCGCCGTGCGGCATCAGCCAGATGCGGTCGGCGCTGCGCAGCGCCAGGTCGAGGTCGTGAATCGAGAGCAGAATCGCGCGGTCCGTGGCGCGCGCCAACTGGCGCAGCAGCCGCATGATCTCCGCGCGGCGCGGCAGGTCGAGAAAAGCGGTCGGCTCGTCCAGCAGCATCACCAGCGGCTCTTGCGCCAGCGCGCGCGCAATCATGATCTTCTGGCGCTCGCCGTCGCTCAGTTCGTCCACGCTGCGATGCGCCAGCGCCGCCGCGTCCACCGACTCAATCGCCCAGCGGACCACCGCCTCGTCGTGCGCCGCGAGCCGGCCGGACCAGCCGGTATAGGGATAGCGCCCCAGCGCGACCAGCGCGTAAGCCGAGAGCAGCCCGACATGCGCGCGCTCGGTCAAGACGATGCTCAGGCGCTTCGCCAGATCGCGCGCCGGCAGCCGGTGTACATCGTCGCCCATCAGGAGCACGCGCCCCTTCAGCGGCGGCTGCATCCCGGCGATGGTGCGCATCAGGGTCGATTTACCGGCGCCGTTCGGCCCCACCAGGCAGACCAGCTCGCCGGCGCGCAGCGCGACGCTGATACCCTCCGCGACGCGGTGCGCCGGGTAGCCGATGGAAAGCCTTTCGGTCTGTAAGACAATCGTTCGCGTGTTCGTCGTGTTCATGATGTCATCGCTGCCCTCAGATTGCGCCGGCGCAGGATGACCCACATCACGACCGGCGCGCCGATCAGCGCGGTCACTGCGTTGAGCGGCAGGACGACGTCGCTGCCCGGCACGTGCGCGATCAGGTCGGCGGCGAGCGCGGTGATAGCGCCCGCGAAGACGCAGGCCGGGACGATGATCCGGTGGTCGGAGGTGTTGAACAGGCTCCGGCACAGGTGCGGCACGGCAGTGCCGATAAACCCAATCGGCCCGCAGAACGCCGTCACCGTGCCGGCGAGCAGCGCCGTGCTCGCCACGATCCAGATGCGCGCGCGCGGCACGTTCAAGCCCATACTGTGCGCGTAGGCTTCGCCGAGCAGCAGCGCATTCAACGGCTTCGCCATGAAGTACCCGATCACCAGGCCGGCCAGCACCGCCGGCGCAAAGACCCGCATCTGGTTCCAGGTCACGCCGCCGAAGCTGCCAAAGGTCCAGTTGGTGTACGCCTGGATGCGTTCGGCGATGCTGAAGTAGAGCAGCAGACTCACGACGGCGTTCGTCGCGTAGCCGAACATCAGGCCCAGGATCAGCAAGGTGACGCTGCTCTCGACGCGCCGCGCCACGAGCAGCACGAGCACCATCACCGCGCCGGCGCCGAGGCTGGCGGCAATCGCCAGGCCGAAGTCGTGGGTAATCAAACCGGTCAGCAGTGCGGCGGAGCCGGCGGTCCCGGCGGTAAGGACCACGAACGCCACGCCCAGACTCGCGCCGGCGCTGATGCCCAGCACAAACGGCCCGGCGAGCGGGTTTCGGAAGAGCGTCTGCATCTGCAAGCCGCCGACCGAGAGCGCCGCGCCGGCCAGCGCTGCCGTGAGCGCCTTGGGCAGGCGGAAGCTGAGGATGATGATCGTCCAGGTTGCTTTGGCCGGTTCGCCGCCGGCCAGGATGGTCAGGATGTCGCCGAGCGGGATGCTCACCGAGCCGGCGGCCAGGCTCAGCGCAAAGACGCCGGCCAGCGCAGCCAGCAGCCCGGCCAGCGCCGCGCCGCGCAGCCCCAGGCGGGGCCATGCCGGCGCGCCCGGCGTCAAATTAGACGGTTGGGGAGGCGATTTCAATCTCATAGACGCCGTGCGGGAGAGAGTACGTTGCCGTGACCCTCTCCCTTAGAACGTTGCAAAGCACAGATGCATTAAGTATCCAGGGGCGCCCCGGCGGGACGCCTCCACCGGCAAGGCAATTCCGTAGGGGCGAGCCGCCGGCTCGCCCATCCGCACCTTCTTTCCCTCTACTCAAGCTGCCGGTAGTAGACCAATTCGTGATCGGGCAGCAGGTCGGGATGGAAGATTTTAATGAGATCGGCCAGGATCAGATCGGGGTGCAGTGCGCCGGATTCGTAGTAGTCGCTGAAGCCGGACGCATTGACGCGCGCATCGTTGTTGTACACTTGACCGCTCTGGAACGAAGCGAACTCGGTGAAGCGGTCGTCGGTCGCCAACCCGTCGTCGAGGCTGGTCCACATGCCCGGACTCAGCCAGAAGTCGGCGTCGGCGGCTATCTCGAAGACGGTCTCGAAGTCCAGGTAGAGGCTGCCCGTCGATTCGTCATCGGCCCAGAGATAATCGGCTCCGGCGTCGGCAAACAGCCGGGCCGCGTAGCTCTTGCCGCCCGACACATACCAGGTGCCCTCAAAGGGTGTGTTGTTGAACACGGTCGGGCGCGCGTCCTCCGGGAGGTCGGCGGTAAGGGCGACCATCGCTTCGTAATCGGCGGCCACTTCGTCGAAGGTCGTGTTAGCGGCGGCTTCGCGGTTGTAGAAGGCAGCCGTGAATTTGATCCACTCGGCGCGGCCCAGCGGCGAGGTTTCTACCCAGTCGGCGGTGATGACCACCGGGATACCGGCCTCCACCAGCAGGGGATGCGCGTCCCAATCCGGGTTGCCCATGCCGGTAGCGATGACGATATCGGGCTGCGCATCGAGCGCCATCTCGACGTTGACGCTTGGCCCTTCACCGATTTCGACCAGTTCGCCGGCGTCGAATTTTTCGATTACTGCGGGATTGTTGATGTACATGATCACGTCGATGCCGATGAGTGTGTCCAGCGCGCCCAACACTTCCAGGCGCGGCAGCTCCGGCGAAGACATCGAAACGGTCGTCTTGACCGGCACTTCGATCACCTGCGCATTCTCGTAGCCTTCGGGCGCGGGTGTGCCGCACTGGACGAGCACGTATTGGAAGGTTTCTTCCGCGCCGGGCCAGGGCGTCAGCACGGTGACCACCTTGTAGTTGTTGTAATACTCGATCCCAAGGCCCTCGGCATATTCGATCTCGACCTTTTCGGGGAAGTAATCGACGGCGGGGTCGAAGTCGGTGACGCAGCCATCGACCCGGTTCGCGTCATCCTGCGCGCCGGCCGGCAGGGCGAGAAGCGACGCCGCAGCGAGCAGGATCAGCACGGTGAATAGACGACGTTTCATGATTTGCTCTCCTTTGGTTAGGTAAAAGCTAAGTTGACAGAAAGCACAGAGGGAAGCTTAGGAGAGCGGGTATAATAAACAAACGCCCGCCGAGCAGCGGGACGTAGAGGGCACCAATTCCACGCTCGCTCTCCTCATCCCTCGAAGGAA
This sequence comes from Anaerolineae bacterium, assembly GCA_016927535.1. Lineage (GTDB taxonomy): Bacteria > Chloroflexota > Anaerolineae > Aggregatilineales > JAFGMM01 > JAFGMM01. The sequence continues at coordinate 13,242 of JAFGMM010000200.1, forward strand.
GCCTACGAGCCAGGCGAAGGTGGGTAATCGGGCTTCACGCCGTCATCGACCGCGTGCTACCGTTGCGGGTCAGCGCCGGACTTCACCTAACCAGCCGGGTCGGGTGTTACCGGTCTTCCCCCATTATGCGCCGTGCATCCGGGCACAGGCGCACCTTCGCCAAAACTCTATCCGGTTGTCATTGGTGCAAAGCATAGCAAGGAGATGGGAAGCTGTCAAGAGGTGGTTCTACGCAGGACGGGGGAAGATCAAGAGATTTCACCACAGAGACGCAGAGATCACAGAGGAAGAGAGGAAAAAGGAGAAGGATTTACGAAAACTCGGTGCACTCTGTGTCTCTGCGGTAAAAATCTTGGGTAGTGGTGACTCTTTGACTGATAACCTCACCCCCCGGCCCCCTCTCCATGCGATGGAGAGGGGGAGAAGACCGCGATTCGACGCTTCCGGCGCCCCCTCTCCACAGGGTGGAGAGGGGGTTAGGGGGTGAGGTAAACTACGTCATCAGTCAACATGTCACCACTACCAAATCTTGTTCCCTCCTCAGCGCGCTTTGCAAATCCCGGATGACCTGCTAGACTCGCGATTCGGTTTGTCCGCGCTTGACGCAGGCGGGCAACTGGCGGTATATTAATGTAGCGCATAGAACGCATGTTCGCGGTTGGGGAGAGTGGGGAGTAATGGCACAAGATAAGATTATCGTGCGCGGCGCGCGCGAGCACAACCTGAAGAACATTGATGTCGAGATTCCGCGCGACAAGCTCGTCGTGATCACCGGGCTGAGCGGCAGCGGCAAGTCGTCGCTGGCGTTCGACACCATCTTCGCCGAAGGGCAGCGGCGCTACGTCGAAAGCCTCAGCGCCTACGCCCGGCAGTTTCTCGGCCAGATGGAAAAACCCGACGTCGACCAGATCGAAGGTCTCAGCCCGGCGGTCAGCATCGACCAAAAGGGCGCCGGGCACAACCCGCGCTCGACTGTGGGCACGGTCACCGAGATTTACGATTACCTGCGCCTGCTGTATGCGCGCGTTGGTGTGCCGCACTGCCCGGTCTGCGGGGCGCTGGTCGCGCAGCAGAGCGCGCAGCAGATTGTCGAAGCGGTCGAGACGCTGCCCGACGGCACGCGCATCCAAATCCTGGCGCCGATCATCCGGGACCGCAAAGGGCACCACCAGCGCGTCTTCGAGGATATCCGCAAGAGCGGCTTCGTGCGCGCGCGCATCGATGGCGAAGTGCGCGACCTGGACGAAGACATCGAACTCGACCGCTACAAGCAGCACACCATCGAGGTCGTGGTAGACCGGCTCGTGGTCCGGCGCTACGATGACCCCGACGGCGAAGAAGCCAGCGCCGCGCGCTCGCGCCTGACCGACAGCATCGAGACGGCGCTTGAGCTGGCCGACGGCGTGGTTATCGTCAACAACGTCTCCGCCGAGTCGCCGGCCGACGCCATCTTCAGCGAACGGCTCGCCTGCCCGAACGGCCACGGCAGCCTCCCCGACCTGGAGCCGCGCACCTTCAGCTTCAACAGCCCGCACGGCGCTTGCCCCACCTGCCAGGGCTTGGGCGCAAAGCTGGAGCTTGACCCGGAGCTTGTGGTGCCGAACGCGGACCTTTCCCTGAGTGAAGGCGCGCTGGACCGCTGGGCGGTCGGCGACCAGGACGGCTATCGCTGGCGGACGATGCGCGGGGCGTGCAACTCGCACGGTATCCCGCTGGATGTGCCGTGGCGCGAACTCTCCAAAGACGCCAAGCACAAGATCATGTACGGCACCGGGCGCGAGCGCTACCAGATTCACTACGAGACCAGAGACGGGCGCAAAGGCGAATACTCTGCGCGCTACGAGGGCGTCATCCCACAGCTCAACCGCCGCTACCGCGAGACCAACTCCGATTACATCCGCAGCAAGATCGAGGAGTACATGAGCGAGCAGCCCTGCCCGGACTGCAAAGGCCGCCGGCTGCGCTCAGAGGCGCTGGCGGTGACGATTGACGGCTGGTCGATTGACGTGATTACCACCATGCCGGTAAAAGACCTCCAGGCGTGGATCGACGGGCTGCGCGGCACCACCGGCACCAACGGCAGCGGCCCCAAGCTGAGCGAGCGCGACCTATCCATCGGTCACCAGATTCTCAAGGAAATCAGCGAGCGCGCCAGCTTCATGGTCAACGTGGGCCTGGGCTACCTTACGCTCAGCCGCTCCGCCGTGACGCTCAGCGGCGGCGAGTCGCAGCGTATCCGGCTGGCGACTCAGATCGGCAGCCGGCTGACCGGCGTGCTCTACGTGCTGGACGAGCCGAGCATCGGCCTGCACCAGCGCGACAACGACCGCCTGCTCGCCACGCTGGAGGGCATGCGCGACCTGGGTAACAGCTTACTGGTCGTCGAGCACGACGAGGAGACCATCCGCCGCGCCGACTGGATCATCGACCTGGGGCCGGGCGCAGGCGAGTACGGCGGCGAGGTGGTCGCGCAGGGCACGGTGCCGCAGATTATGGCGGACCCAAATTCGCTGACCGGCGCGTATCTCTCCGGGCGGCTGAGCATCCCGACGCCGGCGGTGCGGCGGCCCGGCACGGGCGGCGCGCTGGTGGTGCGGGGCGCGCGGGCGCACAACCTGAAGAACATCGACGTGAGCGTGCCGCTGGGCAAGCTGGTATGTATCACAGGCGTCTCCGGCAGCGGCAAGAGCACGCTGCTGCTGGAAGTGCTATACAAGCGGCTGGCGCAGCTTCTCCACAATGCGCGCGACCGCGCCGGCGAGCACGACAGCATCGAGGGCCTGGAACTGATCGATAAGATCATCCACATCGACCAAAGCCCCATCGGGCGGACGCCGCGCAGCAACCCCGCCACCTATACCAAGATGTTCGACGGCATCCGCCAGTTGTTCGCGGAACTGCCGGAAAGCAAGGTGCGCGGCTACAAGTCCGGGCGCTTCAGCTTTAACGTGAAGGGCGGGCGCTGCGAAGCGTGCAAGGGGCAGGGGCAGCTCCTCATCGAGATGCAATTCCTGCCGGATATCTACATTCCCTGCGATGTGTGCCACGGCGCGCGCTACAACCGCGAGACTTTGCAGGTCCGGTACAAGGGCAAGAACATTGCCGAGGTGCTGAACCTGAGCGTCAGCGAAGCGCTGGCGTTCTTCACCGCGCACCCCTCGATTCTGCGCCCGCTGGAGACGCTCCAGGCGGTGGGATTGGGCTACATCCGGCTGGGCCAGCCGGCGACCACGCTCAGCGGCGGCGAGGCGCAGCGCATCAAGCTGAGCCGCGAACTGAGCAAGCGCGACACCGGCCAGACGCTCTACGTGCTGGACGAGCCGAGCGTGGGTCTGCACGCGCACGACGTGGCGAAGCTGATCGACGTACTGCAAACCCTGGTCGATAAAGGGAACACGGTCGCCATTATCGAGCACCATCCGGACATCATCAAAGTGTCGGACTGGATCATCGATCTGGGGCCGGAGGGCGGCGAGGCGGGCGGGCGCGTCATCGCGGAGGGCACGCCGGAGTACGTGGCGTCGGTGGCGGAAAGCCACACCGGGCGGTTCTTGTGCCGGTACGTGGCGTGTGTGGAGGAAGCGGCGGTTTAGTCTTACGTCTTACGCCGCTTCCCGTACCGTCTGTTCGATTTCCAACCGGGCGATTTGGCGTTCTAATAAGGGCTAGCTGTACAAATAATCCAGCAGCTTATCTGAAAGGGATTGCACCAACTCTTTGTTGAGCCGGTAAGTGATCTTCCCGTCGCACGGCTCCTCGGCGATCAGATCGCCGTCCTTGAGCACGCCGATGTGACGCGACACCGCCGAAGCCGACAGCCCCACCTTTTCCGCGATAACTTTGCCGTGCATACGCTCGGGCTGAAGCGTAATCAGACGCAGAATTTTGAGGCGGGTATCGTCGCTCAGCGCCTTGAAGACGTTGATGGCATCCACCCGCATCCGCTCCTGGTGCTCGGTGCGCGACTCTTGAAGCCGGCAGTCAAACATAATCGTGACGTTGCCGTAGCCGTAGAATATGTACACGTGCGACGGCATCATCATGATGGGGATGAAGACGATATCAGTGACGGGGTAACCTTCCGGCAGTTCCGACGGCAGTTCCTTCCAGCCGGTGATGTGTTCAAACAGCGCCGCGCCGCCTTCACGCGACAGGAGCCGCTCTTTTTCTTGGATGCCGTTCTCCCACAGTGTGCGCATCTCCGTTGCCTGGTCGCGGAAGAAAATTTCCCAGTATCGCTCCCAGAGATCGGCGAGCCGGTTCTGAAACGCCGGGATATCGGCGAAAATTTCGGCCATCGGCCCATAGTCAAGCATTTCGCCGTATTTGTCAGGCGTGATGGCACGCAGAGCTTGCAGACTCAGATCGGTCTTGGCGATTTCTTCGACCGGGACCGCCCGGCCCACCAGGTAAAAGGCGAATTGCACCGGGTTCATCTCGCGGATATGCTCGGTGAAGCCGGGTACGTCGTTCTGATCGGCGTAGCTGATGGCAAGCTCAAAGAAAAAAACGCCGTCGGAATAAGTTCCGTAAACGGCGTCGAGTTCGTCTAGAAAATCCGGGGGTAAGGCTGCGCGCGCTTTTTCGATCCAATCGCGGTGCCGGTGCGACTGGGTGACCACGTTGTGGAGGGAGACCATCATCTCGAAAACCGTGGAAGTGTGGAACCGGATCATCTCCGTGATCGAGTCGGCTGCCTCGATGACTTGTAGCGGCATGTCTGTACCCCGTTTATCATTTAAGTGATTGGTTAAAAGGTTAATCTGCTTTTAAGATTCTGTCAACTCTGCGATTCACGAAGCACGCCCCACGGGTCGGTGAGGCGGGCTTCTTACACCATATGTTCCGTCTCTAGGTGCTCACGCTTCTGCCAATTCGGCGCACGGCGCGCCCACATCGACACAGGGGGTGTCGGTGTGCGCCGGGCGGCGTTGCCGTCCATGGAGCCGGCTGCCCAGCCAATTCGCCGCGCGCCGGAGGAAATGCCCGGAGCGGGCAGTATCCAGGCGTTGGGTCGCCCTGCGAGCCACTTCGCGGCGCACCATGTCGTCAAGCTGGGTCTGTTTTACTATCACGTCTCTTTGGTCCGTGTACATTGCCCTTCCTCCTCTACCGGCTGTGCCGCTTGGTCGATTGCATGATTGTGGTATATCACGATTGCGCAATTAGTTTATCATGCAATTGAGCTGCTGTCAATACTCTGCTGCCGGCTTCCCGGCTCCGCTGCGCGCGCGCCGGCCTGGGCCGCATGTGCAGCGGGCCGGCGCCGGATGAAGCTGCCAACTCGACCGGACATTCGTTTAAAAAGGCCGGCGCGCGGCGTAGCGGTGGCCTGAAGCGCCTTTCGGATACGATGCGCTTCGGCTTCTCGGTGAAGGTCTGCGATTTGTTCTTTTCTGACCAAGATTTCCTTCAACATTTTGAACCTGACCTTTCCTAACTACCTGCTTCGTTGGGCTGCCGTCGTGGTGTTTAGTACTTGCTCAATTGCGCAATCATTGTATAATGCAATCGCGCAATTGTCAAGCCCTTCGGCAAAAATTTTGTTCTATGTGGGATCGCGTGGTGAGAATGGAGGCAATCGAAGCGGCGCGCGGGGCCATCTTTGACATAAAAAATAGGCTCCCGGTTGTGGGAGCCTATAAGCTAGGCTGGGGGACAGGGATTTGAACCCCGACTGATTGATCCAGAGTCAACTGTTCTACCAGTTAAACTATCCCCCAGAGTGAGGGTAGTTTAGCATAATTCTTGTGAATTGGCAAACAACAAAACCAGAATGGGATACAGGTGGGCGATGGAAGCGATGGTACAGGATGCCGAAATTCTTGATTTGGTTATCACAATACCTGAAGTGCAAGAGCGCTTTTTCTACAGTATGTCGGCTATCCACAATTGGATTAACACCGAGAAGGTGAAGTCTCGCAAGGCATGCGGAGTATGGTTGTTGGACCTCCCCTCTGTGATTGCCCACGTTCGACGCATCAATCCGCAGCACATTGCTATACAAAATAATTAGCCCTTCTTACCCTCAAAAGCAGGGTTAACCCTGCTTTTGCAGTCTATTGTGGGAGGGTGAGAGTGGATCAACGTGCGTTTAAGGCGCTTTTCGCTCGTGTTCGCAATGTGCTAGCTGAACAGCGGTTGACGCACGATCAATTCTTGGCGGCGTTTTCCGAACAGGAACAAAGCGTAATTTTCCAAGCAATTCCCCTCCTCTTGTTCACCAGGCATATCACAGTCACGCTGGAGCGTGACGCCGGCGGTGAATCAGTTATTTATTATTCGTTATCTAAGCCGATTGATGAGGTGTAAAGATGGCAGATGCTCGTGAAATCACGTTCAGCTTGCAAGACAGTCAAGGCAAGAAAAGCACCGCGTCCGTGAACGTCCCCTCGGCGACGACTGAGGCGGATACGATCACATTCGCTCAGGCGCTTGCGCCGTTGGTGGACGCCATAACCGGCTCCAAAATCACGAAGATGAGCTTGTCAACCCCCATCACCCTGCCCGGAGGCTTGAAGGCTGCGCCAGTGGCAAACAGCAACAACAATGCCGGGGCGTTGTTCCAGTTCATCACGTCGGGGAACCATTACACGCGCACACGTGTCCCTGGGTTCCCGTCGGATAAGTTCGTCACCGGGTCACAGGACGTTGACTTGGAAGACACCGACGTGGTTGCGTTCACCGGCGCAATGATTAGCGGGTCGGGCGGCGTGTCGCCGTGCGACGCGCGAGACGAGGACATCACCGCGATCACGTTCGCGCGGGAGCTTTTTCAAACCACACGCTACTGATCTTCCGGGCGTGTTTGATGCGCCCCTGGTTGGGCGCGGCATAAATGACGAATGGGCGGGCCTCACCCTTGCGCTGTGGGACGATCTGGATTCGGATTCCTGGTGGGAGGGCGAGGATGATGACATCCTGGAAATGCGCCGCCAGTCGCTGCGACTGGCGGCGTGGCTGCTTTCGCCTGGAGGCGAACCTATGGATTTCCCCACCAGCGGGATGATCGAATGGCCCGCCGATACCTTACCGTCTGGCGGCTGGCTGTGGTGCGACGGCAGTGCAGTAAGCCGCGCGACCTACGCCGACCTTTTCGCCGTGATCGGGACGATCCACGGCGCGGGCGACGGCGCGACCACCTTCAACCTGCCCGACCGCCGGGGCACCTTCGCGCTGGGCAAGGACGACATGGGCGGGACCGCCGCCAACCGGGTCACCGACCCGGCGGCGGACGCGCTGGGCGGCGGCGGCGGGGTCGAGACCCACACCTTGACGGTCGCGCAAATGCCCGGCCACGCGCATCCCAATGTCTGGGTCTACACCAGTGGAACGTATGGCTTGCAGTATATGGGAGCGCTGCCCCAGAACAGCGGCAATACCGGGCAAGTGGGCGGCGGGCAAGCGCACAACAACCTGCCGCCGTTTCGCACGGTGAACGTCATCATCAAGACGTGAGGTGAGCTATGGACGTATTCGCCAACATCGGCGCGCCGA
>JAFGMM010000201.1 GCA_016927535.1 Anaerolineae bacterium
CTAGCACGAGTCTGACTCCCCTCGCCCCTTGAGGGAGAGGGGTCGGGGGAGAGGGGGAAAAAAGCGCTTAAGTTGATGCATATGGGCCGGTTTCAAACCGGCCCCTACCATTCGCCAACAACACCATAGGTGGCGGGGGGGGGACTTTCAGACCCACGTGCGACGCTTCCGGTGCCCCTCTCCATCGCATGGAGAGGGGCGGGGGTGAGGTTCTGGGCTTTGCAGAAGCCCTGTTGTTACCGCCCGCCCCTTATGAAAACCTTAACCCTTAACCCTTTATCTATCGATTCCTGATTGCGCCCAGAACTTTCTGCTCCAGCGTGCTGAGCAGGTTATACACCACCGGCACCACGAGCAGCGTAAAGAACGTGCTGGTCAGCAGGCCGCCGATGACCACCGTGCCCAGCGCCGCCGACACAATCGCGCCGCCCGGCCCCATGAGTTGGGCCGCCAGCGGGAACAGCGCGAAAATCGCCGCGATTGCCGTCATCAGCACCGGGCGCAGGCGCGTCGTAGCGCCTTCGACCAACGCCGTGTACAAATCCATGCCGCGCTCTTTGCGGTTGGACTGCACGCGGTCGATCATCACGATACCGTTCGTTACCACGATGCCGATCAGCATCAGCAAACCCACCATCGCGGGCAGCCCCAACACGCCGTTCGTGACCCACATCCCAAACGACACGCCGACAATCGCCAGCGGCACCGTAAACAGAATGGTGAACGGGTGAACAACCGAGCGGAACGTGAACACCATAACGAAGTAGACGATCAAGACTGCGATCACGAGCGCGTTGGCGATGGCCGCGAAGCCTTCGGTTTGCACCTCCGACGCGAAACCCTCGCTCACCGTCACTTCGTCGGCCAGCCCTTTCTCTTCCAGCATGTCGATGATCGCTTCTTTGGCAAGGGCGGTCACGCCGAGCGTGTCCTCGGTCTCAAGCTCACCCTGGTACTTCACCGCCGACTGCTGGTCAACGCGCAAGATCGCCGCGTCGCTGTCACCGGCCTGGCTTGCCTGCTCCAGCGAAGTACTGAGGTTTGCGACGCCCTCGACCCCACGCAGTGTCGCCAGCACATCCTCGTTGATATCCTTCAGCACTTGCGGGTCGCCGCTGAGCACCAGACCCAACCCACCAAGACCGGTCTCGGAAATCGTCGCCGCCGAGACGGTCACGCTTTCCACGCCAAAGATTTCCTCGGCTTTGGCGCGCACGTCTTGAGCAAGCCGGTCCATGTCTTCACCCTGCGCCACAGCGACATCGATTTCGGCTGCCGTTTGGTCAATCCCGGCGCCGCCGAGCAGCGCTTCCAGGCTGACGCTCGCGCCGACAATGCTCTGGTAGTCCCCGGCGCGCCCTGCCGCCTTGAGTTCTTCGACGTATTTCTCCATCTCAAGCACCATCTGGTTATTAGCGATGATGCCGGTGCCCTGCGGCAAGCTCACGACAATGCTGACCTGCGGCTCGCCGAGAGGCGGGATGAAGGCCCGCGGACGTTGCAGCAGCAAGACCACGCCGGCGACGAACAGCAAGAACGCGCCCAACAGCACGATGCCCCGATTCCAACCGCGCAGCGTCCATTGCAACGAAGGCCGGTAAATGCGTTCGAGCGCAGTTTCGGTCTCCTGGGGCATGTGCTCGCGGCGCACAAACCAGCGCGCCAACACCGGCACGATGGTAATCGCCACGATAAACGACGCGCCCAGCGCATAGCTCACCGCCATACCAAAGGGGATAAAGAGCGTTCCCACCAAGCCGCCCGTCAGACCGATAGGCAAAAAGACGATGACGGTCGTCACGGTCGAAGCCAGGATGGCGACGGATACGTCGCGCGTGCCTTCCCGGACGGCGCGTTCGGGGTCATCGCCGTCATGGATGTGGCGGTAGATATTCTCCAGCACCACAATCGAGTCATCGACCACGCGCCCGATGGCGACCGTCAGGCCCGACAGGGTCATGATGTTCAAGGTCACTTCGGCGGGGAAGAAGGCGATAAGGACGCTCCATATCCCGTTGTTCTCGGCAAGCGGCGCAAGAACATTATGCATCGCCGGCGCGATCCAGTACATCGCGGCAAAGGCGATCATCGCGCTCAGCGGGATGCTCACGGCGGTGACAATGGTGCTGCGCCAGCTGCGGTGCAGGAAGAAGAAGATCACCACAATAGCGAAGAGGGCACCCAGGAGGCCCTCGCGCGCCACGCCGTCGATGGACTCTTCGATGAAGCCGGCCTGCTCAAAGCTGACGACGACTTCAAGCCCGTCTACCTCCGACTCGACCTTGTCGAGTTCGTCGAACATCTTATGTGCAGCTTCGACCGTGTTGGCGTCCGCATCCTTATAAACGGTCAAGAGCAGGCTGGGGTTGCCATTGCTGCGGGTCACGGCGTCGTCCGGCACGAAAGCATTCGTCGCAATTTCCCGGTATTTATCTGGCAAGGTTTCCTGCACATCCGGGGAAAGCAAGCTCAACACCGCCGGGTCAACCGTATCGAGGAACCCTTCCTCGTTTTCGATAAAATAGGCGATATGTTCGACTCCCAGGTCGCCGAAGAGCTGCTTGGCGCCTGCCGCGTTGTATTGCAAGAGCAGGTTCATGAAAGCCGCCGCGCCGCCGTACTGGCTGTTCACCATCTCGGCAGCCGTCTTAGGCAGCTGCGGGTTGTTCCACGAGTCGGGCATCTTGGGCGAATCGCCGTTCGCCGCCTCCGCCGCCGCGACTGCGCCGCCTAAACCGCCGGCGCTCTCGGCCATAACTTCCAGTTCGGCGCGCAAGTCGTCAGACAGCCCCTCGACCACGTCGGCCGGCAGCACGGCCAGCGCTTCAGGCGTCAGGCGCTTTAGCGCTTCGGGCGACAGGCTGCTCACCACGCCGGGGATAAACGACGAGACGCCGCTGATTAACTCCGGCGAGAGGTCTTGAGGGCCGCACAGACGCACTCCCCCCAACAACGGCTGCTGCGCCAGCAGCGCAAAGAAAGGCGGCAGGTCGCCGGCTTGCTCGGCTTCGGCGGCGAGCGCGCCTACCCCGCCGACGGCTTCGGCGCGCGTCTCAATGGCGCTGCGCGCTCCTTCGTCCAGGCTCGCCACAAAATCAACCGGCAGCCATCCCAGCGTTTCGACCGGGACCTGTTCCCACGCCGCCGCGTTGAGCGGGCGCAGCAGTTCAACGCCGGCGCCGCCCGGCACCAGCGCATCGAGCGTCGCCACAATTTCCGGCGAAAGGTCGGCGGGGCCATTGAGCGTCAGCGGCAGGCCAAACTGCTCACCCATCTGGCTGAACAGACGGAAGTAAACCGGCAGACGCCCGGCTTCTTCGGCGGCCTGCGCCGCCGCTCCCACCGACGCGTGGCGCGTTTCGGCGGCGACACGGGCGTCGGCTTTTGCGCGCAGATCATCGCTCAGCGCGTCGAGGTAGGCCGGCGGCATCCAGGCGAGCGTACCGGCGGGCAAGGCCTCGACCGCTTCTTCGGTCGCCAGGTCGGCGAGCAGCCGGCTTTGCAGCAGTTCTGGGGTGATAAGCGGGAGGTTGAGATTTTCGACGAACCCGCCGGCCAGATTCAGGACCACGGTGGTCATCTCAGGCGTCAGGTCTTCGTAGGTTTCGATGCCCTGGCCGAGCGACTGGCTCACCTGCTGGCCGATCAAGCGCCAGAACGATTGGGCAGGAAGCGGCGTGCTTTCAGGAGCGGCGTCGTCCGCAGGATTATCCGCCGCCAACGTTTCCTCTGCGCCCGCCTCGCCCGGTAAGATCTGGCCGCCGCGAACCGGCGCGCTGGCGACGCCCTCAATCGCGACCAAACGCGGTACGATTTCGTCCTCAACCAGCGCGCGCAGGTCGGCAGGCGACCTGGTCTCGTGGCCGATGCTGACGAACGCGAGCGGCAGGTCCGAGAGGCCGAAGGTCAAGATTTCAGGCGGCGTGTTGCGCCATGCCGAAGGCAGGCGAGCCGGCGAATCGGGCGACAGCGTGCCGGCGATGAGCGCCTGGACTTGCTGGCTGCTGCACTCGCTCATCTCCGCCGTCAGTTCGGGCGGCAGCGCCTTAACGACCTCCGGCGACATGGCGAAGATATAGCTTTCGATCAGTTCGCCTTGGTCGTTGCGGAAGTGATCGATCATGGTGGGCGCAACACTCAAGATTCTCTCGACGGTTTCCGGCGTCAAATCCGCCGTATACGAGATGCCCATCCAGCTTTGCGGCAAGTCTACGGTTTCGCCGGCGGTGCGCTCTCCGGTCGTGATGCCGAGCAGCGCCTTTTGTGTGGTCTCAGGCAGCGTCGCCAGGAACGCTTCGGGCAGCGCCTCGACCGCGCCGGCCGGCAGGCTGAAAAGCTGCGCGGTCGTCAGGTCGTCGAAGATGTAAGACCACTTCTCCCACGCCTCGCCGATTACGCCGGCGGTCACGTCGGCAGTCGTGCGCAGCGCATTCGGATCAACCGATTCCCAAAGACGCGCCAGGCCCGACTCCAGCCAGACTTCATTCATGTCGGCGCTGACTGTGTCGCGCAGCTTCTCCTGGTCGAGGCCGAATTGATTGCTGATTTGCAAAAGGGCAAACCCGCTGCTCGTCGTAGATTCGACGTTCAACACGTCTTTAATCCGGAGCATCCGATCCTCAATGGGAATCGTCAGCAGCGCCACTAACTCTTCCGGTTCAGCGCCCGGCGATTGGATCAAGATAAAAGTCTGAGGAAACTCAATGGGTGGAAGAAGCTCCTGGTTAAATTGAGTAAAAGCAACAACACCCAACACGAACAAAAGCAGTGACAAGCCGACCGTCACCCAGCGGAAGCGTAGGGATAACTCGGTGACGAACGCGAATAGCCTTTTCATAGAACACCATTCCTGCACACAAAGTAAACAAAACGTTGCCGTGATTAAGCAACGTGGGGAATTATAGGCTAGGGAAACGAGAGGTGTCAAACAATGCCTCCTATTTTCCTATTGTGTCAAGGGCGTTGTCGGCGGCGAGGAGAGTTGGTGTATAGAGTAAATCTCATGCTATAATGGATTCAGAATTTCGGAAAGTCTGAATTTCAGACGGGAGCGACGACATGAATACGACGGTTGTGATGCGCAAACGCGGGGTAGTCGTTTTACCGGTAAAACTGCGCGAAAAATACGATCTTGAAGAAGGGACACCTTTTACACTAATTGACCTGGGCGATGGAACAATCATTCTTTCGCCAAAAGTAAGTCGTGTTCCTGAATTGGTCGCCGAGTTTGGTCGACTGACTGATGAGGCAGGAGTAACGCTTGAAGAACTTTTGGAAGGGCTACAAGAAGAGCGCAAGCGATACACCCAAGAAAAATATGGGAGTGAGTAAAACGGCTATATGTCCTCATATCCTGTTTCTCGCAAATATTGCAGCAGTTCGCCGGGCGCGACGACGGCGATTTGCCCGGCAGGGTAACAGTCGCGCTTTCGGTGACTTTGTTATCTGACGTGAGCGCCCTCCGTAAACAAAAAAAGCCCCATCAAATGACCCGCTAACGGGGCGATTTGCGGGATGTATACACACAAAACTGTGTAAGCCTGAATTCGCTAGTCCAGACTAACGCGCAAGATTATAAACCTACAAACTTCATTAAACATATTAAAGCATGTATCAAGGTTTGTCAAGCTGCTTTCAAACATTCTCAAAGCACCTGATTGCCCTCCCCCGCCCTCCCATGCTACAATCCTACGCGCCGCACGCTAACCGCTAAACACTAATCGCTGCCATGCACATCACGCACCTCTCGCTAACCAACTTCCGCAACTACGCCCGCCTGGAGCTTGACCTCCCGCCGGGGCCGGTCGTGCTGGTCGGCGCCAACGCGCAGGGCAAGACCAACCTGCTCGAAGCGATCTACTACCTCGCCACCTCGCGCAGCCCCTACACCAACACCGACCGCCAGCTCATCAACTGGCTGGCCGACGACAACGTACTGCCTTACGCGCGGCTCGTGGCCGATGTGGTCAACGCGAACGGCGCCGCTACCCGGATCGAAATCACCCTGCAAAAGCTGGCGAACGGCATAAACGGCGAGCGCCTGCAAAAGGTCATCCGCGTCGATGGGCTGGACCGGCGCGCGATGGACCTGCTGGGGCGCGTGAACGTGGTGTTCTTCGTGCCGCAAGATTTGGCGCTCGTCGAGGGTTCGCCGGTCGAGCGTCGGCGCTACCTCAACGTGACGCTGTGCCAGACCGACCCGACTTACTGCCGGGCGCTCGGCGACTACGACAAGCTCATCGCGCAGCGCAACGCCCTGCTTCGCCGCATCCGTGACGGCCTCGCGTCGCCCGGCGAACTGGCGTATTGGGACGAACAGGTCGCGCAGAAAGGCGCGGTGCTGGTGACCGGGCGGCAGAAGCTCCTGCGCGACCTGGAGGGCGAAGCGCAGCGCATCCACCGCGAATTGACCGGCGGCATGGAATATCTGGAGCTGCGCTATCTGCCCAGCTTCACGCCCACCGCGGAGGCCAACGGCCAGTTGTCGTTTAGCGCAAAAGGGCTGGACATCCACCGCCAGCTCGACGCCGGCGCGGTCGCGCCGCAGTTCCTCGAAGCGCTGCAAAGCCGCCGCCGGCACGAGATCGAGCGCGGCATGACGACGCTTGGGCCGCACCGCGACGAGATGCGCTTCGAGGTGAACGGCCACGACCTCGGCGACTACGGCAGCCGGGGACAGGCGCGCACGGCGGTGATGGCGCTCAAGCTCTCCGAACTGGCATGGATGCGCAGCACGGTCGGCGAATGGCCGGTGCTGCTGCTCGACGAGGTGGTGGCGGAGTTGGACGCGCAGCGCCGCGCCTACCTGCTCGCGGCGGTCGAGGAGGCGCAGCAAGCCGTGCTCGCCACCACCGAAGCCGAACTCTTCACGCCTGATTTTCTCGCGCGCGCGGCGCGCTGGCGCGTGGCGGCCGGCCAGATCACAGCCGAGGACGGCTCGTAACGGTAAGGTGGATTTTACAGCGGGCGCTTGGAGGGCATACCGGGGCGGCGCGGGTACGGCTCCGGCGTGGCAGCGACCTTATCGACCACGATCAAATAGCGCGTTTCGGCGACGCCGGGCAGTTCAATCGGCACCAATTGGTTAAGGCGTCCGCCCAAGATGTGGGTCGCGTTCTCGGCCTGCGCGGCCTCTTGGGGCGCGGTCTCTCCTTTATAAGCCACGCACTGCCCCCCTACCCGGCACAGCGGCAGAAGATACTCCATCAGCGTCGGCATCGCAGCGACGGCGCGCGCCACGACCAGATCGTAGCACTCGCGGTGATCGGGCACCTGCCCGACCGTCTCGGCGCGCTCGTTGACCACTCTCACGTCGTGCAGCGCGAGCGAGCGGGTCACATATTCCAAGAAGGCAGTCTTCTTGCCCGTAGCTTCAAGCAGCGTCAGGTCGATTTGGGGATAGGCGATCTTGAGCGGCAGCCCCGGAAAGCCCGCACCGCTGCCCACATCGACGACGCGCATCCGGGGCTTGGGATGCACGGCGCGCCGCAGCGTGAGCGAATCCAGGAAGTGCTTGGTCTCAATCGTCTGCGGGTCGGTGATGGCGGTCAAGTTGGTGTGCGCGTTCCACTCCAGAAGACAGGCAGCGTAAACCTGGAACGCCCGCTGTTGTTCGGGGCTTAGTTTCAATTGCAGGAGGTCTTGGGCGGCGCGGATGAGTTCTTTCATATTTTGATTATATTCGGCAACGGCGCGGCTGTACAGGCAAAGAATCAGAGGCCCTGTTACCAGAAAAAAATCGCCGCCAGGAACACACTCCCGGCGGCAGGCAGCAGACCGGTTTCCATTGGACGGACTCGACTCGCCGCTTATCAGACCATCTCGTCGGCCAGCTTTTCCAGCCGGTTGATCCGTTCGTGGATGGGCGGGTGTGTGCTGAACAGGCTTGCGATGATCTGCTGCGCATTCTGGCCGGCCAGCGGGTTGACGATGAACAGCGACGCGGTGGCCGGGCTGACGTTCATCGGGCGGCTGCGCTGCGCCATGGCGTCGAGCTTATCCAGCGCCTGCGCCAGCGCCAAAGGCCGCCGCGTGATCTGCGCAGCCGAAGCGTCGGCGTCGAACTCGCGTGCGCGCGAGATGGCGAGCTGGATTGCAATTGCCGCAATCGGCGCCAGGATGATAAGCGCCAGCGTCGCCAGCACGTCGCCGGCGTCCTGGTCACGGCGCCGCCCGCCGCCGAAGATCAACCCCCAACGCAGCATACTTGCCACCGAGGTAACCGCGCCCGCCATCGTCGCTGCGATGGTGGCGATGAGTGTGTCGCGGTTCTTGATGTGCGACAGTTCGTGCGCGATCACGCCTTCCAATTCGTCGAGCTTCAAGCTGTTGAGCAAGCCGGTCGTCACGGCAATCGCGGCGTGGCCGGGGCTGCGCCCGGTTGCGAAAGCGTTGGGCACCGACGACTCGATCAGGTATACGCGCGGCTTCGGGATGCCGGCCTGCTCGGCCAGGCGCGCCACCGAATCGTGCAGGCCGTACTGCTCGACGTGGCTCACCTCGCGCGCGCCGTTCACGCGCAGCGCGATGCTGTCCGAGAACCAGTATGCGCCGAAGTTTATCAGAACCGAGAAAACCAACGCGAAGATAATCCCACCGCTGCCGCCTAGCCAGTAGCCGATCAGCCCCAGCAGCGCGGTGAGCGCCGCCATCAGCGCCACGGTTTTAAGCATGTTGTTCGTAGTCATAGCCCCGTCTCGATCTCCAATTGCGATTGTTCGTATCCTGTATCTATTGATACGCATATAGCTTAACACGGTTGCGTCAATTAAGCGCAAGAATCGCATATGAAGTGGATCACCGGGACTATATTTACATCTTTCTTGCGCTCGCGTTATTCGCATCATTCGCGGCAGCTGCGCCCGGTGATAATCGGCGCCAAACAAGATTCGGGCCGATTGTGCTATACTAGCCGGCAGAGGGTAATGGCGACTCTTTGACTGATAACCTCACCCCCCACGCGCTGACGCGCAGCCCTCTCCATGCGATGGCGAGGGGGAGAAAACCGCGATTCGACGCTTCTGGTTCCCCCTCGCCACGGTGTGGCGAGGGGGCTAGGGGGTGAGGTAACCCAGGTCACTAGTCAACGTGTCGCTATCACCCGGTAGAATATTCGACTCCTAGCGTTGGATAAAAACGATGTCCGAACCAAACGACACGACGCCCGAAACCGGCGCCATCCATCCTGCCTTCGTCAGCGTACAGGCCGGCCCTGCCACCGTCGCCGACACCAGCCGCGACCTGCCCGTGCGCCCACCCGACCAACTCATCGGGCGCAGCGACGAACGCGCCCAGCTTAACCAACTGCTCCAGGAACAAAAAGCCGTGCTGCTTACCGGCGTGGACGGCATCGGCAAGACCGCGCTGGCCGCCACCATCGCCGCCGAATGGATTCGGCTGCGCGGCAAAAGCGTACTATGGGTCAATGCCGACGCCGACGACCTGGCCGGCCTCTGCGACCGGGTGGCGCGCGCCTACGGCGAACTCGACGTACCCTATCTGCTGGACGTGCGCGCCAAGACCGATATCATCCGCGACATCCTCATCGACCAGGAGCCGCTGGTCGTGCTGGATAACCTGTGCAATCCGAAGGCGGCGCGCGACTTCGTGCGCTGGTGCACCGGCGGGCTGGGCGTACTGGCGACCGGGCGCGCGCTGATATCGACCTTTACGCCGTTCCGGGTCGAGCCGCTGCGACGCACCGATGCGCGCGCCCTGTTCTGTCACTACGCCGGAGTCGATATCCCGCCGCCCGGCGACCAGCTGCGCGCGCTCGATGCGCTCTGTGAGGGCGTCGGCGACCACCCCTACGCCCTGGAGCTGGCCGGCCGGCTCGCCGCCGTGTACGACCTGCCGGCGCAAGAGATTCTGGCGCAGTACCAGGCCGCCACCCAGGACGCGCGCGAGTTCGCCGACCTGCTGCCTCCCGATGAAGGCGACGGGCGCGCGCCCATCGCGCCAGTTTTACACGCCAGCCTCAAGCGCCTGAAGCCGGACGCACAGGCGGCGTTCACCGCGCTGGGCGCCGCCTACGACCGGGGCGCGACGGCGGAACTGCTCGCGCCGGTCGCCGGGCTGGATGCAGCGGCGTGCGAAGACGCGCTGCGCGACTTGGCCCAATTGAGCATCGCCGGCGTCGCGCGCGCGGCGGACGGCATGCGGCGCTACGCGGTCAAGCCGTTGATCTACGCTTACGCGCGCGCCATCCAAAGCAAGAAGGATGCGCTGGCCGAGGCCGAACACCGTATGCTGGCAAGCTGCCACGAGTACGCGGAACGCTACGGCGCCGGCTACGCAAACCTCACAGCGCAAACCCACGCCAAGCTTGATATGGCGCTGGGGAACCTGCTCGGTGCGGCGGCCTGGGCTGCCGCGCACGGCGAACATGAGACCGTGAACCGCTTCGCGCACGCGCTCTTTAGCGCCAGCGCCTTCCTCGACGCGCACGATTACGTCGGGCAGGCGTTGGCGCTGCTGCCGATGGCAGTCGAGGCCGCGCGGCAGTCGGCGCAGCCAGCGCAGGAGTGCGCCCGCCTCATCGACCTGGGACGGCTCTACTTGGAGTTGGGCCTGCCGGAACCGGCGCTCAGCCACCACCAACAAGCGCTCGAACGCGCCCAAGCCGCCGCGCTGCCCGCCGTCGAGGGGGAGGCGCGGCGCGCGCTGGGCAGCTTTTACTTACAAACCGGCGCGCTGCCGGCGGCGGTGGCGCACTACGGGCAGGCGTTGGAGCTTGCGCGCGACGCCGATGACGGTCCCGACAAAGCCGCGCTTGGCCTGGCGCTGACCAACCTGGGCACGGCGTTCGCGCTCGCCGGCGAGCTGGAGCGCGCCGTATCCTATCACGAGAAGGCGCTGCGCATCAGCCGCGACCTGGAAAACGCGCCCTTGACCGGCGCTAACCTGGCGAACCTGGGCAGCCTCTACCGCAAGCTGGAACAGCCCGAAAAGGCGCTCGAATGCTGCGTCGAAGCGGTGAAGATCGCGCGCATCGCCGGCGACCCGGCAGTCACGAGCAGCCGGCTGCTGGGCCTGGGCCACGTACACCGCGACCTGGACGAGTCCGACGCCGCCGCCGGCGCCTACAACGAGGCGCTGGCGCTGGCCCGCCAGACTCACGCCTACCACGTGGAAAGCGAGAGCCTGGGCAGCCTGGGCCGCTTACACGCGCCGGACCAAGCGCTCGAATACTACGCCCAGGCGCTCGAAATCGCCGAAGACCTGGACGACGCGCCGCAAATCGGCAACTGGCGCTTTGCGCTGGGCGCGAGCTACATGGCATTAGAGCGCTGGGAGGAGGCCATCACACACCTGGAGGCAGCGCACGCAATCCGCGCGGCGCAGCGCGACCCGCGCGCCGCCCACACCGAGGAGCAATTGCAGACTGCCCGCAAAAAGGCGGGCCGGTGAGCGGCCTTGATGCTCAATTTGAACCTCTTGCACGCGGTCGGTATAATTCCGTTGCTGCACTTGGGAGTGTGGTATTATCAGGCAAACCCAACAAAGCCGCAGCCCGGTCGCTGCGGCGCTTTTTGATATTGGGTTTGGTGACGGATGCGCAGTGTAACCGTGACGTAGCAAGGAGGAACAGAAGATCATGCTGCCAACCCGAAAGCAGATTTTAGACCTCGTGCCCAGTGCGTTGTTAACCTTCAAAGCCGATGACCTGGGTAAGCCGGTGTCCGGTCGCACCCGCGACAGCTTTACGCTGGGAGACGGCCGGCGCATTTCGGTCGTCACGGACCGCATCGCTCTTTTCGACCGGATCCTGGGCGCGGTGCCCTACAAGGGGCAGGTGCTCAACCAACTGGCCGCCTTCTGGTTCGAACACACCGCCGATATCGTGCCGAACTCGATGATCGAAGTCCTTGACCCCAACGTCATGCTTTCCCGGCACCTGAAGCGCATCCCGATGCAAATTGTCGTGCGCGGCTACATCACCGGCGCCACGCCGACCTCGCTGTGGTACAGCTACAGCCAGGGTAAGCGCGAGATTTACGGCATTCGCTTCCCGGACGGGTTGAACAAAAACGACATGCTCATCAAACCCGCCCTCACGCCCATCCTGCGCACCGGCCCTGGCATCATGGGCGAGATGGTCAGCGCTAAAGCAGTCGTCAGCCGTGGCGTGGTCGATGCCAAAGTCTGGGACCAGATGTGCAACTATGCCCGCAAGCTCTTTGAGCGCGGCAAGGAAGTCGCCGAAGAAGCCGGCTTGATCTTGGTAGACGCCCTTTACGAATTCGGCACCGACCCCGAGACCGGCGCGCTCATGCTCATCAATGAGCTTCACACACCCGACGCAAGCCGTTTCTGGCTCGCCAACAGCTACGCCGCGCGCAAGGCGGCGCGCCAGGATCCCGAACACTTCGACAACGAATTTGTCTATCTCTGGTATGACAAGCAGGGTTACGACGGCGAGGGCGAACCGCCCATCCTGCCCGACGACATCATCTACGAGGCCAGCCTCCGGTATATCCAGGTCTACGAATACCTCACCCGCAAGACATTCGAGCCGGCCGAGTACCCGGCCACCGAACGCATCGAAACCGCCGTCGCGCCGTACCGGGCCCCATCGAACGGCTGAGCCGGCCGGCGCGCGCCCAACCCGAAAGAAAGGAATGTTATGGTTAACGCTCTTGTACCGATCATTATGAGTTCGCGCAGTGACCAGCAGCACGCCCAGCAAATCATGGTCGCGCTGGCCGGTTACGATATCGCAAGCGAACAGCGCATCGCATCGGCGTTCAAAAGTCCGGGGCACTTGCTCACCATGCTCACCCGCTACGAGCAAGACCCGCGCCCCAAAGTCTATATCACGGTTTGCAGCCTCAATAACGCGCTCTCCGGCATGGTCGATGGCGCGACCGCGTGGCCGGTCATCGCCTGCCCGCCGCGCGCCGAAGCCTACGGCGGCGTCGATATCTTCTCGTCGCTGCGCCTGCCGGTAGGGCTTGCGCCGGCGGTAGTACTCGACCCCGCCGGCGCTGCGCTGCTGGCCGCAAAAATCCTCGGCGCGCACGACTCCGACCTGCGAACCCTGGTCCGCGAACACCAGCGCGCCCAGGTCGAGCGCCTGGTCGCCGAGGATGCCGAAATTCGAGGAGAGATGAAGTAAGATGAAGAAGATGAATAAAATGAAGAAGATGAAGAAGAAAATGAGACGGATGACGCACGTTTACCCTATTGCCGTCGCCCTATTGCTCCTGTTAGCGGCCATGATCCCTGGAATCACGTCTGCCCGGCAAGATACGCCCGACGATATCACCCTGGGCGACCGCCTTGAATTCTTTGACTTCACCGAAGCCGCAAGCTGGCCGGTGGGCACTTACACCTGGGCGGACGATGCCGCCATAACAGAGGGCCGGTATGTCTTGGTCAGTTCTGATATCGCCGGGGTTATCCCGTCCGGCGTGCTCGACCTGGATAACTTCTATGCCCAGGTCGAGGTCTATCCCCAGGTTTGCGAGAGCGGCGCAGCGCTGGGCTTGGTCGCCCGCGCCGACGCGAATACGTCCAACTACTACTACTTCTCCATCGAGTGCGATGGCTTCTTCGACGCCGGCGTCATCTCGAACTTCGAGACGCGCGAAGTCAAAACTCAGGGCGCGCTGATCCAGCCGCTCAAAACCGACGGCACCGGGTATGTAGCCGGCATATTGGCAAACGGCTCGGAAATCGCGCTTTACTGGGACGGCGCGCGCGTCGGCAGCTTCACCGATACACGGCTTGCGCGCGGCGACCTGGGGCTGCATTTGCTGCCCGTCGATGGCGAGCCGGGGTCGGTTGCGACTGCTTTGGATAACCTCTCGGTATGGCAAGTGAGCGCAGTCGCCGCCAACGCGCCCCCGGCTGCCGCGCCGCCGGCGGCGGCCGGCGATCAATCCCAAGCCTCGCCCCAGGTCTCAGGGGAATTTGTCTTTCCGCCCACCACCCCGCCCGACTACGAATTCTCGGACGCGGAAGGCTGGAACTTGCCGGGGGCCGAGTTCGTGCGCGAAGACCAACTGGTGCGCGCCGAAGTGATCGACGGCGGCTATCTCGTCACCCCGCTGGCCGGGACCGCTGCCGTCTTCTCGGAGGTGCTCAACCTGACCGACTTCTACATCGAAGCGACCCTGACCACCACGTCCTGCCCGGAGGGCGGTTTCTTCGGGTTGGGCCTGCGCCAGCAAGACAGCGCTTACTACGTGGTGGGCGCCATCTGCAACGGGACGTGGTTGGCTGCCCAGGTGACCGGCCTGCAAACCTCCACCATCACCAGCGGCGCGCTCGCCGGCACGCTCGCCGACACGCATGTGCTCGGCGTCAAAGTCGAAGGCGCCGAATTTACCGTTTACTGGGATGGCGAAGCGGTCGGCGCGTTCAGCGACGGCCAGATCACCGCCGGCGATATCGGCTTCCACGTCCAAAACGGCGCCCAGGCGCCCATCGGCATCAGGGTCGATAAGTTAGCCATCTGGGAAATCACCGCGCCGCCGCCAGCAGCGGCTGGCGGCGCACCGCCGGCCGCTGCTCCCACCGCTGCGCCGGACGCCGGCGGCGCTGCGCCGCCGGCCCCTGCCCCGACCGCCACGCCGGCGCTGTCCGCCGAACCCTGTACCGCGCCGATGCCGCTCAACGCGCTGCGCTACCAGGAAACCTTCGACGGGACCATCTTCTGGCCCCTCGGCACATATGACTTCGCGGTCGGCGAGCAGCGCGAGGGCCGGTATGTACTGACCAGCACCAAGATCATCGGCACCATCCGCGCGGCCAGCGCCCCGGTAGGCGATCTTTACGCCCAGTACCAGGTGACGCCCGTCCAGTGCCCCACCAACGCGGCGTTCGGGCTGCCGGTTCGCATCAGCGGCCCGACCTGGGGGAACTTCTACGTCGCCATCATGCAGTGCGACGGCAACTGGCGGCTGAGCACGGTCTTGACCGACGAGGGCGGCAACGTCTCCGGCGAGGTGCTGGCCGACGGCGCGCTCGACGCGCCGCTGGCGGCGGGCGAGACCTATACCCTGGGCATTCTGGCGCGGGGTTCTGAGATTGCTTATTATTGGAATGGGACCGAGCTAGCACGGGTCACCAACAGCATACACTTTGCCGGCGACTTCGGCATCCAGATTCGCCCATCGGTGCCCGATTACCAGCCGGTGACCATCGCCGTCGATAACTTCTGTGTCTGGAAGCCGTAGCGCCGGCCGGTAACAACTGAGTAAAAAACGATGCCGCGTGCTTTCTTCAGCGTCTATGACAAGACCGGACTGGTTCGCTTTGCCGAAAGCCTTGCCAAGCTCGGCTGGCAGCTCGTCGCCGTCCAGGATACCGCGCGAGCCTTACGCGAAACCGACCTGCACGTCATGGACGCCGCCACCTTGACCGACACGCCGGCCATCCTGGGAGGGCGCGTGACCACGCTGCACCCCCTGGTCTATGCCGGCATCCTGGCGCGCGACACCGCCGAAGATATCGCAGAGCTAAAGGGTTACCGCGTCGCGCCGATTGACCTGGTGGTCTGTAACCTGCTGCCCTTCCGCGAGACCATCGGGCGCCCCGGCGTCACCGCAGACGAAGCGATGGAACAAATCGACGTCGGCGGTGTGGCGCTGCTGCGCGCCGCCGCGCGCAACTTCGAGCGCGTGATTACCCTTTGCGACCCATCCGACTACCGGCGCATCCTGTCCATCCTGCGCGCCGGCGGCGTCGTGGACCTCGAGACCCGGCGGCAATTGGCGGCGAAAGCTTTCGCGGTTACCCGCGACTACGATACCGCCATTCACGCCTACCTGCTGGGCATGGACGACACCGAAGCGCTGCCCGACGCCTTCTCGCTGGTGCTGTGGCGCATCGCGCACATCCAAGCCGCCAACCCGCACCAGGCCGCCGCGCTCTACGCGCACGTCCCCGACGCCGGGCCGCTGGGCGGCAAGACGCTTGCCGGCCCGGAACTGACCTTCACGGTTGCGCAAGACCTGGATATCGGGTGGAGCGCGGTACGGAACTTCGAGGAGCCGACCGTCGCCATTGTGCGGCATGGCTACCTGACCGGCATGGCGACCGGTGAAACGGTGAGCGAAGCGCTGCCGCGCGCGGTGGCTTCGGATCCCACGTCTGCGACCGGCGGCGTGATCGCCATCAACCGCACCTGTGACCAGGCGTTTGTCTGGTCGATGGGCGACCTGTTCATACAGGCCATCGCCGCGCCGGAATTCGCGCCCATCGCGCGCGAGGATTTGATTATCCGCCGCCGCCGCTGCCACCTGCTGCGCATCGAGTCAGGGCCGGATGCGGCGCTGCGCCAGATGTACAGCGTGCGCAGCGGCGTTTTGATGCAGACTCCTGACGTAGGCGACCCGCCCCAGGCCGAATGGCGCCCGGCGACCCAGCGCAAACCGACCCGCCCGGAGGAAGCGGCGCTGCGCTTCGCCTGGCAGGTGGTGCGCCATGTGCGTTCAAACGCGATTGTCCTGGCGACTGCCAATGCGACGGTTGGGATCGGCAGCGCGCCCAACCGCCTCGATGCGCTCCGCCTGGCGCTCTACCGGGCCGGCGACCGCGCGCGCGGCGCGGTGCTGGCGACCGACAATTTCTTCGAGTTCCCTGACGGCGTGGAGATGGCCGGCGAAGCGGGCGTTACGGCGGTGGTGCAGCCGGGCGGCGCGCTGCGCGATGCGGCGATCATCGAGGCGGCAGACCGGCGCAAGATGGCGATGATTATGACCAGGGCGCGCCACATCCGCAGCTAGCCATGGCGCGCCAAAGGTTCTTCACCGCGTTGACGGGCGCCGTGCGCCGGTATCATTACGACAGCGCCGCCCTCACACCCGGCGACCTGGCGCTGCTTGAGGCCGCCGAACTGCGCCCGGTCGAGGGCGGTCTCAACAATGTGGTGTACGCCTTCCAATGCGATGGGCAGCGCTGCTGCGTAAAACTCTACAAAGTAGACGAGCGCTGCCGCGCCGAGCGAGAGTGGCGCGCGCTGACGCTGCTGACCGGCCAGGGCTATGCCCACCACCCACAACCCTACTATTACGACCCGGCGGCGCATCCCCCGGCAGTTGTGATGGCGTTCGTAGAGGGATACCATCTCGGCCGGCGCAGCCTCAGCCGGGCGCAGCTTGCCGCGCTCGCCGGCGCGCTCCGGGCGATGCACGCCATCACGCCGGCATCGAGCGGCGCGGCGCTGTGGCCCATCGCCGGGAACGTGTCCATGATCCTCGCACGGCTGCGCAGTTACCCGGCGGATGCGCCGGCCGCCGCCGGGGTCAAGCGGTGGCTCGACGGGCCGGACCCGCCGCTGTTGGCGCAGCCGGCGCCGGAGGTCTTCTCGCGCGGGGACCCGAACCTGGCGAACTGCCTGTGGGACGGCGCGCACATCCGCATCGTCGATTACGAGAACAGCGGTTGGGGCGACCGCGCGCTGGACCTTGCCGAGATCGTCGAGCACGTGCAGTCGCGCGGGACGCCGGACGATGCCTGGCGGTGGTTCGTCGAACAATTCGACCTCTCCGAAGCCGGGCAGCGGCGCTTTGCGGCGGCGCGCCGGATGGCGTGCCTGCACTGGCTGGAGATTGGCCGGCGGCGCGGCACAAACCCGGCCTGGATCGAGACGCAGGCGCAACGGGTGCAGCGGCTACACGGTAATGAGCCAAGCGACTAGGTGATACAATATACCTGGATAGTTTCTGTAGGGATAAAGATGGCCGAATATAAACTCCACGACCGTATCGTCATTTCTCCCGACGTATGTCACGGCAAGCCGCGAATACGCGGCACGCGCATTATGGTATACCAGGTTCTCGACATGCTTGCCGAAGGCGCTTCTATCGAAACAATTACTTCTGAGGATTACTTCCCGGATTTGACCGTGGAGGATGTATTGGCATGCGTCGGTTACGCGAGTCGAGTGATACAGAATGAGGATATTGTAGTAGAAGTGATGGGATAGCAGCCGTGATTTTGCTCGACCATTGCACACCGCGAAAATTTGCAGCACTGCTCCGGCAACAAGGCTACACCGTCACGACAGTGATCAAGCACATCCCGGCTGACTCTGGAGACTCCAAGGTGTTAGCATTAGCCCATTCCCTCGACGCCGTGCTGCTGACGGTCGATATGGACTTCTCCAATATCCTCGAATACCCGCCCGATACATTGTTATCCGGCATTATCGTCCTGCGCGTGTCTCTCGCCACCGAGCAAGCTGTCATTCAGCAGCTTTTGGAGTGCCTGAAACATCTGCATCCCGACGGGCTGCGAAAAAGCCTGATCGTCATCAACGCGCGGAGTTACCGAATCCGCCGGCACGCCCGACCTTAGTTCAAATAAATCTGCGGCCTGCCGGGCGATCTACGACGCGGCGCGGCGGCAGGCGCGCCGGGCCGCGCGCCGACCAGCTCGCTGTGACGCAGCGCGTTGAGCCAGGCATTGCGGTCGTCGGCGCTGTGTGCAACCAGGTATAGCCACGGATCGTACTGCGCCTGAAGCCAGCCATACAGACTCTCGTCCTCGGATGGTCGGGGACAGCGCGACGCACGCAGCAGGTCGAGCGCCGCCGCCTGGTATTCGCCCTGCGTGCGCAGCGCCCAACCTCGCATCAGGTGCGCGACGCGACGCTCCGGCATGAGTTCGATGGCGCGCGAATAGAGACGAATCGCCTCGTCGAAATCGCGCAGGTTTTCCTCGTAGACCAGGCCTGCCATCACCAGCGCGTTGTAATGCAGCGGGTGCGTCCCGGCGCGGCAGCCGAGCGCCTCCAGCACTTTGATGCACGCCACCGGTTCGTCGAGCGCCAGGTAGTGCAGCGCCAGGTCTAAATAACCGGCGAACCAGTTCGGGTTATAGAAAATCGCCGATTGCAGATCGCGGATCGCTTCGTGATATTTGCCGAGATAATCGTACAACGTGGCGCGCAGCCGGTACGACCGGTCGCTGCGTGGGGCCAGACGGACGGCATGGTCGGCGTCGGTGAGCGCCGCCTCGTCGTTGCCGCGCCGGTAGAGCGCTTGGCTGCGCAGCACATAAGCCAGCGCCAAGTCGGGATACAGCGCAATCACACGATCCAACAGCCGCAAAACGTCATCCGACTCGACGCGGCGCCGGGCGCGCAATAATAAAATCAGCGCCCGGCACCGCGCCATCAGCCGCCGGCCGCCCAATCCCACAAGAACGATAAGAACCACCAATATCATGACAGGAGCGCTCAGACTGCCCCCCAAGTTATCCGTCAGCATTGCGCCCTTTACCATTCTCCTACAACTTATATCCTCAATAGTGTAGCACCGGACCGCCCACATAGGGGGTAGGATGTGGTAAGCATCTGGCAAGGAGAAGGTATAACCACGCTAACCGATCCATGAGCACGCGCCGGCGGCCCGGAAGCTAGCCGCTGCTTTTGGGGGTACGTTTGATCTCGCCCTTGTGCGCTTTCAGGATATGCTGCGCCAGAGCATCGACCCGATCAAACGCCTGCCCGCAATACGGACAACGATGTTTTTTATCCATGCAGTCCCCCTTGATCGAAAATTCAGAATAAACGATATCTTAAATTATAGAGCCAAATATCCATAAAACTATACAGAAAGGCTTAATTTTTTACAAATTTATAGATTCGCCAAGCGGGACACCAAAGCACATCATGCCCGCGCCTCACACGCTCCGGGCAAGACCGCCGAACGCCCATAAAAGCTTTTGGTGATTTAACCTTTGCCGGTGCACAGGTCCGCCGCAAACGGGCGTGTTTGCGGCGGACGGGGTTAGAGCTGCTACAGGGGATCGGTGCGGATAATCAAATCCGCCGTCGCCGGGTTGGTCGCCAGCGGGACGTTGTGCGCGTTACAGATGCGCAGCAGCCCTTGGATGTCGGGATCGTGTGGGTGCTTGCCCAACGGGTCGATGAAGAAGAACACCGCCGCGATCTGGCCGGTCGCCACCAGCGCCGCGATCTGCGCGTCGCCACCCAACGGGCCGGAGAGCATCCGATCCACCGGCAAGCCGGTCTGCTCGGCGATCAGCTTGCCGGTTGTGGCGGTCGCGACCAAGCGATAGGCGGCCAACGCATCCCGGTTCTTAAGCGCAAAAGAAACCATTTCGGCTTTCTTGCCGTCGTGCGCGATCAGGGCCAGTGTTTTGTCGAGCACAGGCTACCTCCCGGTGTGATGCTGTATCGTACGATAACTATCCTACTTGTCTACACTCTGATCGTTGCCTTCCGGCGAGCGTCCACCTAACCGCCCCTTGGGAACGCCGCCGCCCAGCGCCACCGAGCGCTGGTAAGCGGCCCACACCGCCCGTGATATCACCGTGCGCAGGCCGCCCTTCTCCAGGTGATACAGCGCCTCGGCGGAGGTGCCGCCCGGCGACGTGACCTGGTTGCGCAGGCGGGCCGGGTGCTTGGTCGAATACTCGGCGTATTCTACCGAGCCGCGCATGGTCTGCATGACCAGCTTTTCGGCGACATGGCGCGGGAATCCCAGGTGCACGCCCGCGTCGATGAGCGCCTCCATGAACAGGAAGACATACGCCGGCCCGGTGCCGCTGAGCGCGGTCGCCATGTCCAAGTAATCCTCGTCGTCCACCTGGACATGTTCGCCCAACGCGCTCAAGATGGCCTCGGCCTGTTTGAGCTGCGTCGCGCTCACCTGCGGCGTGGCAGCCCAGACCGTGATGCCCTGCCCGATCTGGGCCGGTGTGTTAGGCATGGTGCGGACGACCGCCGCGTGCGCCAGCCCGTCGCCGATGCTGCGAATCTTCGCGCCGGCGACGATGCTCAGCACCATCGCGGTAGGCTTGACCGAACCGCGCAGTTCGTCCAACACCTTGCCGAGCGCCTGCGGCTTGACCGCCAGAACCAGAATATCGGCCTGGCTGGCCGCCTCGCAGTTGTCGGTCGTGCCCCGGATATCGTACCACTCGACGATTTCGCGGACGCGCTCCTCGCGCGCGTCGGAGGCAATGATCTGCTCCGGCTCGACCAACGCTTTGTCGAGCATACCGCGCACCATCGCCTCGCCCATCACGCCCGTGCCGATGAAGCCAATCTTTACATCATTTAGCATAACCTTTCCCCCCTCTCTAAAATCCCTCGGACGAGCGCGGCACGACCGCCGCGCGCATCGTCGTCACCGCCTCCAACCGGTCATGGTCGATCACCGCGCCCAGCCCCGGCTTGTCGGGCACATCAATTGTGCCGTCTGTGTTGAGCGTGTAATGCCCGGTGATATCGTGCTCCCAGTAGCGGCTGGTCGCCGAGATATCGCCCGGCAGCGTAAAGCCGGGCAGCGACGCCATCGCCAGGTTGCCGGCGCGCCCGATGCCGGTCTCCAACATGCCGCCGACCCAGGCCGGCGCGCTTGCTTTAAGACAAACATCGTGAATCGCGCGCCCTTCGTAGAAGCCGCCGACCCGCCCCGGCTTCACATTGATGATCCGGCACGCGCCGACCTCCAGCGCAAAAGCCGCGTCACGCGCGGTGTGGATACTCTCGTCCAGGCAGATCGAGCTTTTGATCTGGGGTTGCAGCTTGCTGTGACACCAGATATCGTCCTCCCAGAGCGGCTGCTCCAGCATCAGCAGGTTGAACCGGTCAAGCTCCGCCAAGCGCGCGGCGTCGTCGAGCTTATAGGCCGAGTTCGCATCCAGCATCAGCGAGATATCGGGGTAGCGCGCGCGGACCGCCTCCGCCAACTGCACATCCCAGCCCGGCTTGATCTTCAGCTTGATGCGCGGGTAACCCTCGGCCAGGCGCTTTTCGATGATCGCCAACGTCGCCGCGATGCTCTCTTGAATGCCGATGCTCACCCCCACTTTGACCGCCTTGCGGCGCGGCTCGGCATAACGCCCGGCGTGCAGATAATCGGCGAGCGGCTGCCCGGCAGCCTGCGCGAGCAGGTCCCAGACCGCGCCTTCGACGGCGGCGCGCGCCATCGGGTTACCCCGATAGACGCCCAGCAGCGCGCGCACCTCCTCCACCGACTCGATCTTCTGCCCCACCACGCGCGGCCCGAAGTGATCGCGCAGGATATGCCAGACCGTGCCGGTCGTTTCGCCGCTGTAGTCGGGCACGTCGTGCGCCACCGCCTCGCCCCAGCTGGTCAACCCCTCGGCGTCAATGCGCACGATGATCGACGGGCGCAGCGCCTCACCGCCGAAGCTGGTGACCAGCTTCTCGACAAGTTCCATCTCGGTATGGTATAGCGTGATGCGCTCGATTTTCATTGCCATAAATTCTCCTGGTGTGTGGCACATACCGGCAAGCCTAGCAAGAAATCGGCGTAACGACAAAAACGCGCTAACATATTAGCCGGATTGCACACATAATTCTTAGACACGACGAAAGAGAGCCTTTTATGTCCCAACACCGCGCGCGTCTAACCGTGTTATTGTTTGCTGCCGTGCTGGTGCTGACCCTCACGCCGGCCTTTGCGCAGAACGACGACCCCGATAACATCCCGCTTGTGCCGTTCATCAACCCGGACTTCGGCATCCAGGGCGTCATGCCGGCGGCCTGGGTAGAGGCCAGCTCCGGTCAGTATATCCGCAACAGCGCCCCGGACGATATGACCGTCCTGCTACAACAGGCCGTGTCGGGCGTCGCGCCGGCGCAGATCACGGCAAACGTCCTAAGCAATATGGGCATTGAAGAATTCGCAGAAAACGGCGAATACGCGACGGCGGCCTTCCCGTGGGAAACCCACCGGGTCGAGGATAAAGAGGCGAAAGTCGTCATCAGCTTGGCGCTCGCAGCGGATGAGAACCGGACTTATGTTGTCCTGCTGCAAGCCGCGCCTGAAGAACACGACGCCCTGTACGAAAAGGTCTTCCTGCCGGTCATTGATGCCCTTGAGCCGCTGGTATTAAGCTGGGGGCACGACGACGAAGCGCCGGCCGGCGCGGAACTGACAACGCCCGCCATGTTAGACGTGGAGGTCGTCTCGGAGCACCCGCACGACCCCGCCGCCTTCACACAGGGCTTGCTCTGGCTCGACGGCTTGCTGTATGAAAGCACCGGGCGGGCCGGCCAATCGACGCTGCGCGAAGTGGACCCCGAAACCGGCGAAGCGCTGCGCAAGGTGAGCGTACCGGAAGAATACTTTGCCGAAGGGCTGGCGCTCGTTGAAGACAGGCTGGTACAGCTTACCTGGGAAACCGGCGAGGCGTTCGTCTACGATCTGGAAACCTTCGAACAAACCGGCGTTTTCACTTATGAAGGCGAGGGCTGGGGGCTGTGCTACGACGGCGAATACCTCTTCAGGAGCGACGGCAGTTCGGTGATTTCGCTGCACGATCCCGAAACCTTCGAGGTGCTGCACCGGGGCCAGGTCACGTTCCAGGGGCGTCCGATTGACCAACTCAACGAGCTTGAATGCGTCGGCGACTACCTCTATGCCAACGTGTGGAAGCAAGATTACATCCTGCAAATCGACAAGACAAACGGGTACATCGTCGGTCTCATCGACGCATCGGGTCTGCTCGGCGAGGAGGAGCGCGCCGGGCTGGAAAGCGCGGCGGTGCTGAACGGCATCGCTTATAACCCCGAAACCGGGAACTTCTGGATCACCGGCAAGCTGTGGCCCAAGATGTTCGAGGTGCAGTTCGTCGAAGCGGAGGAACAGTAGAGAAAAGTAGGGGCGGGTTTCAAAACCCGCCCCATATGCATCAACTTAAGCGCTTTTTTCCCCCTCTCCCCCGACCCCTCTCCCTCAAGGGGCGAGGGGAGTCAGACTC
>JAFGMM010000025.1 GCA_016927535.1 Anaerolineae bacterium
CCATCACTGGTGGAACGGTCACGAAATCGAGCGCCTTCAGGCAACCGATAACAACTTCCTGTTCTACCCGAGCGGCGACAGTCACCCCTCGACAGAGGGGCACACCAAAGCCACCGCGGAATTTGTGCCGCTGCTCAACGTCTTTTACAACCGCTGGCAGGCTGCCGGGCCGGTCGCGCCGCTGCTGGTCGAAGAACCGCCGCCTGCCGAAGCAGAGCCACCCGCCGCACAAGAGACGCCTGCGCCCGCCACGTCGCCGCCGACTTACGCGCATCCACCCGTCGCCGGCAGCGAAACCATCGAGACCTTCGAGGGCGAATTCGTCTGGTTCGCGGATGCGCAAGAGCAAGCCACCGTCGTCGCTTGCGAGCCGGCTCCCGGCGCATCCTACGGCGGCAGCACGGCGATGCAGATGACGTACCGCATCCCGGCCGGCGAGTGGGGCGGCTGTTGGCGCTACTACGACGCGCCGCAGGATTGGCGCGACACAACAGGGTTAACGCTGTGGCTGCACGCCGCCGCGCCCGATACGCCGTTCACGCTCATCGTCTTCTCCGGTGAGTTCGACGCGCCCACGCCCTTTGAGATCGCTCTCGTCGCGCCGGCAGAGTGGACCCAGCTCACCCTCCGCTGGACCGACATCGGGCGCGCGGACTGGGCCGACGCCGACAGCTTGCCGCTCATCGACCCGGCGCGCATCACGAGCCTCGGCTTCAGCCTGTCGGGCGTGCAAGGCGACCTGTGGATAGACGATGTCGCCGTCTTCTCCGGCGAGCTGTTGTCCGCAGCGCCGCCCGCACCAGAGCAACCCACACAAGCCGCCACAACCGCAGAAGAATCCGCCGAACAACCATCCGCACCACCCGCCGAACCGACAGAGACCCCGCGTGGTCGCAGCGGCTTGTGCGCCTCCGCACCGTTGGCGCTGATGACGCTCGCCGTGGGCCTGGTGGCGCAGCGCCGCCGCGTGCGCAACGCTTGACCATTCCGCAACCGGGCCTAAAATAGACCCGGATAAGGAACGCAGCATGAAACATCATATACCCTTTGTCTGTTGGCTTACCCTGCTTCTGATGTTAACGGCGTGCCGCGCGCCGGAACCAGAGACGCTCGACATCGCCACAGACCCGCCGGTAACGCACC
Organism: Anaerolineae bacterium; assembly: GCA_016927535.1. GTDB lineage: Bacteria > Chloroflexota > Anaerolineae > Aggregatilineales > JAFGMM01 > JAFGMM01. The sequence goes on from JAFGMM010000025.1 coordinate 1,144, forward strand.
CGACGACCGCCCCGCCCCTCACGCCGTCTTCCAGCGACTCGCTTCCTAGCGCCCTCGTTACACCGAATGACTTCACCTACTTGGGCGCGTTCCGCTTGCCCGGCGGCGACGAACCCCCACAGACCTTCGCCTACGGCGGCAACGCCATGACGTTCAACCCGGATAACGGCACGCTGTTCGTGATGGGACACGACCGCGTCGCTTATGGCGGCGTACCAAACGGCAATCAAGTCGCCGAAATCAGCATCCCCACGCCGCTCGACACGCGCGCGGTAGACGAGTTGCCCGTCGCCGCTTTTGCGCAGGGCTTCCACAATCCCACTGCCGGGTATTTCACCAATCTGGAAGAAATCCCCAAAGTTGGGCTGCAATATCTCAACCATCCCGCCACCGGCCCACTGCTGCACATCGCCTGGGGTAATCACCTCCAGGCAGAAGGGGAGCCGTCGCACGGCTGGTTCAACGCGACGCTCGACCGCCCGCAGTTCAAAGGGGTGTGGTTCATCGGCCAACAAGACCTCTACAGTGTGAACGGCTATCTATTCGACATTCCCCCCGACTGGGCCGACACATATGCCCAGGGGCGCTATCTCGCCGCCGGGCGGATGCGCGATGGCGGCCAGGGCGGGATGGGGCCGACGCTCTTCGCCTATCGTCCCTGGCGCGCTGATGGCTCGCCGCCGCCTTCCGGGACGCGCCTGGAAGAGACCACGCTGCTGCTGTACGAGAATGTCTACAACACCGAGCATATCGAGCGCGCGCTGCGCGGCTATCAGCATCCCGACGAGTGGGAGGGCGGCGCGTGGCTCACGACGGCGGCGGGCAAGGCGGCGGTGCTGTTTGCCGGCACCAAAGGCACAGGGGCGAAATACTGGTACGGCTTCATCCATCCCGACGGGCCGGAATTCCCCTGCGTGGACACGCACGCCGATTTCACATCCTGCCGCTTGGCCGACGGCGCGCCTTGCCCGCCGGAAGATTTCGCCGGCTGCTGCGACGAGGACGCCGGGACGTGCGTGAGCGGGCGCGGCTGGTGGAGCAGCCGCTTCGATGCGCAGTTCATCCTCTACGACCCGGCGCAGTTGGCGCAGGTAGCAGCGGAACAACTCGAATCGTGGCAACCGCAACCCTACGCCGTCCTCGATCTGGATGAACATCTGTATCTCACGCCGCCGGAATGGGATGCCGAGATGTTAGGATGGGGCGACCAACGTCGCTATCGCATCGGCGACACGGCCTTCGACCGCGCCAATGGCCGCCTCTACGTGTTGGAACTGTACGCCGACGGCGGCAAGCCGGTGGTTCATATCTGGCGAGTAGAATAAGGCACAAGCAGCAGTATCATCTGAAATCAACACATCATTTAAGAAGAGAAAAATGTACAGATTGGGAAGAGCCTTGTGTACAGTCATGTTGATCATTGGAATGCTCCTCTGGGGAGGAATAACGGCATCGCCCGTGGCGGCAAGCGCCAATCCCAGACTTCTCATCAACGAGATTTACCGGGGTGGCACACTTGGCGCCACGGGCAATGAGTGGATAGAGCTGGTGCTTGTGCAGGATTTGACAGCTGCGGAGTTGGAAGGTTTCTATGTCGGGGACTCGACCAGTTCAACAGCTTCTAAATACTCCGGCTACAAGTTTACCAACATGAACAGCATCGCCGCAACCTTCCCGAAGGGAACGATTATCGTTGTTGGCGGCGGCGCAGCGTTTACCGAAGACTCCGCCTATGATCCTGCCAGCGGCGACTGGAACTTACTGCTCTATGCCACTGGTTCGCATTTTACCAGGAACGGATATAACGGCGACCTGGCTGCCACCGATGTCGCCTACGTGGACACGAATGGCGCTTATGGCGATGCGACTATGTCTGCTGACGGTTTTGCCGTCCATTGGGGAACGACGACCGGTGTGTTTGGCGCGTTGGCAGATGTCAAGGTCACCGCTCCTGCCAATCCGGGCGCGATGGCGCTGGATTCCGACCTGGTCGGGGCGCTGACGCCGGCGAATTGGTCCGCGCCAGCCAGCCCTACCCCGGGACAGCCCAATGGTGGTGCAAATACCGCCTATGTCGAGGATTTGCGCACCGGCGGCGGACCCGGCGGTGCCCTCATTGTTAACAAAACCGGCCCGGACTCTGTGATAGCGGGCAGCGTATTCAGCTATACGCTGGTAGTAGAGAATCAAACCGGCGCGCAGTTGACCGATCTGGTAGTGAGCGACATACTCCCGTTGAGCGCGACTTTCGCTTACGCCAGCCCCGCCGGGACGTGGGATGCGGCTTCGCACACAATCACCTGGACGCAGATGACCCTCGCCGACACGAACGCACTTACTTACACTATCGTCGTCACCGCGCCAGAAACCGCGACCATCCTGAATAACGTCGAGTACGCGGGGTGGGCTGCTAACTGGATTACACCGACAACCGGCAGCGCAGTGCAGACGCAGGTTGAGACCCCGCCCCCGGCCATCTATCCCATCTACGATCTCCAATACACCACCATCGCCGGCGACGGAACGTACCCCTCGCTCTACGTGGATCAAACCGTGACGACCACTGACACCGTCTGCGTGCACCTGAGCCGGGGCTACATCATCGCCGACGCGCCCGGCCCCTGGCACAGTCTCTACATCTATAACGGC
>JAFGMM010000026.1 GCA_016927535.1 Anaerolineae bacterium
AACCCCCTCTCCCACAAGGGGCGAGGGGGGAATCGGAGCCTCCGTGCAGCGATTCCGGCCCCCTTTCCCCCCTTGTGGGGGAAAGGGCTGGGGATAGAGGGGGAGCAAAAGCAAAATGTAGCCTAATTGGGGCCAAATCTAGGCATGGGAGCTATTACACTACTTGAGAGCTGTTGAGCTAAGTTATTACACTACCGGGGAGTGACGAGATGATACCGGTCGATAGTCAAAAGCGGCGCGTCGCCGAGGCGGAACTGCGCCGGGACGAGCGGCTGCTCTGGGTGGGCCAACCGAACCCGCTTCGAATAGCGCTGAAGAGTCTTCCACAACTACTGTTCGGCATCCTGTGGATGGCGGTGATCATTTTCATGATAAGCGCGATCGGCGGCTTTGGCTCGGTCGGCGGCGGCTTCTTCTCGATTTTCAGCCTGGTGCTGTTTATCTTCGCCATCGTCGGGCTGGGGATGCTGGCGTCGCCGCTGTGGAGCTACTTCAAAGCGATGCGCACCGTCTACGCCGTCACCGACCGGCGCATCATGATGATCGAGCAGACTTTCTCAACCTCGGTCAAATCCTACGGCGAAGACAATCTCGAGTTTGTCGAGCGCAGGATGCGCAGCGACCACGACGGCGACGTGATCTTTACGCGCGAGCACCGCACCAGCCGGACGCGCTCCTCGTCCGGCTTTTACCGCACGCGGCACTACACCGTTGATGTCGGCTTCTTCGGCATCCCCGATGCGCGCGAGGTCGAGCAGTTGTTGCTGGATAACTTCCGAGCAGACGCGCGGCGGGAATGAAAAACGGGCGGCTTGTTTAAGTTGGCCGCCCATCTGAACATTAATATACCGCAAGTTCGCGCAATATCCTAATGAATCGGGCGTTTGCCGGGCCGGTTTTGGCGTAGAATGCGCGCATCGCACGATCTTGCAGGAAGGAGTATCCGATGGGTGACCATGACGACGAAGAAGTGAAGCTCGAACGGCTCCCGGCGATGCGCGTAGCCTGTGTCGCCGTCAACAGCTCGACCCCAGAGTGGGATTCGCTGAGCAAGATGAAGGCCTGGGCCGAGTCGAAGGGCCTGATGAGCGGCCCGTACCGGCTGTTCGGCTACGACAGCTGCCTGCCCGACCCCGACCACACCTACACGGTCTGGCTCACCGTGGGGCCGGATGTGGAGCCGGAGGGCGACTTCGAGATCAAGGAGTTTCCCGGCGGGCTGTTCGCCGCGCTGCCCATCACCGGCATCCCGGCGATAGGTCCCGGCTGGCGGCAGGTGGCGGAGTGGAGCAGGCGCAATGGGCACCGCTGCAATGAAGCGCTGCCGTGCCTGGAGGAGGCGCTCGATCCCATCGGCACGCCGGAAGACACGGTTCGCATGAAGCTTTACTATGCGCTGGCGGAGTAGCGGCTAGCCCGTCAAATCGTATGTCGCGGCACCGGGGCGGCTCGATGGGCCGCCCTTTGCTCTTTTTTCGTTTTGCGGTGCCGCAGGGAATGTGCTAAGAATCTCCGTGTTTGGGTCCGTGCAATCAAGGGAAAAGGTAAATCGAATTGACCCGAAAACAAGCCCGGCTGCGTGTGCTGGAGCGCCAGGTCGCGCGGCTTGACCGCCGCCTCGCCGCGCTGACGGCGCTGAGCAACCGCTACTCTTTCGCCCGCCTGGTTATCTTTATCAGCGGCGTCATCGTCGTCGCCATTTTGTACGACGCCAATCCCGCCTGGGCGGCGCTCGATCTTCTGCCGTGGGCGGGGATGTTCGCCGTGCTGGTGCGCTACCACCGGCGGGTGAGCGCCGGCATTACCCGGTGCCAGGTGATGCGCGATATCAAAGCGGCGCATGTCGCCCGGATGAAGCTGGACTGGGTGCATATCCCCCCGGCAATTACCGTACCGCCCGGCGCAGCGCACCCGTTTATCATCGACCTGGACCTGGCCGGCGCACACTCGCTGCACCACCTGGTCGATACCGCCGCGTCGCGCGCCGGCAGCCTGCGCCTGCTCGACTGGCTGGCGGCGGCGGTCCCGGACCGGGCGCGGCAGGCGCTGGTCCGCGAGTTGGTGCCGCTGACCGCGTTCCGTGACCGGCTTCAGCTCAACGCCCGGCTCGCGCTGAAGGACAGCGCGCATTGGGGCGACGACCGGCTGTTGGGCTGGCTGAGCCAACCGCCGCCGCCGGAGCCGACGCCCGGTACCATCGCCTTGTTGACGGTGCTGGGCGCGCTGACGGTGCTGCTGGTGGTGCTCTTCGCTGCGGCGGATATCCCGCCGTACTTCTTGCTGTCGTTTCTGATGTACGGGCAACTTTACCTGTGGCGCAGCCGCAAGATGGGCGACCTGTTTGCGATGGCGTTTGCACTGCGCGACCCGCTGCACAGCCTCCAGTCGGTCTTCAGCTACTTAGAGACCTATCGCTACGGGCCGAACCGTCATCTAAAGCAGTTGTGCGGGCCGTTCCTCGCGGCGCGCCGGCCCTCCGGCGAACTGCGCCGGGTGACGTGGGTGCTTTCGGCGGCGAGCGTGCGCAACAACCCTTATTTGTGGTTTTTGCTCAACCTGTTTTTTCCGTGGGATTTTTACGTGGGCTACGTGCTCGGCCGGCGCAAGCGGCTGCTCGGCGAACTGCTGCCCCGGTGGTTGGGCGTGTGGTTCGAACTGGAGGCGCTGTGTTCGCTGGCGAACCTGGCTTACCTCAATCCCGACTATACCTTCCCCGAAGTGGTGGAGGCCGTCCCGGAAGATCGCCCGGTTTTCGAGGCGCGCGAACTGGGGCACCCGCTCATCCCGGACGAGACGCGCGTCTGCAACGACTTCGCTTTGCCGGCGCTCGGCGAATTGATCATGATTACCGGCTCCAACATGGCGGGCAAGAGCACATTTCTGCGCACGCTGGGCGTAAACCTGTGCCTGGCCTATGCCGGCGGGCCGGTCAATGCGCGCGCGCTGACGACGTGTGCGTTCCGGCTGTTTACGTGCATTCGCGTCACCGATTCGGTGACCGACGGCATTTCGTACTTTTACGCCGAGGTGAAGCGGCTCAAGGCGCTGCTGGAAGCGCTGGAAGCGGATCACCCCCTGCCGCTGTTCTTCCTGATCGACGAAATCTTCCGGGGCACCAATAACCGCGAGCGTCTAATCGGGAGCCGCGCGTACATCCGGGCGTTGGTGAGGCAGCGCGGCGCCGGTGTACTATCGACGCACGACCTGGAATTGGTTAGCCTGGCGGACGAAATATCCCAGATCAAGAACTACCACTTCGCCGAGACTATCGCAGACGGGCGGATGTCGTTTGACTACAAGCTGCGGCCTGGCCCCTGCCCGACCACCAACGCGCTGAAGATCATGCAAATGGAAGGGCTGCCGGTGGCACCGGTCGAACGATTATAGGGCGCGCCAGCGTCTTTATCTTAACTCAATTCTTCGAGTTGTTCGATTCGATAAGAATGACTAACATGATACTGTGTGTAAACATTAGGAACAAGGAGAAATAAAGGATGAAAATGCTTTCCCGGATCGGTCTTTTAATGCTGGTAGTTGCGCTCGTTCTGTCTGCGGCGCCGGCCGGCGCGCAAGAGGAGACGGTCGCCGAAGACCTGGCAGGCTTCTACGTCGTGTACGTGAGCGCCGGCGCGCTCGAAGAAACCGACGACGGTTATCTACTGACCCTAGAGGACGTCGAGGAGTATCTGACCCTCGTCGCCAGCGCGCCGAAGGTATTCGCCTGGCGCGAAGAAACGGCTTTCATGATGGATAACTGGGCGATGGTGCCGGAGGTCACGGCGACGGCGATGCTGGAGACCGGCGGCACGACGGCATGGCTGATGCTCTCGGCGGCGCAGTACGACAAGGAAGCGGCCACGCTGACCTTTGACGCCGCCGTCACCGACATTTACCAGGAGAGCGAGTCGGCAGACCCCATCGCCGGGTTGGAGAGCCTCGAAGACGTGACATTGTTCATCGTCACCGACGCGGCATTTGAAAACGCGCTGCTCGAAGGGCTTGAGATGCGCAAGAGCCGCACGCCGATTATCCCGAGGCCCAAACCGCCGAAGATTTAAGGTCTAGCGACGAAGGCGGCGCCACCCGGCGCCGCTTTTGTGTTGTCCGGCTTCCTGCGAAGAGATCGTTTGGCACGCCCGGGGCAGAATGATAAGATTTATTAGTGGCTATGATCGAGACGGCACCGGTGCGAGTATACCGGGTAAGACAGACTGTCGAGTCTTGTTGATAGAGTTGTAGTTACAGGAGGTTCACCATATGATCCCTAATCAATGGTATGCGGTGCTCGATTCGCGCGAGGTGCCGCGAAGCAAACCGGTCGGCGTGACCCGCATGGGCGAGAAATTGGTTTTCTGGCGCGACTCAACCGGCGGCGTGGTTTGCCAGCGCGACCTGTGTCCGCATCGCGGTGTGGCGCTGAGCGCCGGGAAGGTTATCAACGACCGCATCCAGTGCCCCTTTCACGGCTTCGAGTTCGACTCAAGCGGCAAATGCGCGCTTATCCCGGCAAACAGCGCGTGTAAAGATGTGCCGAAAGGCATTGAGGTCCATACTTACCCCGCGCGTGACGAACACGGCCTAATCTGGATATGGTGGGGCGAGCCGCCCGCCGCGCTGCCGCCGATTCGCTTTTTCGACGGCCTGGACGATATGAGCTACGGGACCATCAAAGATCACTGGGCGGTGCATTATTCGCGTGCCATCGAAAACCAGCTTGATGTGATGCACTTACCTTTTGTTCATCACAACACCATCGGGCGCGGCAATAAAACTATCGTCGATGGGCCGTATATCGAACTGGATGAGGAAAATCACAGTCTCAGCTTTTGGGTACACAACCGCGTCGAGGATTGCAATCCGCCGCTTAGGCCGCAGGACATCACAAACCCCAAAGGTCGGCCCAATTACCTACAGCTTTGTTTTCCCAATGTCTGGCTGAATTACATTAGCCCGAACGTGCAGGTATTTGTCGCGTTTGCGCCTATCGACGATGCGAACACGATGATGTACTTGCGTATGTATCAAAAGGTTTCACGCGCGCCGGTGCTGCGCCAGATCACCAATACCCTCGGCTCGCTGGGCAACCTGTTCATCGCGCGGCAAGATAAGCGCGTGGTCATCACCCAGCGCCCGCTCAAGACGGCGTTCAAAATGTCGGAGCGGCTGGTACAGGGCGACCTGCCGATCACCGCTTATCGCAAACACCGGCGCGCGCTCAAAGCTGCCGCCGGCCTGGAAGAAGAAACACTGCGCGAGTAACGAGTAAAAAGACGATAAATAACTGTCCGTGAATTATCGAGAGAAGAAGAATTTAACCACGAATAAGCACGAATGCACACGAATAAGGGAAGAGCGCATCTTTTAACATCCTCATTCGTGATAGTTCGTGTTATTCGTGGTTAAATTCTCCCCCTGATGGCACGTCACGGCGCAGCGGCCAGCACTTCGGTGCGCAGCATGTCCAGCATTTGCAGCGTCAGCAGGTTGCGCAGGGTGTGCCCGGACACCGCTTCCGCGCCGTTGAATATGATCGTAGTCGTCGGGCCGCTCTTGCTGAGGTATGGGTCGTCGGGCGTCAGGCCGTAACTAGGGAGCGCCTGCGCCGCGCGCCAGAAGTTTATGAGCGGGATATCGTATCGCTGCGCTATCTCTACCGTAATGAGATTAAACGCCATCGCCTTGTTCCACACGGCGTCATGGGGCCAACTGAACGTTGTCAGCACCGGGATGATGCCCTCGGCCAGCGATTGCTCTACGACCTGGGTAAGCGCGCCGGCGAACTCTGTTTCGCTCAGGCCGAGGACCTCGTTCGCGCCGAACATCATCACCGCCACGCCGGGACGCGCGTACCCGTATTCGCACGCCAGCGGAGTCGTCGGCTGCGCCGACGGGCAGTGCTCCGGGTTGGTAAAGAACGGGTCGAGCAGGGTAGTGATGCTGTTTCCCACGTGCCCGACCTGGCTTCCATACGCGAACCAGCCGGCGAAGAAGTCGATGGTAGGCTGCAACCCGGCGTAGCGTCCCAGGTCGTAATCGTCCAGGTCGAACGGCGCGAGGAAGTACGGCGAGTCGGTGTTGCAGTCGCCGATTTTGACGAAAGCGTGCGGGTTATTGTGCCGGGCTTGGCCGCGCGTGAAAATCTGCCGGGCGTGGTCGCCGATGCTGCCGGGCGCGGGCAGGATGGGGATCGTCATCAGCCGCGTGTAGGCGGTTTCTTCAGAGGGGATGTTGATACTGTCGGGATTTGTATAAGATGAAGTAAAGTTGTCTTCTTGGGTTTGTGTTGGCGCTAAAGCAACCAGGGTAAAGCAAGCCAGATATATAAGCGGTAGCTTGTTCAACCGGACAAGACATCCTCCAGGGTTACCTCTTGTGTACCAATAACAATATACGCCCGATTCGGTTTTTTAGTATCAGGCCGAAGTAAAGAAATTGTGCGGATTTAGCCGATCATTTTGTACACCAATTCGACCAGCATATCGGTTACCGATTTCGGGTCGGCGGTGTTGCACAACACAATTGGCGTCTCATCGTTAAGGTCGAGGGTCGCGCGCAGGTCGTCGGGGGAAAAACCGTTTACATTTGCAGACGAGTCGGCGGCGATCAGATAGGGCTTGCGCGCGTGGTTGTGGAGGTCGCATAACAGCCCCGACACTTTCTTCAGCGTCTCCGGCGTGACCGGGGCTTCGTCGATGACGATGACAAAACCCATGAGGTTAGGCATCGTCATCCACAGACGCCCGCGCAGCGGCGCGGCCGGCGTCGCCAGGTAAACCCGCCCGTCGTGAAGGGTTGTCACCAGGGCCAGATCGAACGGGATTTCGGACCGGGGGTACAGGTCGGTGAGAGTGACGCGGCGCACATCGCCAATGGTTTCGATCAAAGCCCTGCCGTCGCACCCTACCCCACAAACCAGAATCCAATAATCACGGGTTACTTTCGCCAAAGATATCTTCTCACGCACCGCTACGCCTCAGTTCGCACTAATCAAGACACTGTTCGGTGTCTCAGTGTGCTAGTATAGCATTTGCGCCTGGAAGAGGATGTAAGCGATACGTGTACTAGAATATAAAGCTCTCCGGGAGTTTAGCTCCCGGAGAGCCGCACGTAGAGAGCGCCAGAAGAGGCTAAGGACGTATTTTGGAGCTTGCCCCGGCCGGCGGCGCAGCAGTGATCTCGTCGGAAGGCGCGGCCTTTGGGACGCCGCCCGGCCACCACGTCCACCTGCCAAACAGAGTCGCCAGGGCCGGGTCAAGCATGGTGCGCACGACAAAGGTGTCAATCAGCACGCCGACCGAGACGGCGAACCCCAACTGCGCCAGAAACATAATCTCCCCGGTCATCATGCCGGCGAAGGTGCCGGCCAGGATGACGCCTGCTGAGGTGATGATCGCGCCGGTGCGCGCGACCGCCACATGGACGCCCTCGCGGATGCCGTGATGGGCGACCTCCTCTTTGATGCGCCCGAACAAGAAGATGCTGTAGTCGATGCCCAGCGCCACCAGGAAGACGAACATGAACAGCGGCAGCATCCAGGAAAGCTTTTCTCGACCATACACGACCTGGAAGAACAGGTTGGTGATGCCCAACGTACAGGTGAAACTGAGCACCACCGTGCCGATGAGATAAATCGGCGCGACGATGCTGCGCAGCATCACCAGGAGCACCAGGAAGATACCGGCCAGAATGAACCCGAACGAGCGCAGTTCATCCCGGTTCAACACGTCGCGCAGGTCGTAGAGCATGACCGTCATGCCGCTGACCGCCGCTTTATCCGTGCTGCCGTATTCGCCGAGCAAGCCGCGAATCTCTGCGACGACGTGCATCCCGGCCTCGCCGAGCGGGTCATCCAGCACGACATCTACGCGGTAAGCGGTGTTCGCTTCGGCGACGTAGCTCTTGACCAGCGGATCGAGCAGTTCGAACATATCGCCCGCGCCGGTGGGTGGGAACAGGTACGCATCCTCGATGCCCTTGAAGCGCTCCACCAACCCGGTCACGGCGGCCATCAGGTCATCTTGGCGCGCCATGATCGCCAGCAGGCCGCCGTCTACGATTTGCTTGGCGGTCTGCAAGTCCGGGTCGTCAGCGACCTCCGGGAAGCGCTCCATGATGAGCGCCATATAGCGCTGCATCCCCTGGATAACGCTCACCGCCTGCGCCGGGTCGATATCGGTGACGCCTTGGTCTGAGTCGTCCAGGGCCAGCAATACGTTTAACTGGCCGTCAACCCGCATCAGGTTGTTAAACCGCGTGTCGTTGACACCGAGCGGGCTGTTCAAGCTGCGCACATCGACCACGCCGTCGAGCGTGCGAAGCTGCTGCCCCAGCCGGATGATCTCCGGCGCGAGCGCTTCGGGGGCGCGCCCGGTCACGACAACGGTGATCGGGAACAGGTTGCCGCCGCCCATGTGCTCGCGCAGCAGGTTGTAAGCCTCCACCGAAGGGATGTGCTCCGGCAGTTCGGACACCATGTCGAAGTTGAAGTCGCGGCCCAGACCGTAGATCGAGAAGGGCGTCATGATCGCAACGATAACCACAATGGTAACCAGAGGCCGCGAACTGACCTGCTTCGACGTAATCTCGTAGAACCGCCCGGTCGAGCGGTGGCTGGCTTTGCCGGGCCAGAAAGCGCGGTTGCCGAGGATGGCGAGCAGGGCCGGCACCAGCGTCAGGCCGGCGAGCAGGCTCATCACGATACCGATGGCAAGCATCGGGCCGGCGCTTCGCATTGCGCCGATCTCGGCGAAGGTCATCGAGACGAAGCCGACGAAAATGGTCGCCGCGCTGCTGGAGATGGTCTCGCCGACCAGGTGCACGGTGCGCCGGGTGGCGTTTTCCACGCCGATGTCGTCGGCCATTTCTTCGCGGAAGCGGCTGATGAGAAACAGGCAGTAATCGGTGCCGGCGCCGTACATCACCACTACCAGGATGGCGTTCAACTGAGTAATGACGTTGATGACATCCCAACTGGCTAAGATGGCGACCAGGCTGATGGTGGTCAGGAACGCCATCGTCACCGCGAGCAGTGGAATCAACGGGCTGACCGGCGAGCGGTAGATGGTCAGCAGCGCCACAACTACCAGCGCCAGGGTGATGATGAGCGTGCGGTCCATCGTCGTAAAGGTCGATTCTTCGGCCTGGGCGTTGAGCGCAGCCTCGCCGGTCTGGTAGACCGTGAAGCCCTCCGGCTCGTTGGCCTCCAGCCAAGCGTCGATAGCCTCTACTGCCCTGGTGGTAACGGCGGCGTCGGTGGGCGTGTTCATCGCGGCGCTCACTAAAGCGATGCGCTTATCGGGTGAGATCAGCGCGTCGGCAAAGTCGGGGTCGGTGGTCGGCGCAGCGACGTTCTCAACGTTGTCGGGCGCTTCGTCGCTGTTGAGCCACGCTTCCAGCCGGCCCATATAATCCCAGACTGCCGCGTCATGGACATCCCCGTCTGCTCCGGCGTCGATCAGCACGATTGTGCTGCTTGGTGCGAACTCGTCCGGGAAGGCTTTCTCGTAAAGCTCCTGCGCTTTCGCAAAAGGCGCGTCGGCGGGGAGGTAGTCTTTCTGGTCGGTGCTCGACACGTCTTCGAGGTTGGGAGCGGTAGCGAGCAGAATCACCGCCGCCGCAACCCACGCGGCGACGATCCAATAGCGATAATGGGCGGCGAATTCGCCCAATCTCTTAAACATGGTTAACCCTCCTGGGAATTGTCCGGCTCGATGATGCGAATTTAGATTTACACAATTATCTTTTTTGTAAAGCCAAAATTCAGACGAGAAAAAAAGTCCCTATCCTCCTTTCCATCTGCTTTTTTTGCGGGTTCGGCGAGCCTTTAACCCCGTGTGCTCAGCCGCGACACCAAGTCCTGTATTGCCTCAACGAGGATTCGCCGGCCGGCGTCTACACCGCCGATTTGCTCAGGCGTCAGGGCGCGCTCAAGGATGTCGCCCAGCACTTCGATAACCAGGTTCGTCGATAGTGTGGACACGGGCAGCGGTAAGTTGAAAAAGCCGTAAGATACAGCGTTCAAGATGTAGGCCACCGCCGCCGGGTTGATATCAGGGCGCACCACCCCGACCTGGGCCAGCCTGGTAAGCGCATCCCGGTACACAACGAAGCGATGATCGAGCAGACTGAGGTCGCGCCGCAGCAAATGCTTGCCGAGAATGCGCTGATCTTGGGCGTAAGTCGCCGTTATCAAGGCGCTGTCGCTGATTGCTTTCAACATCCCTTTGAGGAAACCGTGAACCGTTCCTCCATCGGGGTCGGTTTCGACGTAGGCCAGGATGCTCTTCATGGTGCGGGTGACCTCGCGCCAGAGCAGCGCATCGAAAAGCGCCTCTTTGCTGTTCCAGTGCAGGTAGATCGCGCCTTTGGAAACCCCGGCTTCCTGGGCAATCTCGCCGACCGTCGTCTTGTCGTAGCCGTAATGTGTGATCAACTTCTCGGCGGCGTCCAGGATGCGCTGTGCCCGTTCGTCGTTCCGGTCGATTGTGTCGCTCATGAGACCCCTTTGACTTTTTGACCAAATATGCATATTTGGTCAAATGGTACGGCAGTAAGGCGTGAATGTCAAGGGCTGCCTCCCCCCAGATATTAGGGGGTTGGGCGGCGGGTTTCTTCGCGGCGCCTCCGCGATTCCGCGCGGAATCGATCATCCTCACTATCTCGAACTTTCGTTATACTTATCACCGTCCACGCCGCCGGCGACCCGGTTGGCGGACCCGGAAGCGGGGGGCGGGTTTCACGCTGCGCAGCCGCCCCTACCATTCGCCGACCGCGCCGGCAGCGAGAAGGCAATTGTTCGACTTTGATTTCGATCTAATTAGGGAGAAAACATGGATTTAAACGGCACCTGGAAACTGAACGACTTCGCGCCCGGCGACGGCCTCCAGGCCGGCGCGCCCGCGCCCGGCTACGACGACTCGAACTGGACGCCGGTCAGCGTCCCCGGTGATGTGCATACCGCGCTCATCGCAGCCGGGCGCATCGACGACCCGTTTTACAGCACCAACGAAACCGCCTGCGCCTGGATCGAGGAGCGCGAGTGGTGGTATCGCACGACCTTTACCGTCGAAGAACTTGCGCCGGACATGGTGGAGCGCTTGATCTTTTACGGGCTGGATACCTTCGCGGTGGTCTATCTCAACGGCGAATTGCTCGGCGAACACGTGAACATGTTCCGCGCCGCCGTCTTCGACGTGACCGGGCGCATCCAATACGGCGAACCCAACACGCTCGCCGTCCGCTTCGACCCGCCCTTACAGCGCGTCGCCGATAAGCCGGACGTGCCCGGCGCGTGGGGCCGCAACTTCGAGCGCGTGTGGATGCGCAAAGCCCAGTTCGGCTACGGCTGGGACTGGGGACCGCGCCTGCCCACGGTTGGCATCTGGCGCGAGGTGGAATTGCAGCGCTGCCGCTATGCGCGGATCGCAAGCGTGCAGTTCCGTACCGAGGTCTTGGATCTGGAGGAAAACCGGGCGCTGGTCGCGGTTAGGGTCGAAGTGGAGCGGCTGGCCGGCGACCTGGAGCCGGTGTATGCGCGCGTGATTCTTACCCCGCGCGGCGCCTCCACCGGCGATACCACGCGCGCGGTGCACGCCGAGACCGTAAAAATCTACGCCAAGCGCGTCACCCTGCGCATGGAGATCAAATACCCGGATGTCTGGTGGACACACGACCTGGGCAAGCCGGCCTGCTACGACCTATCGGTGCGCCTGCACGACGAGAACGAGGATAACACCCTGGATCTGTACGAAACGCGGGTCGGTATCCGCACCATCGAACTCGACCAGTCGCCCGATACCGACGAGCCGGGCACGCGCTTCTTCCGCTTTGTGCTCAACGGCGTGCCGATCTTCGCCAAAGGCGCGAACTGGATACCGGCGCACTCGTTCGTCGGCGCCATCGACGAGGCGCACTACCGGATGCTCCTGGAGTGCGCCCGCGACGCCAATATGAACATGCTGCGCATATGGGGCGGCGGCATCTACGAGAAGCCCGATTTTTACAACCTGTGCGACAGGCTGGGCATCTTGGTCTGGCAGGACTTCATGTTTGCGTGCGCGCCCTACCCGGAAGACGACGACTTCACGGCAGAGGTCGAAGCCGAAGCGCGCGACGTGGCGCTGCGGCTGCGCAACCATCCCTGCTTGGCGCTGTGGTGCGGCAACAACGAAAACCAGTGGATCGATGAGATACGTAACTGGCAGTCGCCGCGCCCGGTGCCCGGCGCACGCTTCTATCACGAGGTGCTGCCGGCGGTCGTCGCCGAACTCGACCCCACGCGCCCGTATTGGCCCGGCAGCCCCTACGGCGGCAGCGACTACGACAGTATGGATGACGGCGACCGGCATAACTGGTGCGTGTGGCACGGTAACCAGGACGAACGGCGGCGCTTCGGCGAGCCGCCGTCTTGGGATCACTCGCCGGCGGGTGTGTCGTTCTTGCGCTACGCCGACGACCTGGGCCGCTTCATCAGCGAGTTCGGCATGCACGCCGCGCCGGTGATGGAAACCCTGCGCCGCAACATCCCGCCCGATGGCCTGTCCTACCACAGCGCGGAGATGGACCATCGCAACAAAGACAACCCCAAGAACAAGGGCGATAACCTGATGCTCAACTGTACCGGGCTGCCCGAAGACTTGGCGCAGTACATCGACTTCTCGATGATTAGCCAGGCCGAAGGGTTGAAGTTCGGCGTCGAGCACTTCCGGCGCCGCAAGCCGCACTGCTCCGGTACGTTGATCTGGCAGCTCAACGACTGCTGGCCCGGCTTGAGCTGGAGCCTGCTCGACTTCTACGGCTTCGGTAAGGCCGGCTACTACTACGCGCGCCGCTTCTACGCGCCGGTGATCGCCTCCTTCCGCGAGGAGGCCGACGGCAGCGTCGCGCTGTGGCTCATCAACGACTCGGTGGAGGAGATCGAGGACAAGATCACGGTGCGGCTGGCGCGCTTCGACGGCGCGGTGCACTTCGAGAAGACCCTCCCGGTCACCATCGGCGCAAACCGGGCGGCGCAGGTCTACCGCGTCCCCGCCGACAAGCTCGCCGGCGCGCGCGGCCCGGCGACCTATCTCGGCGTCGCGTCGGCGGGCAAGTACTTCCCGGCCAACCGGCACTTCTTCGTCCCGATCAAAGACCTGGAACGCCCCGCGCCCAAACTGGACGTCGATATCGAGCAGACCGGCGCGCACGCCTACAACGTGGTGGTTGCGGCGGACGTCTACGCTTTCTTCGTCAAGATCGAGACGCCCTATGCCCGCACGCACTTCGAGGACAACTACTTCGATATCGAGCCGGGCGGCAAGCGCGCGGTCCGCGTCTACAACGACGAGGAGCCACTGACGGCGGCAGATATCAAGGTGTCATGTCTGTAAAGGCTTCCCGCGCCTCTACATCGCGCGCATCCCCTCTCCCCGGTTCTGCCAGGGGGAGGGGATATCGCAGCGCGGCGCCGGTCTTGTGGGTGCTGCTGTTCCTGCTCTTTTGGGCCGTGCGCGGCGCTGCGCTCGACGCTTTCCCGCTGCACAGCGACGAAGGCCTGCACCTCACGCGCGCGGTGGAGGTGTGGAACGGGCATCCCTTCTGGGAGATCGGCGACGGTAAGATCATCAATCACTGGCTGATCGCGGCGTTTTACCCGCCGGACGGCGGCGGGCCGGTCTTCGTCGCGCGCTACGCGACCCTGCTCGTGGCGATGGTCGGGCTGGCGGCGGGACTCAACTTGAGCCTCCGCGCCTTTGGGAGCGGTGCCGCGTTTTTGGCCTTCTGGTTGTGGCTGTTCTCGCCCTACCTGCACTTCTTCGAGCGGCTGGCGCTCAGCGATGCGCAGGCCGGCGCGCTGGCGGTGGTGACGCTGTGGGCGTGCATGCGTATGGTCAAGACCGGGCGTCGCCGCGACGCTGCGCTGACCGGGTTGGCGCTGGCGCTGGCGACGCTGTTCAAATTCACCGCCGCGCCCTTCGCGCTGATGGTGCTGCTGGTTGGGGCGCATCCCCTCTATCCCCAACCCTTTCCCCCACAAGGGGGGAAAGGGAGTCGGACCGGTGCAGCGCGCAGTTTTCCCCCTCGCCCCTTGTGGGAGAGGGGCTGCGGCTTGCCGCGTGGGGGTGAGGGGAGGCGGCGTGTGGTGAACCTGCTGACCATCGGCGCGGTGGGCGCGGCGTGCTTTGCCGCGCCGCTGGGATATCTCGCGTGGAAGGGCGGCGGCTTCGAAATCGCGTTCCGGTGGATCAGCGTCGGCAGCGGCGCGGATGCGGGCGGCTTATCGCTGCCCGAACGTTTCGCGGCGAACTTTACGATGCTGTGGGACCAGTTATGGGTGTGGGGTGATATGCTGCCTATCTTGCTCGGCTTGGGGTTGTTGACATGGCTGGGCGGCAGGAGCGGCAGGGTTTTGATCGTTGCGTGCGGCGCGCCGCTGCTGGTCATCATGGCGCTGGGCACGGCGGCGCTGCCCCGGCACTACGTCGTCGCGCTGCCGTTGATGCTCACGCTGGCGGGCGCGGGGATTGGGTTGGGTGTAAAGCGTCTTGCCCGCCGGCGGGTCGAAGCTGTATTCATCGCGGCAATAGCAGGATTGGTCGTGGTCATCACCGATCCGGTTGACTATGGCCCTTATGACCGGCGCTTTGATGACAAAAAGCACTTCCCGGAAGCCATCCAGACCCAGTACGTCAACGACCACAGCGCCGGCTTTGGCCTGCGCGAGGCGGTGCTGGACTTTCCCAACGTCGTCGAGCCGCCGGACGCGCCCATCATCGCCAGCATGTTCCCGGATAGCTGCCGCCGCGCCAACTTCTACGCTGCGCCCGGCTACGCGATGACCTGCACCCACGCGCCGGGCCGCGAGGTCATCGAGGCGGCGCTGCGCGAACACGGGCGGGTGTATGTGCTGGTCGATACGCCGCCGCTCATCGGCGTCGATGTTGAGAACATCGACGCCGAGGCTGCGCGCATCCGGGGCTACCCGCGCCCGGCGGATATCAACGAAGATGCGGCATCGGTGGTATTATGGCGCCTTGACTCGAAGCCGGAATAAGCCATTCGCGCCATTTGTGTTATTCGCAGTTTCTTCACAAAGAGAGCACACATTACATGACCGGGACCATCATCAATGCAATCACCGTCGCCATCGGCAGCGCGCTGGGTATGCTCGTCGGTGGGCGGCTGCCGGAGCGCATCCAGCAGTCCGTCACGACCGGGTTGGGCCTGGTGACGTTGGGGCTGGGCGTCCAGAACTTTTTCAAGACCGGCAATCCCATTATCCCGCTGCTGAGCATCTGCACCGGCGTCATCATCGGCGAAGCGCTCGACATCGACGGGGCGCTGAAGCGCTTCGGCGGCTGGCTGCAAAAGCGCTTCGGCGGCGGCGCGGACGCCTCCGGCGACGCGCGCGCCCGCTTCATCAACGGCTTTGTTACCGCCAGCCTGATCTTCTGCGTCGGCCCGCTCACCGTGCTCGGCTCGATCCAAGACGGCATGACCGGCGACTACGAACTGCTGGCGATCAAAAGCGTGCTCGACGGCTTCGCGGCGCTGGCGCTGGCCTCGGCGATGGGGCTGGGCGTGGCGTTCAGCATTGTTACGGTGCTGGTCATACAGGGCGGTTTGGCGCTGGTGGGGATGCTGGGCGGCAGCTTTATGAGCGACCCGATGGTCGCCGAGATGACCGCGACCGGCGGCTTGCTGCTGACCGGCCTGACCCTCGTGCTGCTCGACTTGAAACAGCCGCGCGTGGCGAACTTTCTACCCGCTCTGGTCATCGCGCCGCTGGTCGTGGCGGTCGGCGTGGCGATTGGCGGCGAGACGTTGATTTACCCGCTGTGAGGGTGCGGCGCGCGGTGCGCCAAGCGCCATTCATAGAGCACGGCGACCACCAATCCGCCCATGCCGCCGATGGCCGTCACGTCGTTGACCCGCACGAGCGGGTCGCCGCTCAACAC
This sequence comes from Anaerolineae bacterium, assembly GCA_016927535.1. Classification (GTDB taxonomy): domain Bacteria; phylum Chloroflexota; class Anaerolineae; order Aggregatilineales; family JAFGMM01; genus JAFGMM01. The sequence goes on from JAFGMM010000026.1 coordinate 15,939, forward strand.
CAGCAGCCCGCCGGCCATCGCGCCGAACACCGCGCCGAAGAACGCGACCGCCGCCGCCTCAAACACCGGGTCGTCGGCGATGCCCAGCCAGCCGCCCACCGCCCCGGCGGCGCCGCCGCAGATCGCCCCGCAGCCGATCCACAGCGGCACGGCGTCACGGACGAACGCGCCGGCGTCGCCGATCAGCGCGCCGGCGTCGCCGGCAAAGGCTGCGCGCAGCGCCAGCACGATGATAACGATTACTGCCTCTATCATGCCTCCGGCCGCCGGGTAAAAGATGACCGAGCCGAGCGCGGCGCTGCCCGCCAGGCGCAGCGCGTCCGTCGATCCCGACCGGGCGGGGGCGGGTTCGCCGGGCGGGATGGGCAGCGCGGCGCGGAGTTCGGCTTGCAGCGCTGCGGTCGCCGTCGCAGGAGCCGGCGGCATCTCACCCGCGTCAACAGCCGCGACACGAGCGCGCCGGCGCCGCTCGGCGGGCGGTCGCCGCTCGGTCTGTGACCGGGCGGCCGGCTTGCGTCCGGCGTGTCGCCCGCCCAGCATCGGCTCCAGGCCGCTCAGCGGCGCCGGCGCGTCCGGGTCGTCACGCCCGGCGAGTTGGCCTTCCAGCCACGCGATGCGCGCCTCGACCGGGCCGACCGCCGCACCGATTTCGCGCAGGTGGGGCAGCGCTGCGCGCAGGCGGTTGAGTTCTTCCTGGAGCGCTTCAAGTGAGGGGTGGTCGGTCATTGGCGCCTCGCAAGCCGCAGCAGGTGAGCGATCATCACCGGCAGCGCGAGGAAGCCGCCGACCGCCGCCGTCCCGACGATCTTCAGCACCGGGCCGCCGCCGACGACCGTCAGCGCGCCGGCCGTCGTGCTGACCAGCGCGCCGGCCAGCAGGATCAGCCCGGCGTCGAACACGCGATCCTGCTGAGCGACCAATCCCAGCCGCCCGCCCACCAGCCCGGTGATCGCGCCGCCGACCAACCCCGTCAGGTACCAGGTTATGATCAGATTGAGAGCGGCGAACGCGAGCAGGTCAGGGCGCAAGTCGGCGGCGACGCCGTGTAGGACCGCGCGCAGCCCGACCGCCGCCAGCAAGATAACCCCCTCGAACACGCCGCCTATGAGCGTGAAGTACAGGCTGCAAGCCATCCCCACCTCGAAGGCCAACTGCGCCGCGCCTTTGTGGGCGATTTCCTCTGGCAATGTGGGCGGTAAATCCGGTTTCTCGCGCGATGATCTATCCATATTGATCTTTACCCTACCAGCATCGAGCCGCCCTCGACCAGGAAACTAACGCCGACGTAGACCAGGAACAGACTCGTGACAGCGATCAACGCGCGATATCGCCGGTCGGTGAGCCAGCGCCGCCCCGCCGCCGCTGCCGCCGCCAGGAAAGTGTTCCAGCCCAGGTCTGCGAGGATATGCCCGGCGAAGAAAACCGGCGCCGCCAACAAACCCAACTCGCTTTGCCAGCCTAATAGAATACCCGCGCCCACGGTCACCCACCAGATGAACCAAAACGGGTTCGAGAGCGTAGCGCTCAGCCCCAGGCCGACCATCTGCGCGGGGACCATCGCCGGGGCGTCGCCGGCGCCGGCGGTGGGGAGGCGCACCGTGCCGCGCCACGCGCCCCAGATCATCGAGCCGCCCATCCAGATCAGGAACGCGCCGCCGCCGAACGCGATCAACAGGCGCAGGATAGAAAGTTGCAGGACGTTCGTCAGACCTAACGCGATGAGCGTGACGATAACCATCTCCGCAGCGGCGTGGCCCAGGGTCACCAGCGGCCCGACCCATGCGCCGCGCTGCGTGCTTTCGTTGACCACGGCCACCGCTACCGGTCCCGGACTCAGCACCGCCGGCACTGCCAGCAGGAAAGAGCCGAAAAAGAGAATGACGAAAGCTTCAAGGTTCATGGCGTTCCCGATTCTGTGTGCTTTTCATAGGCATAGATTTTATCCACCGGCGCAAACCCCAGCGATGTGTACAGCTTTTGCGAAGGCGGATTACCCGGATTGTAGCAGACCATCGCGGTTTCGATGCCCTGTGCGCGCATCCGCCGCATCCCTTCGTACATCACCTGGCCGGCAAACCCCCGGCGGCGGAAATCGCGGTGCGTGCCGACCGGCTCAAACAGGCCGGTTTTGCGCACCGGGTCGGGCCAGTAGACGCAGAACGCCGCAAAACGGCCATCCGGCGCGACGACGACCAGCTCGCGCGCCGCGTCGTAAGCGGGCGACTGCATCACACGGCCATAAGACTCCGGGGTCCAGCTAGAGTCAAAGCTGCCGTTGTGCACTTCGGCGAGCGCGGCGACCTCCCCCGCCGTGGCGCTGCGGACGCTGAAGCCGTCGGGCAAGTCGATGTCCGGGATCGGCGTGCCCAGAGCGCGGGCGGTGTACACGTAGGCCGATTGGGTGCGCGCCGCGACATAGCCGCGCTGCGCCAGCATCTCAGCCCGGACGCCGTCGCCGTCAAAGACATCGGTGTTCACGCCGCCGCCGCGCCCAAGCTTGCGCAGCCACGCGAAGGTGCTGCGCCCGGCCCAGTCGAGCATTTCGGCCTCCAGCGCGCCGCCGCGATGCGCGCTGTGCGCCAGCACGTCGAAGCCGTTGTAGTCCGGGTAAACCAGCGCCCAGCCCAACAGCCGGCCTGCCGTATCTTCCCACAGGCGCATGACTTCGCCGAGATTGTACTTATGCAGGCCGTTGGACAGACGGTGCCCCACATCGCCGATGTGCATATAGCCGTGAGCGCCGGCGAGCGCCGCCGGGTCGAGCATAAAGGCTCTGACTTTGTGAAAATCGGCTGCGCCGGCGTAGGGTCTTGATGTGATAAGCATGTATTTCTCCGGTGGTGCAAATACTATCCGGCTCACTGCCGGCGCGCGCGGTCGTCAATTAACTGCCGGAACTTATCCTCGCCCGGCTTGATGAGCACGCGCCGCGCCCGCCCGCCGGCCTCTGCCGCGCCGACGATGCCCAACTCCTCCAGGTAGCCCATGATGCGCGCGGCGCGCGGGTAGCCCACGCCCAGCCGCCGCTGGAGCAGCGAAGTCGACGCGCGCCCGTGGTTAACCACGAGTTCGATGGCGTCTTCGAGCAGTTCGTCGGTCTGGGCCAGCACCTCGCGCCGGGTAAGGCCGCGCTCCCACGGCGGCAGGCGCGGCGGCGCTTCGGCCTTGCCGGCTTCGATGGCGGCCCGGTATTGATTCTCCCAGTACGCGACGACCGCCTCGATCTCCTCGTCGCCGACGAACGCACCTTGTACGCGCAGCGGCGCCGATGCGTCGGGCGCGAGGAATAACATATCGCCGTTGCCCAACAGACTCTCTGCGCCCACCGTGTCGAGGATCACGCGCGAATCGACGCCCGACGCCACTGCAAACGATAGGCGCGCCGGGAAGTTGGCCTTAATCAGCCCGGTGATGATGTCGGTGCTGGGGCGCTGCGTCGCCATGACCAGGTGCATTCCGACCGCGCGCGCCATCTGCGCCAGCCGGCAGACCGCCGCCTCGGTCTCGTCAGGCATGGTGAGCATCATGTCGCCGATTTCGTCGATGAGAATCACGATGTAAGGCAGCCGTTCGCCGGGCGACTTGTGATTGTAGATATCGATGTTGCGCGTGCCGGCCGCCTCCAGCCGTTCGTAGCGCCGGTCCATCTCGGTAGTGGCCCAGTGCAGCACGCCGATAGCGCGCTCGATATCGGTCTCGACCGGGCCGACCAGGTGCGGCACGCCGTTGAAGCGCATCAGTTCGACCATCTTCGGGTCGAGCAGAATCAGCTTCAGGTCTTCGGGCGCATTGTTCGCCAGCAAGGAAGTGACCATACTGGCGATGCACATGCTCTTGCCGGAGCCGGTCGTGCCCGCGATCAGCAGGTGCGGCATCCGCCCCAGGTCAACGATCACCGGCGCGCCCGACACGTCGCGGCCCAGCGGCGCTGCCAGCGGACGGTTCATCCGGTGGAACTGCTCCGATTCCAGCAGCGGGCGCAGCGCTACCCGGCTGGGGCGGCGGTTGGGCACCTCGATGCCGATGTAGTTGGTGCCCGGCACCGGCGCTTCGATGCGCAGCCGCTCCGCTTCGAGCGCGAGCGCCAGGTCGCCGGCCAGCGCTTCGATGCGGTTGACGCGCACGCGCTGCATCTGCCAGTTGCCTGCCTCGTCCTGCACCTCCCGGAAAGGCTGGACGGCGTACTGCGTCACGGTGGGGCCGGTCCGCACACTGACCACCTGGGCGTCAACGTCGAAATCGCGCAGGGTCGCCTCGATGATCCGCGCGTTCGCGGTGATCTCTTGGTCGGGCGGGCCGTCGATCTCGCTGTCCACCAGCAGATCGAGCGGGGGCAGGCGGTCCGCGCGCTGGGCGGCTTTGCGCCGTTCGGTGTGGTTATGGATAACCAGACCTTCCGGCGACTTGGCGGGCGGGCGGGG
>JAFGMM010000202.1 GCA_016927535.1 Anaerolineae bacterium
CATCATCGTGCCGGCCATCCACAAGACGCGCTTCCAGGTCGCCGAGATGTTTAGCAAGCAGGTCGGGCGCGAGCTATCCGCCGACGACATCGACGGGCTGACCGCCGAAGCGCGCCGCATCCTGCGCCAGAAGTTCCTCACGGCGGGGATGGGCTTCTCCGGCGTGAACCTGGCCGTCGCCGAGACCGGCAGCGTCGTGCTCGTGACCAACGAGGGCAACGGGCGCATGGTCACCGGCATCGCGCCGGTGCACGTGGCGCTGATGGGCATCGAGAAGCTGGTACCGACCTGGAACGATGCGGCGGTGTGGCTGTCACTGCTGGCGCGCAGCGCGACCGGCCAGTCGATGTCGGTTTACACGAGCATTATCACCGGCCCCCGGCGCGCCGGCGATATCGACGGCCCGGAGGAAGTGCATATCGTGCTGCTCGATCACGGTCGCAGCAAATTACTCGGCACCCCCTACGAGGAAATTCTGCACTGCATCCGCTGCGGCGCGTGCCTCAATGCCTGCCCGGTGTATCAAGAGGCGGGCGGCCACGCTTACAACAGCCCCTACAGCGGCCCCATCGGTGCGGTCCTGACGCCGCTGCTGTTCGGCCTGGAGAAATACGAGGGCCTGCCGTATGCCAGTTCGCTGTGCGGCGCGTGCCTGGAGGTGTGCCCGGCGCGCATCGATATCCCACGTATGCTGCTTGAGCTGCGCAAAGAGGTTGTCGATCACAACATCCCGGCGTGGTGGGAGCGCACGGCAGAGCGCATGGTGGCGCTTGGCTTCGCGCAGCCGGGGCTGTTCAGGTTCGGCGCGGCGATGGGGCGCATCTTCCAGATGCCGTTGGCGAAGCCGGAAGGCGGCCTGAACCTCCCGCGCAAGCTCAACCCGGCGCAGGAGCGGCAGCTCCCGTCGCTGGCGAAGCGCTCGTTCCGCAAGATGTGGGAGGAAGGTGATCTATGAGCCGCGCACGGGAGCAGATTCTATCGCGGGTGTACGCCGCCGCGCGCCCGGAACCTGCGCCGGTTCCCTGGCAGTCGCGCCGCCGGTTCGACGATCTGGCGGCGCGCTTCACCCAGACGCTGACCGACGGCGGCGGCAGGGTAGTGCGCGCGGAGTCATTGGATGACACGGCGGCCAAGCTGGGCGATTTGTTGAAAGAGCTTGGCGCCCGGCGCGTCATCGCCAACGACGAGCCGCCGCTTGACCGGCTCGACCCGGCGGTGCGCTGGCCGGATTACGAATGGCATATCGCTGGTAAGTCAGGCGGCGACCTGCGCGCGTTCTGCGCCGCCGCCGATGTGGGCTTGAGCGGCGCGGCGGCGGCGTTTGCCGAGACCGGCACTGTCGTCATGGCGTGCGGGACGGGCCAGAGCCGCGCGGCGACGCTGCTGCCGCCGGTGCATATTGCGCTCGTCTCGACCGCGCGGCTGGTCGCCGATATCTTCGCGTGGGCGGCGGCGCGCGCCGGCGATATGCCGGCCGCCGTGACCTTTGTCAGCGGGCCGAGCAAGACTGCCGATATTGAGCAAACCCTGGCGATAGGCGTGCACGGGCCGGGACGGTTTATCGTCGTGTTGTACGACGGATAATAACGAGACGATTGGATAAAATGTCACTGAAACCCCGGTCTTATGACCGGGGTTTTGACTTGCCCCGGCGTGCTTTAGCCAGTATGCTTATGGCGTGTCGCCGTACTCATTTGAAGGGATTCGTAGATGGGCCTGAACGCCATTTTTAACGATTTGGTGGATTTTCTCACGCCGTTCATGGGCGATAGGGGCAGCCGCTACTCTATCTTGACCCAGGCACTCATCGGTAATCCGGTGTTGCAGCAGATTAATTATGAGGGTGACGCGCGTACTTTTGTCGTGGCGATGCTGCAAAAGCTGCAAACTTACGACGAAAAAGCGATTGGCGAGGTTTTGAAGACACTGCGCCGCACGGTAGGCGTCGATAAGCAAGAGCGGATCGACGGTTTCCTGGCGGCGCTGGCGCGCAGCGACGACGCACCAAAACCGGGCGGCGAGAAAGGCTCGGTAATTGTGGGGCCGGGCGGTGAAAGGCCGCCTGGGCCTATCAACAAAGAGGGTAGACGGTGGGCGGTGTTGGTCGGCGTCAATGAATATGAAGATGAATATTATAGCAAGCTGCGTTTTTGCATCAATGACGTATGCATGGTCCGCGACCAGTTGATTGCAGGTGGTTTCGATGCCGACCGTATTGTCGTCATCACCGACGATACACAGGGTAAACCGACGGCGGGCAAGATTTTGTCCACCCTTCGGAATGTCGCCGGCTATACCCGTTCGGAAGATACAATTCTCTTTTACTACAGCGGTCACGGCGACGACGGCGCGGACGACGAAAGCTACTTGATTGCACACAGCGGATATCATAACGTACTGGGCGATACGGCTTTGCCCATCTCTCGCGTCAAGAAAATTCTTTTGGAAGAGGCTCCCGCCCGCGCCAAAGTCATGATTCTAGATGCCTGCAAAAGTGGGGCCAACATTGGACGAAAAGGCCCAAAACTCATGACAGAGGAGTTTATCCGGCGAGTGTTTAAGAATGCAGAGGGGGTGGCGATCCTGTCTTCCTCCAAACAGGGTGAATTGAGCTACGAATGGGAGGAAAGAAATCTCAGCGCCTTCACCTATTACCTTTTGGAGGCGCTCAAGGGAGGCGCTGACTGGGACCAAAAAGGCTTTGTGACCGTTCAGGATGCCAGTCGCTACGTGCTGGACGGTGTGGAAAAATGGGTTGTGCAGCGCGGCTGGCAGCAAACGCCCACATTTCAGGCGTCGATGGTCGGCGATATCATCCTGGCGGACGTGAAGTTATAGCTGCCGGATCATCTAAACCCTGTACAGGTCAAATCTATAACTCTCGCCAGCCCAGCGCAGCCATTGCTAACCAGGCCGCGCCGGTCGCGGCGTCGCTCCGGGGCGCGACCGGGGTCACGCCGGGCAGCCTCGCCGCCAGCTTGATCGTCGCCGCCTCCGCCATCGGCCCACCTGACCGCAGCACGCCGCCCGCCAGCCCCACCTCGCAGCGTCCCAGGCTCAACCTGCGCCGCACCGCGCCAATCGAAAGCACCAACGCATCCGCCGCCGCGTCGATGATCGCCTGTGCGGTCGTATCGCCCGACGCGGCCTGCTCCATGACCACGGCAGCAAGCCCGGCGATGCCGGGCACATTGGCGCGCAGGCCTCCCGACTTGTCGCGCGGGTACGCCCAGGCGACAATCGCCTCGCGCGTGCTTAGCTTCAACTGCGCGCCCACCGCCTCGGCGAGCGCACACGGCGCCGCACGTCCGTCTAGAACGTGAAGGAAGACCTGTACCGCCGCCCGCCCAATCGCAAAGCCGCTCGCTTCGTCGCCGAGCAGGTAGCCCCATGCATCGGCCAAGGCCGAGTCGCCCGCCGCGCTGCGCCCGTAGATCGCGCTGCCGGTGCCCGCAATCGCTACGATGCCATGCTGCACGCCCAGCGCACCGATCAAGGCAATCTCCGCGTCGTGCGTGCTGATGACCACCGCGCCCGGCAGCACTTGAGATAGGGTTTCCGCCAGCCACGTCTGCGCGCCGGTGACGCCCGCCATCCCGACGCCCACCCCGGCAATCTCCTCCAGGCGCGGGGATGGGCCGGCGGCTTTGGAAGCGGTCATCAGCGCAGTTTGGACGGCCTGGCGCATGGCCGCCGCCGTCGCTTCGCGCCCGACCGTGTTGGGGTTGGCCGCGCCGCCGCGCCCGCGCCCTAGCTCGCGCCCGGTTGGGTCCAGCAGCACCGCCTGGGTTTTCGTCCCGCCGCCGTCGATGCCGATGACGTACTTCATCGTATGGCTCCTTGCGCATGAGCCGACGCCGAAGTAATTATATCGGCAGGCATGTCTGATTGGCTAAGCAAGGGTTCGCCCATGGAGAGTGGAACGATGACTAAACTTGGATACGGCTTTGACGCTGACCTGCCCGGCTTTGCCGGTCTCGACCCCGAAACGGCGGGCGAAAGACTGCGCGCGGTGGGCTTTGATGGTGTGTTCCTGCACACACCCGCGCCGGCCTGGGTCGATGGGCTGCGCGCCGCCGGGCTGCGTATTTACGAATCGATTGGCGTCTTCGCGGGCGCGGATGTATGGCAGCGCTTCCCGGACGCGCGCCCCGTCATGGCGAACGGCGACCCTGCGCCGCAAGAGGACTGGTACACGCCCGGCCTTCCCACACACCCGGCGCTCCGGGCGGACCGGCTCGCCAAGCTGCAAGGTGTTTTGGCCGGCGCGCCGCTCGACGGCGTGTGGCTGGACTTTATCCGCTGGCCGGCGCGCTGGGAGCGCCACCCCGACAAACTGAATCTTTATCACAGTTCGTTCGATCCGCTTACGCTGCGCCAATTCCGGCAAGACACCGGCATCGATCTCCCCGCCGGCCGCATCCTCGGCGCGGCGGCGGAGACGTGGTTCGCGTGGCGCTGCGAGCAAGTCGCGTCGTTTGTGCAGGAGGCGCGCGCTTTGTTGAAGCGGCGCTGGCCCGGCGCATTACTCGGTGTGTTCACCGTGCCGTGGACGGGCGACGACTTCGACGGCGCGCTGACCCGCATCGTCGGGCAGGATATCGCGCGGCTGGCGTCGCACGTCGATGTCTTCTCGCCGATGGTCTATCATCGCTTATGCGGTCGTGACCCGGCCTGGACCGGCGCGGTTACGGCGTGGGTGCGCGCGCAGTCCGACCGGGAGGTGTGGCCCATCGTGGAGGCCATCGACCCGTACCCGGCGGACGAATTCGAGGCAGCGTGCCGGTCGGCGCTGGCGGCGTCGAGCGGCGGGGTGATGGTGTTCAAGGTGGCGGGGGTGGCGGCGGATGGGGGGATGGGGGAGGTGTGGCAGGGGTTGTCGTATTAGCCTAACCGTAAAAATCCGGCGGGTTGGCCGGCGACCGATTCAGGGCGGATGTATGAACTGCGGGCAGGTCTCAGACTGCCCCTACGAATCATGGCGGCTGCGTAGGGGCGGGTTTCAAACCCGCCCAGAGAATCGCGCATAAAATGCGAACTCCGCCAGGGAGAATGCTATGCAACCATCACCCGCCGCCGCCTTATCACGGCGACCTGGGCGATTCTCGTCACCTTAGCGCCGTACACCCTCCACGCGCCCGGCGAAGAGCGAAGCAGGTTTGTTTGCGCCGAGTCCGGTTCACGCTACAATCTGGAAGTGATGGGCGACTTTCGTCCGGCTTCGCTTGCAAAGCAGTGGTGCATCATCAATGACAAAGGAAGAAATCATTCGCCTGACCGCGCTGTCTTCGTGCGCCGGCTGAGCGTCTAAGCTGGCCCCGGAGGCCCTGGCGCAGGTCCTGCGTCCCCTACAACAACTATTCGACCCGGCTGAATACCCCGACCTGTTGGTCGGGCTGGGCGTGCCCGACGACGCCGCCGTCTACCGCCTGGACGACGACCGCGCGCTGGTGGTCACGACCGATTTCTTCACGCCGATTGTAGACGACCCGTACCAGTACGGCGCCATCGCCGCCGCGAACGCGCTCAGCGATGTTTACGCGATGGGTGGGACGCCGCTGCTGGCGCTGAACATCGCCGCGCTGCCGCCCAACCTCCCGTTTGAGGTGAGCGCCGCCATCATGCGCGGCGCCGCCGAGAAGGTGCGTGAAGCCGGCGCGGTCATCGCGGGCGGGCATACCATCCAGGATAAAGAGCCAAAGGTCGGCCTGGCAGTGGTGGGGATGGCGCACCCGGACAAGCTGCTGACCAAAGCCGGCGCGCACCCCGGCGATGTGCTCGTGCTCACCAAGCCGCTGGGGACCGGCGTAATTACGACGGCGCTCAAGAACGGCAAAGCCGACATGCGGCATGTCTCAGAGGCGACCGGCTGGATGATGCGGCTCAACCGCGCGGCTGCCGAGGCGGCCGGCGCGGCCGGCGCGCGCGCCGCGACCGATATCACCGGCTTCAGCCTGCTGGGACACGCCGGCGAAATGGCGGCAGCCGGCGGCGTCACGCTGCACATCGTATTTGAGCGCGTGCCGCTTCTGGCCGGCGCGCGCGACTACGCCGAACAGTGGACCTTCCCCGGCGGCGCTGCCAACAATGCGCTGGCTTACGAGTGCACCGTCCGCTTTGCCGGCGCGCTCGCCGAGGAGATGCGGATGCTGCTGTTTGACCCCCAGACAAGCGGCGGCCTGCTGGTAGCAGTCCCGGCGGCGCAGATCGATGTCTTCGGCGCTGCGATGGAGGCGCGGGGCGCTCCCTGGTGGCAAATCGGCGAAGTAGGCGCGCGCGAAGCCGCCGGCATCGTCGTCCACGGGGCCGAAAGCTAGCGGGTCGCCGCGATATAATCTGTATACCCGCCCTCGTACACCCTGAGCGCGCCGTCGTTCAACTCGATCACCCGGTCTACCGCGCGGTCCAGGAAATAGCGGTCGTGTGATATCACCAGGACCGATCCCTCGAACTCGTCGAGCGCGCCCTCCAGCACTTCCACCGACGGGATATCGAGGTTGTTGGTCGGCTCGTCGAGCAGCAGCAGGTTAGGCCGCTGGAGCATCAGCGCCATGATCTGCAAGCGGCTGCGCTCGCCGCCGCTGAGCGTGCGAATCGGCTGGCGCACCTGCTCGTAAGTGAACAAGAACTTAATCAAGTGGGTGACGGCGACGCTCTCGCTCATCGGCAGCACGTCGCGCAGCAGGTCAATCGGCGTGCGGTCGAGCCACTCGTCGAGCGGCTCGTGTTCCTGTGCGTAATAGCCGACCTTCACGCTCGGACCGAACTTAATCATGCCGTCGAGCGGCTGCATCTGGCCCAGCAGCAGTTGAAACAGCACCGATTTTCCTGCGCCGTTCGGCCCGATCAACCCGACGCGCTCGCCGTGCCAAAGCAAAAGGTTCAGGTCTAAAAAGAGCAAATCCCCGTTGAAGCCCATCGTCAATCCTTTGAACTCCAACACCTTGTTGCTGCCCCGCCAGCCGGTGAGTTGGTCCAGGCTCATGTTACGGCGCTCCTTCACCGCTTCGATGATCTCGCCGCGCTCTTCCATGCGGTCGAGCATCTTACGGCGGCTGCGCGCCTGCCGGGCGTGGCGTTCATCGACGACCATGCTCGCCCACAGCTCGAAGCGCGCGATGGCGGCTTCGATTTGCGTGATTTGCTTCTGCTGTGCGACGTACATCTGCTGTTGGCGCAGGCGGCGGATTTCGCGCTCGGTGGCGTAGGCGCTGTAGTTGCCGGGGTAGGCGGTCAGCTTGCCGTCTTCAAGCTCGGCGATCTGTGTCACGGTCTCGTCGAGCAGGTAGCGGTCGTGCGAGACGATCACGATTGCGCCGCCGTACTGGTTGATCAATTTCTCAAGGCGCTGTTTGGCGTCCAAGTCGAGGTGGTTATCTGGTTCGTCGAGCAGCAGCACGTCGGGCGCTTCGGCCATCAGGCGCGCCAGCAAGACCATCTTCTTTTGCCCACCGCTGAGCGCCTCGGTCGGCAGACCCAGGTCGCCCTCCGTAAAGCCCAGGTGTCGCAGCAGTTCGCGTATGGTGCTGGCGTGGCGTTCCCCGCCGAGCCGGTCGTATTCCTCCAGCAGCCTCGCTTGCCGGTCCAGCGCGCGCGCCAGCTTCGCCGCGTCGCCGTAAATCGCCGGATCGGCAAGCTGGGCCTCGACTTTAGCCAGCGCCTCCTCGATGCGCGCCAGTTCCGGCGGGAGGACCATGGCCTCCTCAAGCACGGTGCGACCGGGCGTAAGCTCTATGTCCTGCGGCAGGTAGCCCACGCTGACGTCGCCCAGCCGGGCGACCGCGCCCTCGTCCGGCGCGAGGACGCCAGCGATGAGCTTGAGCAGAGTAGATTTGCCGGAGCCGTTCGGCCCGACTAGACCGGTGCGGTCGTGGTCGCCGATGGCGGTCGTCAGATCGCGGAAAATAATGCGGCCGGCGTAGTTTACGGTTACGTGGTCGATATGAACGATGTGCATGGCTCAACTCCTGAATCAAAAACGGCTACGAGCGTGCGCCCGTAGCCGTCCAGATATTAACTTATATATTACTCGTCAGCGGGCGCACCTATACAAAGCATCCTCCGTGCCGGACGCGATGCGCGAAAATGCAACCGTGACAAAGTAGCATTGGTAGAACATAGGTGGGATTATACCGATAAAAGAGCCGAACAACAAATTTTTGATGGCCCTGCGCCGAACGGCAGCACCGCAAAATAGCGTGGTCACCGGCTTGCGTAGAGGCGGGTTTCAGGCTTCGCAGCCGCTCCTACATATGGCGGCGGGCCTGTCGATCAACCCTATATATGGGTGCAAATCCGCGCAAGAAACCAACACCACGGTATTCTGTAGCGCTACCCGCCGAACGGAGCGCGCCAAAGAACAACACAACTTGGCAAGAATCGGTAATTGCCATTTACCAACATGTGCTTTTGCGGTAAAATATGTCCCCGGAACGGGCTTTATTTCCTCAAAACACTTTTGCAAACGGGTTTTACTGGTCGTGCGTTGTAAGCGTCGCTATTGTGCTCTCGTCCATACAGCGAAGCGCTCAAATCCTCGCATGGAGTGAAGACATGTCAAGTTCTATCCCCGAAGCCAAGGCCCGGCCCGGCGCCTCACTAGCCCGGTTTATCCAGTTCCGCGAGTTTAACGTCCTCATTGCGTTCCTGCTTCTGTGCCTTTTCTTTTATGTACAAAGGCCCGATACCTTTCTCAAGCCGCAGAACATTGCGGTGATTATGCGCTTTGTGGCAACCTTTGGTATGCTCGCCATTGGGGAAGTGCTCATCATCATCACCTGCGGGATCGACCTGAGCGTCGGTTCGCTGGTGGCGCTGACCGGCGTCATCGGGTCGTGGCTGATTATCCACGGCCTGGAGACCCTGAACATCCCACCCTTCGCCATCATTCCTGCCATCATCATCACGCTAATCGTGGGCGTGCTGTTTGGGTTATGGCACGGCCTGGTTGTCACCCGGCTGAACATTCCGCCGTTTATCATCACGCTCGGCACGTGGCTCATTGCGCGCGGCCTGGCGGCGCTAATTACCCGTGGCTACCCCATCGTCTACCCGGTGGATTCGCCTTTCCTGGCGCTGGGGCAGGGCGACCTGAACTCGGTGCTGTTCGAGCCGCTGCTAGGCGAAAACCACGCCTTTGCCGGGACGGTCATCGGCGCCATCCCGATTTCGTTTATCATTTTCCTCACCATGGCAGCGATTGCGTGGGTGATTCTGGGCTACAGCAAGCTCGGCTATCGCATCTACGCTACCGGCGGCAATTTGGAAGCAGCGCGCCTTTCGGGGATCAACGTGAACCGCGTGCGGCTGTTCTGCTATGCCACCAGCGGCACGATGGCCGCGCTGACCGGCGTCTTGCTGGCTTCGCGCCTGGGACAGGGCACGCCGACCGTCGGCAGCGCCTACGAGTTGTGGGCCATCGCTGCATCCGTGATCGGCGGCACCAGCCTGTTCGGTGGTGAAGGAACCATCTTGGGAGCGGCGCTGGGCGCCAGCATCATTGGCGTGATGCAAAACGGCATGATATTGCTTAACACATCTTCTTATCATCAAGATGTCATCCTGGGCCTCGTCCTGGTGATCGCCGTGACCTATGACACCCTAAGACGGCGCATCCGCGACTAGCTGTTAAGTTGTTAAGTTAATAGGGATAAGGAGGTGAGACACTGCCAATTGAACTTGCCGCACTACCCATTTGCACCTTTGTTTAGAGACTCTTTGCAAGGAGAAGAAGAACGATGAAACGCTTTTGGACTCCGCTCACCTTGCTGCTGATTGTCAGTATGCTCGTTCCGGGCATGGCAGCAGCGCAAGACGAAGATATGACGATTGTCGTGATCGGCAAGTCGATCCATCCATACTGGTCGAACGTGGAGCTTGGCGTCGAAGCCGCCGAGGAAGCGTTGGGGCTGGGTGAGGACCAGGTAATCTTCTTCGTTCCGCCGAAGGAAGATGTGGCGGCCCAG
>JAFGMM010000203.1 GCA_016927535.1 Anaerolineae bacterium
GGTATATGGGCTAGCACGAGTCTGACTCCCCTCGCCCCTTGAGGGAGAGGGGTCGGGGGAGAGGGGGAAAAAGCGCTTAAGTTGATGTGCATGGGCGGGTTTGCAAACCCGCCCCTACAGGCGACGTGCCCACCAATCCCGCGTGTGGGCGCAAATCTGCACAAGTCCTATTCTCAAAAGGTCAATCCAGCCGGTCGAACACTTTATGAAGCTCGCGGGGACGGCTGGGCGCAAGCTCCGCGATCCGGTCGTTGGCCTCTCGAAGCTGCTTGCTGAGCACGTTGATTAACTGCAATGAAAGATCGGGGTACTGGCGTGCCAGTTCGGTGATCGGCTCGCGCCGCAGCTTGAGCGTAAGGGTATCCTGGAGCGCGATGGCGCTGGCGTTGCGCGGGCTGCCGTCGAACAGGGTGATCTCGCCGAACGAGTCGCTAACGCCGACGGTCGCCACGCGCACCGTCGAACCTTTGCGCTTGCCTTCGCGCTCGATGCCCACGCGCCCGTTGACCACCACGTAGAGCGCGCCGCCGGGATCGCCTTGATGGAAAATCTCCTTGTCTTCAGTGAACATTTGCTCCTCACAAATGCTTGCCAGCACCTTCAGGTGGTCGATCTTCATGCCCTGGAAGAAAGGCACCTTCTTCAGAAAGATCACTTTTTCGATTGTCGAGAGCATAACAGCCTCCTCCATCTCCGGCTGGTTCCACGGCGTCCCGGCGATCAGCCGGCCGGCGGCGGCGGCGGCAATGCGCACCTCCGGCGCCGGGTCTTCGCGCGCCTGTTCCAGGAACAGGTGAATCTCGTGCAAGGTGAACAATTGGCGGCAGGGCCGGTCGGCCTGGTCTGCCGGGCCGGGCGCGAGCACTTCGGCGGCTTCGGGCAGCGTAGACGCGACCAGGAGTCCGGTGTCCAGCCGTCCGGTGACGATACGCCCCCGCCGGCTCGCGCCGGCCGGCGCTTCCGCCGGTTGAGACTCCGCGTCATCCAGCATCGCCAGCAGCCCATCGGCCAGGCCCAGGTCTTCGAGCGACAGCTTCGCTGCGCGCTCGGTGGGGCGGTCTTCCGGCGTCGAATCGGCCGGCGCGTCGCCGGCCAAGCCCAGGTCTTCGAGCGACGGCTTCGCCGCGCGGCGCGGTTCGCCCGCCGCCGGCTCGCCGAACATCGCCAGCAGGTCATCCCCGCGCGGCGGGCGGGCGGCCTTCGCCGATGGCGGAGCCGGAGCCGGGGCCGCCGCCGGGGCCAGAACCAGGGCCGAAGGGCTTGCCGGCGCGTGCGCCGCCGTGACGTGCGGCGCGGGCCGTGTGAAGAACACCATCATCTGCGGTGCCCCAACCGGCTCCGGTTTCGAGGACAGCTCTGCCGGCGCATCCAGAACATTTAGCTTAGGCGCAGGCGAATGCGCACGGCGCGCGGCGGGCACGCCGGCAATCAGCGCATCGAGCGAGTCTTGGGCCGGCTTTTCTTTCGCCTTCGCCTGCTTCGGCGCGTCGTCCGGCGTCGAGGCGGCCAGCGCGTCCAGCAAATCCAGCCCGCGCTTGGGGTCGCGCTGGCGCGGTTCGGCAGCTTTGGCTTTTGGGGGCGCGTCCGGCAGCGACGCGCCGGGCGCAGACACCAGCCGCGCCAGGAAGTCCTGGGTCGCGCGAGTGTGCGCTTCCGGGTCGGCGTCCGGGGGAGCCGGTTCGGCGCCGCCCGGCTCATCTTTGGCAGTCGTCTTCATCCAATCGGCGAGGTTCAGCGGGCTGCTTCGCTTCGAGGTCGCGCGTTCGGGCGCGTCGGACAGGCGCGTCTCCGGCAGCCCGGCGCGCGCCGAATCGGCCAGTTCGTCGAGCAGGGTCACCGCCTGGCGCGCGGGTTCGCGGGGCAGCAACGGCTCATCGGCGGCTTCGGGCGGCGCTTCGGGCGTGAAGGTCATCAGGTCGCCCAGCGCAAAGGTAGCGACCCCGCGCAGCCATACGTCGCCGCCGCCGAGCATATCGCGCAGCACCGAGGCCGCGTCGGGGTGCTCGCCGACCAGTTCCGCGCCGAGTTCGAGCAGTTGTCTAGGGGTGGCTTCGGGGTCGAACAGCGGGGCGGTCAGCCGGGCGACGTGAGGATTGGCGAGCGCTTCGAGCGCTTCGGCGGCGTTGGCGCGCGCGCGGGCGTTGGGGCTGCGGAGCGATTCGGCGATGCGCGCCACGTCCTCGGCCTTGTGGGTGGCGGCGAGCAAGTAGAAGATTTCTTCGGCGAGCGCGTAATTTTGTTCGGTTAGCGTCTCGTAAAGGATTCCGATGCTCGGATAGCCCCGGCAGGCGGCCAGGGCTTCCCGGTGGGCGTAATTGCGGTAGATGTTACTCAAGTTGTCGTCGATGTAGGCTTCGGTGTGGCCGGCATAGAACTCCGGCGCGATGCGCGCCAGGACGACCGCGGCCATTTTGCCCGTCGCCGTCGCCAGCAGCGGCTCGACGACCGGCTGGACCGGCTCGCCGAACTGCGCCAACGCCTCGACGGCCTCCTTGCGAACATGGTCGCTGATATCGCCGAAGGCGCCGGTCAGCCGGGCATACGATTCGGGCGCGTTGATGCGCGCCAGGACGTGCAGAGTCGCCAGGCGGATGTGTTCTACCGGGTCGTGCTCCAGCAGCGGACTCATGTGCTCCTGGATCGCCGCCCGGACGCTCTCCGGCATACTGCCGCGCATCGCCAGCCGCTCAATCGCCAGCGCCGCCTCCAGGCGCGCCTGGTCCGCCGGGTCTTTCAAGTAATCGACCAGGCTGCGGATGAACCGGACATCCCCGGTCTGCCCCACGACGCGAATCCCCACCGTGCGCCGGTGCGGGTCTGCATCCCGCAGCAGTTCGTATAGGGTTTGGATGGAAGCGGCGAGGTAGAACACATCGCCGGAGCCGACCAGCGCGGGCAGCACGTGCGCGCGCACGTCCAGGTCTTCGTCTTGCAGCAGTTCCACCGCCAGCGAGAGAAACTGTTCGTTATCCGCGCCGGCCCATTCCTCCAGCCCGGCGATGGCCTGCTGGCGCACGCGCGGGTCGGGATCGGGGATAAACTCGGTGTACAGGTCGCGCGCGGCGTCGTCGCGCAGGTCGGCGGCGGTGATGATGTTGAGGATCGACGCGCGGGTGTAGGCGTCGCCCTCCCGCGCAACGCGGGCCAGCGCGGGCAGCGAATCGCTGCCCGCCATCTCGCAGAGGAACTGCGCGACCAGGATTTTGATATCGGCGCTGGTGGCTTCGTCCAGGCGCCGGCTCAAGAAGTCGATGGTCGCGGCGTCGGCGATGGCCGGGCTGGATACCTGGTCCATCAGGAAGGAGAAGTCTTCCTGTTCCAGCATGTTGACCAACGCCTGGCCGTAGTAGCCGCGAATGGCGACGGCGGTCACCATGTACAGCACGGCGGTCACGCCCAGCAGGATGTAGAGAAATGGGTCGTCCAAGAACGGCAGGCGCAGAATGATACCGCCGGCCAGCAACGAGATGGGCAGCACCAAGCCGTTGATGAAAGCGCGGGTGCGCCCCTTGACCCGCAGCGGCACGGCGTTGTAGAGCAGGTCGTTGGCGGGTTCGCGCAGGCCGAAGCGGAAGGCCTCGCGGTCGAAGTGCGCGAGCGACCCGCTGAGGATAAGCAGCCCGACCGGGATGGCGACCTCCGTGACCATGGGCAGGCCGACCGCGACGAACAGCAGGCAGATGGCGAGCGTGCCGACCGGGTAAATCAGGCTGGCGTTGCCCAGGCCGATGCGCGCGACGATGCGGCTGAACAGCAGCATCACCGGCAGCATGAGCGCGTTGGTCGCCGCGTTGAGGATGGCGATGTAGCTCGTCACCCCGTCGTCCGGGATGGCCCGGCTGAACACCTTACCGCCGAGCGGGTTCAGCAGGCTGTAGACGATGACCAGGACGAAGGTGGATGCCGCCATCCAGCGCAGGAAGGGCGACTGGGAAACGTAGCTGTAGCCCTCGCGGGCGTTGTGGACGAAGGACGCGCGCTTCTCGCCGGGCGCGAGCGGGGCCGCCGGCGGTTTCTCCTCTTTGAGCAGCGCCGGCATGAGCCAGACCAGCGCCGCCACGGTGAGCAGCAGCCCGGCCCAGGTCACGATGATACTTTGCTTCGAGACCGCCAGGCTGTTCAACACTGCCAGCGAAATCCCGGCGAAGATCACCGCAAAGCGCGACGCGACGCTCAGCACCGGCACGATGCGCTTGGCGGCGCGGGTGTCGTAGAAGCTGTTGACGTAGGTCCACCAGTGCAGCAGAAAGGCGCTTCGGATCACACGCGCAAAGATGTATAGGGTCATGTAGGCGAGATCGACCTGCTGCGTGACCAGCAGCCCCAGACCCAGCGCCACCGACGCCGCGCTGAGGAGCAAAATGCCGATCAAGATGAGTTTGTTCGACATCCGGTCTACCAGCGCCGTGTAGACCGTCGTAAAGACAATAGAGATGATAGCGTTTGCAATAAACGCAGTGGATAGATTGACGTTCCGCACGTAAAGCTGCGCCAGCGCCGTGGTCTCGCCCCAGTTGTCGCCGATGAAGTACAGGAAGAACATCAGGCCGAGCAGCAGAAAACGCGGCCATTCATTCTTTCGGATGTTGAAGGTGCGGCTGAGAAAATCGGTCATTCTTGACTCTTCCGGCTTTTAACGAAGCTCAATACATCTTATCACAATCAAATCGGTATTAAAAAGCCACGCGAGGCGCAATCTTTATCGCATTTACTGTTATAATCAATTCCAGTGTTTATCGTGTTTTTGCCGGACGTGTTTGTTATCATCATCCCCTGGTACCGGAACCACAACCATTTCAACTTGAAGGAGTTTGTAATGTCCCCCCAAGCCTTACCCATTGTTCCACAGTCGAGTGACGACCCGCTTGTAAAATATGCCGAGACCATGCTCGCCCTGCGCGCGAAGGCGTCGCCGGTCGATGACGTGCTGGTCGAGATGGAGGAAATTGCTGCGCGCGATAACATCCCGATCATCGGCCACCTGGAAGGTGCGATCCTCCATGCCATCATCGCGGCGCGCCGGCCCCAGCCCACCTGTATCTTGGAGATCGGCACGGCGACCGGCTACTCGGCGATCTGGATGGCGCGCGCGGTCGGCGCCGCCTGTTCGATCACCAGCATCGAAATCGACCCGGAGCGCGCCAAGCGTGCGCAGCATTTTATCAAGAAGGCCGGCTACGAAGACCGCATCACCGTGTTGAACGGCAATGCGTTCGACATCCTCCCCACGCTCGACCAGCGGTTCGAGGTGATCTTCCAGGATGTCATCAAGCATGCGTTCTTCGGCGAAAGCGAGCGCCTGGCGCTCGAACTGTTAGACTTGTTGCTCGACAAGCTGGCGGACAACGGCATGCTGTTGGGTGATAATGCCTTCTGCATGGGCGAAGTGCTGCACGAAAACGGCGGCAAGCTGCCTAAGCAGGTGCTCGGCATCAAAGCCTATAACGAGGCCATCGCCAGGCACCCCCGCCTGGACAGCGTGATTATCCCGGTGCGCGATGGCCTGTGGATTTCTAACAAGCGCTAGCCCGGTTTACGGCGTGTTTGTGGTTAGGTGTTTTGGTGTTATACTTTCATATTAGGTCAGCGAAGAAGTGATGACATAACATGACACGACGCATCGTGAGCGTGTTCGGCGGTTCGGCGCCGGCGCCCGGCTCGCCCGGTTATGCCGAGGCGTACCATCTCGGCAGGCAGCTTGCCGGCGCCGGCTATACTGTGATGACCGGCGGCTACGGCGGCACGATGGAGGCCGCCGGCAAAGGCGCAAAGGAGGCCGGCGGGCGCGTCATCGGCGTGACGGTGGGGTTTTTCGAGGACCGGTTCGGGCTGCGCCCTAACCCTTACGTGGACGAGACCATCCGCTACGAGACCTTGCACGAGCGCCTGCACCATCTGGTCGCGCGTTCGGACGCCACCGTCGCGCTGCGCGGCGGGGTCGGGACGCTCTCGGAGGTGGCGCTGAGCTGGAGTCTGCTCCAGGTGGGCGAGATTGCGCCTAAGCCGCTGGTGCTGGTGGGCGCGGGCTGGGAGCGCATCCTGAGCGCCTACCGGGCCGAATCTTACGTGAACGAGGCGCGCGATATGGCGCTGGTCACGGTGGTGCGCTGCGTGGAGGCGGTCGCGCCGGCCCTTGAGGCCTGGTTCGATAGCCCGCCGCGCATCCCGCCGCGTCTCAGCCAGGGCTGAACTGATCAAACCTGATTACCCGACTACCCGGTTAGAAGAAAGGTATGGACTCGTTCGTAATTGCCAGCAGTATGGTTCTCGACCGGCTGTGGGAAGACGAGGCGTTTTGGGCGCACTTCGACGCCGCCGGCTATGACCTGCGCGCCGCCGCCAAGCTCATCCCAATCGTGTTCCGCCAGGCCTACATCGACTTCTGTGCGCGTGTGCCGGCCGAGCGGCTGGCCGAACTCCAGCAAGAAGCCATCGACCAGCTCATGCTGCAAATGGTGCGCAGCCCCAGCTTTATCGAGATATGGCCGAACTGGGACGAAGCCTACCAAGAGCAGTTTCTTGAGGAGCAGGCCGAGCCGGCGCTGGGAGTCCGGCTGGCGGCGCTCTATCCCGAACCGGCGCAGCAGGCCTATTGCGCCGCTTTTGATGCTTACCTGGATAAGCACCCCAACCCGAACGGAGTGAAACGCGAGACATGACAAGCGATCTGACACATCATATTCAAACGACCCCGCTCGTGGATACCCACGAGCACCAGCAGCCGGAGAAAGTGTACATTGAGAACGGCCCCGACGTGCTGCACGACCTTTTCGATGCCCATTACATCGGCGCCGACTTGGTGGTTGCCGGGGCGACGGTCGAGGCGGTGGAGCGCGTGACCCAGCCCAAAGACTCGGACGATCTTGCAAGCCGCTGGGCCGGCATCCGCGATGCCTGGGCGCGCTGCCGGCATACCGGCTATGGCCGGGCGGTGAGCCGCATCGCGCAGGCGGCCTACGGCATGGAAGAAATCACGCTCGAAGCGCTCGAAGCGGCGCAGGCGCGCAACGCCGAACTGCGCAAACCCGGCGCGCGGCTGCGCATCCTCAAAGAGGAAGCCAACCTCGACCATGTGCAGATCGACCATTGCACATGGCGGGTCGGGCCTGACCTGGCCGGGCCGGAGTTCTTCTTGTACGATCTATCCTGGGAAAACTTCGCCTGCGCCCGGATCGAGCCGGCGACGCTGCACGAGACGACCGGCGTCGAAGTCAAAGACCTGGATACCCTGCGCCAAGCGATGGCGGCGCTCTTCGACCGGTACGGCGCGCTCGCCATTGCGGTCAAGACGCAGCACGCTTACGAGCGTACCCTGCACTGGGAGCCGCGCGCCGACGCCGATGCAGAGCGCGCGCTGCAAAAGGCGCTGGCGGGCAAGGAACTCGACGAGGCGGAGCGGCTGTGTCTGGGCGACTGGTGCCTGGCGCGCGGCGTCGAGCTTGCCACCGCGCACGGCCTGCCGGTGAAGATTCACACCGGTTACCACGCCGGGCAGGGTTACTCGATGCTGGACTGGATACGGCCCGGCCACCTGCGTAACCTGCTGGCGAAGTACCCGGATGCGAAATTCGACCTGTTCCACATCGGCTACCCGTATCAAAACGAGATGGTCGCGCTGGCGAAGCACTACCCGAACGTCTACGTCGATATGTGCTGGGCGTGGGCCATCGACCCGTACAGCGCGTCCGACTTCCTGCGCCGCATGATCCACGCCGCGCCCGACAACAAAGTATTTGTCTTCGGCGGCGATACCGGCTGGCCGAACCTGGCGGCGGCGTTTGCGCAGCAGGCGCGCGGCTGGATCGACCGCACGCTGCAAGCCGAGATCGACGACGGGTTTATGAGCGAGCGCGAGGCTATCGCCTTGGCGACGCGGTTGATGCGCGCCAACCAATACGCGGTGTTCGACGTGGCGGGGCGGCGGGCGGCGATTCGTGCTGCGATTGTCTGAAAGGCCAGAGGTGGAACAAGCGTGCAGGTCACGATTCTGGCAGTTGGTACGCGCGGAGATGTGCAGCCCTTAGTCGCATTGGCGAAAGGTTTGCACGGCGCAGGCCATACAGTCTGCGTGGCGACCACGCACGAATTCGAGACACCTGTCAGAGAGCAAGGGCTGTCTTTCTTCGCGCTGAGCGGAAGCCCCAGCCGGATGATGCAGGATGCCGGTTTGCTGGCAGCGATGGGCGGAAACCGGAATCCTGTGACCCTGGTGCGGGGGATTCTTGACGCGATGGAGCCGCTGTTCGAACAGGGCGTAGCCGAAGCCTGGACCGCCTGCCAGGGTGCAGATGCCGTTATTGTGTCAATGCTTGGATTCTACGCAGGCTGCCATGTGGCCGAAAAACTTGGCATTCCCTGTATAGAGGGGTGTGTGCTGCCTGCCAGGCCTACCCGCGCATTTTCAAGTCCTTTATTGGGCGTAAACCTCCACTTGGGAGGGAACGCAAACCGGCTCAGCCATGTTATCCTGCTGCAATTTGCCTGGCTGCTGCTCCAGCCGGTCACCAATCGCGCACGCCGGGCCGTACTGGGATTGCATCCGCTTTCTTTCCGCGCGCTTTTCCGGGAATTTGAAAGGGAGCAGCAGCCTGTCCTGCATGGCTACAGTCCTCTTGTCCTACCCAAACCGTCCGACTGGCACGCATGGCACCATGTTACCGGTTATTGGTTCCTCGACCATTCACCAAGCTGGCAGCCGCCTGGGGATTTAGTTGATTTTCTGGAGGCTGGCCCGCCGCCCGTGTGTGTCGGGTTTGGCAGCATGACGGGCCGTGATCCAGAGCGGGTCACGGAAGCCGTGCTTGCGGCGCTGAAGCGCACCGGGCAGCGCGGGCTGCTGCTCACGGGCTGGGGTGGGATTGATGCATCGGGTTTATCCGGCGACGTGTTCAAACTCGATTCCGCTCCCCATGACTGGTTATTCCCGCACATGGCCGCCGTGGTGCATCACGGCGGGTCGGGCACGACGGCAGCCGGCCTGCGGGCTGGTGTGCCATCAATCCTTGTACCCTTTGGCGGCGACCAGTTTCTTTGGGGACAATGTGTAAAAACGCTCGGCGTCGGCCCTGAGCCGATTCCACGCCAGCAGTTGACCGCCGAGAAGCTTGCTTATGCGATTCGTGTTGCCGTCGAGCATGGACCGATACGCGCGCGTGCATCGGCGCTGGGCGAGCGAATCCGCGCGGAGGATGGCGTCAGGAATGCGGTACAGATTATCGAGCGATACCTGGCGCATCCCCGCGTTGAGTAGTAGCCTGCACCTCCTTCTACACGGTATACTCACCTCCGGCAGCGACGCCTGCCGGGTTTTGTTCAGATCGATCAGATAAAAATGTCCACGGAGCAAGCATACCATGTCCGCACAAGGCGTAACCCCACAAAGCGAAGACTTCGCACGCTGGTATACCGACGTTGTACAGAAAACCGAACTGGCCGACTATGCGCCGGTGCGCGGCTGTATGATTATCCGCCCGTATGGATACGAGCTGTGGGAGGCGGTGCGGAGCGGTCTGGACCGGCGCTTCAAAGCGACCGGGCACCGGAACGCCTATTTCCCGCTCTTCATCCCGATGAGCTTTCTCCAGAAGGAGGCCGAACACATCGAAGGCTTTGCGCCGGAGTTGGCTATCGTCACGCACGGCGGCGGCAAAGAGCTTGACGAGCCGTTAGTGGTGCGCCCCACCTCCGAGACCGTCATCGGGTACGCCTACGCCAACTGGATTCAGAGCTACCGCGACCTGCCCGTGCTCATCAACCAGTGGGCTAACGTAGTGCGCTGGGAGATGCGGACGCGGCTGTTTCTGCGCACGCTGGAGTTTCTCTGGCAGGAGGGGCACACTGCCCATGCCACCTACGACGAAGCGCAGGAAGAAACCCTGCGTATGCTGGACGTGTACGCCGATTTCGCCGTCAACGACGCGGCGATCCCGGTCGTCAAGGGGCGCAAAAGCAGCCAGGAGAAGTTCGCCGGCGCGATGTACAGCTACACCATCGAAGCGATGATGCGCGACCGGCGCGCGCTCCAGTCCGGCACCAGCCACAACCTGGGTCAGAATTTTGCTAAGGCTTTCGAGATCAAATACCTGGACCGCAGCAACGAACTGCAATACTGCTGGACCACCTCCTGGGGTCTCAGCACGCGCATGGTCGGCGGCATCGTGATGGCGCACGGCGACGACAAGGGCCTGCGTCTGCCGCCGGTCGTCGCGCCTTACCAGGTGGTGGCCGTGCCGATCTACAAGACCGACGCGGAGAAGAGCGTCGTGCTCCCGGTGATGGCGCGGCTCGTTGCGGAACTGCGCAGCGCCGGCCTGCGCGTCCACGTAGACGACCGCGAGGAGGTCTCGCCCGGCTTCAAGTTCAACGATTGGGAGATGCGCGGCGTGCCGCTGCGCCTGGAGGTCGGGCCGAAGGACGTAGAAAAGGCGTCGGCGGCGCTGGTCCGCCGCGATATCGACGACCGCAAGCAGGCCAAATCGTTTGTGTCGCAGGCCGGCCTTGCGAACGCCGTAACCGGCCTGCTCACCGCGATCCAGGCGAGCCTGCTGCAACAGGCGACCGTGTTCCGCGATGCGCACATGCACGCGGTCGATACCTACGGCGACTTCAAGGCGGTGATCGAACAGGGCGATTGGGCGCTGGCCTATTACGACGGCTCCGCCGAGGTCGAGGACCAGATCAAAGCGGATACCGGCGGCGCGTCATCGCGCTGCTTCCCGCTGGATCAAGAAGCCGGCGCGGGTAAGTGCATCGTCAGCGGCCGGCCGGCGAAAGAACGGGCGTGGTTTGCGAAGGCGTATTAGCATTTCTCGCGTTCTTATAGAGAAGCCAAATAGACAGCATAGGATTTACCTCACCCCACGCGGCAAGCCGCAGCCCTCGCCACAGGTGATACTGTTGGCGAATGGTAGGGGCCGGTTTGAAACCGGCCCTGGGCGGGTCTCAGACCCGCCCCTACCGCCCGGTTCGGCGCTCTTTTCCGGTTTCGCCAACGGTA
>JAFGMM010000204.1 GCA_016927535.1 Anaerolineae bacterium
CCCTCTTATCCCCCTCTCCATCCAATGGAGAGGGGGAAGACGCGCGAAGCGCGGCGGGGGTGAGGTAAAAGCTTATTTTCAGAGGAGACGGCAGCAGCGGGCGACGGCATACCTATGAGCTTTGCAACCCCTATCGCACTGGTCTTATTCCTTGTCCTGCCTTACTTCATCTGGCTGGGGAGGCCGCGCCTACCCTTCCGCCGTGCGCGCGATTTCACCAGCCTGGCGCTCCGGCTGGCGATTGTGGCGCTGCTCATCCTGGGGCTGGCGGGCGCGCAGTTGGTGCTCGCCGCCGACAAGCTCGCTACGATTTTCCTGGTCGATTTCTCCGACAGTATGGGCGCAGCCGGCCAGCAAGCCGCGCTCGATTTCGTGGAGATGGCGCTCGGCAGCATGGGACCGGACGACCTGGCCGGCGTGATTCTCTTCGGCGCCGACGCCCTCGTCGAGCGCCCGCTTTCGCCGTCGCGCAACCTGGCGGAGGTCTACTCGACGCCGCTGACGCTCAATACCAACATGGCGCAGGCGATCAAGTTGGGCTTGGCGATGTTCCCGCCCGGCGTGGCGCAGCGCATGGTCGTGCTCAGCGATGGGCTGGCGACGGTGGGCGATACCGAAGCGGCGGCGCGGCTGGCGGCGGCGGCCGGCGTGCAGGTGGATTTCGTCTCCTTCGAGCGCCCGCCCGAACCGGAAATCCTCATTATCGAGGTCGATACGCCCGCCGTGCTGGACGAGGGCCAGCTTTTCGACCTGGCGCTGACGCTGCAAAGCAGCGCCGTCACCGAAGCCGAAATTACCGTGATGGCGTCGGGCGAGATCATGCACCAACAGCGCATCGAACTGCGCAAGGGCGAGCAGCGCTTTGTCCTCAACCTGCGGGCCAGCGAGCCGGGCTTTACCGATTTTCGCGTGCTGGTCGATCCGGTCCGGGAAGATGACACCTTTTACCAAAACAACGCGCTCAGCAGCTTCAGCCGCATCACCGGGGCGCCGCGCGTGCTGGTGGTGCGCAAGGACCCGCGCGAGAGCGCCGAGCTGGTCCGCGCGCTGGCCGCCACCGATGTCCTGGTCGATGAGATCGAGCCGGGCGCGTTCCCGACCGGGCTGGCCCCGCTGGGCGTGTACGAGAGCGTGGTCCTGGTCAACGTGCCGGCCAGCCAGCTTTCGCCCCGGCGCATGGCGGTGCTGCAAGTCTACGTGCGTGACCTGGGCGGCGGCCTGGTCGTGATCGGCGGCGACACCAGCTACGGCGTGGGCGGCTACTACCAAACCCCGCTCGAAGAAACCCTGCCGGTGGAGATGCAAATCCGCGACGAGGAGCGCATCCCGCAGGTGGCGCTGGTCTTCGCCATCGACCGCTCCGGCAGCATGGCGCAGCGCGAGCGCGTGGTCGGCTATACCCACCTGGACCTCGCCAAGGAGGCGGTGCTGCGCTCGATTGACCTGCTGGGGCCGCTCGACAGCGTGGGCGTGGTCGGCTTTGACAGCGAGGCGTTCTGGGTGGTGGATTTGCAGCCGGCCAGCAACCGCGAGCTCATCAAGAGCTATGTCGCGCAGTTGGTGCCGGGCGGCGGCACCAGCATTTATGCGGCGGTGGACGCCATCTCTAAGGTGCTGCCGCAGTACGACGCGCCGATCAAACACGTCGTCCTGCTCAGCGACGGCGCATCGAACCCGGCCGGCATCCGCGAGATCGTCCGCACCATGCACGACGAGGCGGGGGTCACGACTTCGGTCGTCGCCATCGGCGAGAACTACATGCAGTGGTTGGAACGGCTGGTCGAGGTGAGCGGCGGGCGCTTCCACTTCACGCCCGACGTGACCGCCGTCCCTTCGATCTTCACCGCCGAAACCCTGCTGGCGGCGCGCTCTTACATCGTCGAGGAGGATTTCT
Source organism: Anaerolineae bacterium (assembly GCA_016927535.1). GTDB lineage: Bacteria > Chloroflexota > Anaerolineae > Aggregatilineales > JAFGMM01 > JAFGMM01. The sequence goes on from JAFGMM010000204.1 coordinate 1,895, forward strand.
TCCCGGCGTTGGGCGTGCCCAGCGAGATTTTATCGGGCATTCGCAGCGTGCCCCGGCTGCGCGGCTACGTCGCCACCAGCGATAAAGCGACCGCGCAGACCATCCTCCGCACCCACGAGGGCGACCCGCTGCTCGCCGCCTGGCAGTACGGGCTGGGGCGCGCGGTCGCGTGGACCTCCGACGCCGCGCCGAAGTGGTCGGCGTACTGGCTCCAGTGGGAGAACTTCGCGCGCTTCTGGAGCCAGGTGGTGCGCTGGACCATCACCGAGGGCGTCAACGACAATATCGAGGTGATCGTCGAGCCGCGCGGCGACCAAACGCTTATCCGGGTCGATGCGCTCGACCGCGACGGGCGCTACCTCAACGGGCTGGATCTGACCGCGCGTGTGATCGATCCCGAACTGAAGGCGCTCGATATCCAGTTGGACCAGGTCGCGCCGGGCCGCTACGAGGGCGTCTTTGCGCCCACCGCCGAGGGCGCTTACTTTATCGGTGTGGCGGGCGTCGCCGGCCAGGTCGCCGAGCCGGGCGCGCAGGACGGCGCGGCCACGGTTCCCCAGACGATCATGCAGACGACCGGTTGGGTGTTGAGCTATTCGCCGGAGTACCGCGCGCTCGACGCCGATTTCAGCAGCCTGGAGCGCATCGCGGCGCTCACCGGCGGGCGCGCGCTCGAACAGCCGAGCCAGGCCTTCGACCACAACCTGGTCGCGCAGCGCGCGCCGACCCCGCTGTGGCCGTGGCTGCTGCTGGCGGTGGTGGTGCTGCTGCCGTTCGACATTGCGGTGCGCCGGCTGGTCATCAGCCGGAGCGACTGGGAGCGCATCCGCGAGGCCGTCGCCGATATTTTCCGGGGCGAGCCGGCCCGCAAAGAGACCATCGCCCAGCAGACCGAGCGCTTTGCCAAGCTGCGGGGCGCGAAGGATCGGGCGGCCGAGAGTACGCGCCCCGACCGCGCCGCCTCGGACGCGGAGCCGCCGCTCTATACGCCGGCCGGCGCGCGTCTCCCTAAGAAGCCGGCGCATCCCCAGGCCGACCGCGCCGAGCCGTTTGCCGGGCCGACGGGCCGCCCCGCGATGGATGCGCCGTTGCGACCGGCGGCGGCGCGCACTCCACCGCCGGACGACGAAGCCGGGGCGGAAGCCGATGCAGACCAGAACATTGCTTCGCGCCTGTTGAAACGCAAACGGCGCGAGGCAGAGTCAGAAGAGGAGTAACCGGTTATGGACGTTGCCGCACTGCTCAGATGGTTCGTCATGCTGCTGGCGCTGCTCGCCGGCGACGACCCGGCGACTACGACGCTCGAAAGCCTCCAGCAAGTGGACGATTACCCGCTTTACACGATGACCTATTACGGCGAGTACGTGTCTTCGGGGGACTTCGCAAGCGTCCCGGCGCCGGATGTCGGGTTTACCTCACCCCCTTGCGAAGCATCCCCCTCTCCACCTGTGGAGAGGGGGACTTCCAGACCGACGCGCGCCTCCGACTCCCCTCTCCATGTGTGGAGAGGGGCCGGGGGTGAGGTTCTAGACTCCGCAGTTCCGGCGTGGGGGTGCTCGCTGTTCGCCGCCTATGCCGATACCGAAAGCGCGCACTTCGGGCGTAACTTCGATTGGCAGTTCAGCCCGGCGCTCCTGCTGTTCACCGACCCGCCGGATGGCTACGCTTCGGTGTCGATGGTTGATTTGGCGTACTTCGGCTTCGGCTCGAAAGTGAACGACCTGACCACACTTTCGCTGGAGGCGCGCGCGCCGCTGCTCGATACCTGGTCGATGCCCTTCGACGGCATGAACGAGCACGGTTTGACCGTCGGCATGGCGGCGGTGCCGGGGACGGATATGCCGCGCGACCCGGATAAAGAGACGCTCGGCTCGCTGGAGGTGATCCGCGCCATGCTCGACCAGGCGCGCGACGTGGACGAAGCGCTCGCGGTGATGGCAGACTATAACATCGACATGCGCGGCGGCCCGGCGATCCACTATTTGATCGCCGATGCTTCCGGGCGCTCGGTGCTGGTGGAGTTTTACCGGGGCGAGATGGTCACCATCTCGAACCAGGGCGATTGGCAGGCGGCGACCAACTTCCTGCTGAGTTCGGTCGAGGACCCGGCGGACGGGGACTGCTGGCGCTACGACAAGTTAAGCGCACGCCTCGCGGAACTGGAGGGCGCGGTCACGCCGGGGGACGCCATGGCGATGCTCGAATCGGTGTCGCAGCCCGGTGATAGTAGTACGCAGTGGTCGGTCGTGTACGGCATCGCTACGGGCGATATCTACATAGCGATGGGCCAGGACTACGACGCCGTGCACGTCTTCAATCTGCCGCGCGCCAGGGCGCCGGTCCCCGAACGCCCGCCGTGTGGGTGCGAGACGAGTTTTTAGCCGCGAAGAACGCGGATCACGCAAATAAGGGCAGCGCCACAGAATGATGCTGTTGGCGAACTCGCTCCCCCTCACCCCCTGGCCCCCTCTCCCACGTTGGGGAGAGGGGGAAAACGCGCACTTCGACGCGA
>JAFGMM010000205.1 GCA_016927535.1 Anaerolineae bacterium
AATCCTGCATCGCGCCGTCCGCCAGGCTGATGGTGATGCGCTCCGGCCCAGAGCGGACCAGGCCCATCGGTTTGTCGCCGTTGATGTGCTCGTACCAGGCATACTGGCCGCTCGGCGCGACCACGAATAAGCCGTTGCCGTCGAAGTAAAAGAGCATGCCGTTGTCGCCGACCAGGGCCGGCGCAGGCGCGTGCACCGCGTGCCACAGGTCGAAGTGCCAGCGGTGCGCGCCGCGCAGCCACACCTGCCAGTTGACGATAAACTCGGTGGGGTTGGCCCAGCCGTTGGTTTCGGGATCGACCGGCCAGTAGCCGGGGCCGGTCTCGAAGGGCCAGAAGTTGCGGATTTCAAAGTGCAGGTGCGGGCTGGGCGTGGCGTCGCCGATGGCGCCGATGATATCGCCCAACTCGACGCAGGTATTGGTGCGCGGAAAAGTATAACCGTTCAGTTCGTCGATGTGGCCGTATACCGAGTACCAGATCGAGCCGTCGGGCATGGTGTGCTCGACGATGACCATGCCTTTGTCAGTGCCCCATACCGTCGGCGAGGCGAGCGTCACCCGCCCGCGCGCGACGACGCGCACCGGCTGGCCCAGACTTGGCCCTTCGCGCGCAAACCAGTCTTGCCCGGCGTGCAACCGGTCATTGAAGCGCCGGCTGGGCATCCCGAAGCCGTAGCGGACCCAGAATTGGTCGGCCGGTAAGGGGTAGCCGATGGCATCTACGACGCCGCAGTCACGCCGGACCGTCGGCTCGGCCTGCGCTTGTGCTTGCACTTGGACTTGCCCGCCGGGCGCCGGGCCGGGGCTTGCGACCAGCGCCGCGCACAGCAAGACGCTGAACAGCACGCCGCCGATGTAGTTGAGTCGTTTCTGCCGGGTGTGGGCAGTCAAGGCGCTATAGTGAGCACGGTTGCGGTGGTGAACACGATCAATGCCTGGCCGAAGATGTATGTAATCCATGCAACATCGCTTACCAGATACCAGTTATTGTTTCGGAGCGTATGGTTGCCCCAGAGCATATTTGCAATAAAGTTCAATCCTGCGCCGGCTGCGACGGGCATCAGGCCCGGCATCTGTACGGCGAGCGCGCCGGCGTAAGCTGCCATACTACCCAGTAAAAGACCATAAATCAACGTGCCGGTGTTGGTCGCCGGGCCACCCTCCGAGACGACGATCAAACCCATCCACACGCCGACGCTGACGACCCAGCCCACCACCAACATAAGCACCAGCGTGCTTTTGTCTCCCAGGTCGAACAGGATTTGTAGCTCGCGCAGCGCCAGGATGTAGAAGATGCATCCCGCGCCGCCGATGACCATGTTCCACAAGACGCGGTTTTCGATTCGGAGCAGGCCCGCCATGACGACGTTGCTCGCAAAGCTCAGCGCCATGCCCAAGAACACGCAGCGCGCGAAGGTCTCGATGGACGTGCTGCGCGCTGCGAACAGCCACCAGATCAGCGCACACACCGCCAACACCGCCGCCTGCGGCAGGCGCGTCGTGTTCGATTGGCGGCGCGTGCGGTCGGTCGCGAGGCTGCCGAAAGCGAACCCGAACGCCAAGAACCCGCCGAAGACGATGAGCAAGACAATGATAAGCAGGTGAAATGGGGACCGGATGGGCAGATCCACGGTGGCGTGCGCTCCTCTCGCTGGAAATCGGAATCTCCACAGAGACGCCGGAGGCGCGGAGGTGCCGCGCGCCCGGTGTCTCTGCGGCAAATGCTCACCCGCCCGGCGGGACGGTTGGCTTGGCCGTGGGCGTGATGTTGGGATCGACGGTTGGGGTTTCGGTCGGCGCGACATCGACAGGGATGGACGGTGCCGCCGGCACGGCGGTCGGCGGCGGGCTTTCGTCCGACACACAGCGGAACCCTACGTTCGGCGCTTGCTCGCCCGGCGCCCGCGACAGCCGGTGCACCGACCGCGCAAAGAAAGCGCGTTGGTCCCACGCGCCGCCCCGGATGACTTTCTGAGTGCCGCCGGGTCCGGTCGGGTCGAGCTGCTGAGCCGCCGGGTCGCTGTAGTACTGTTCGCCGTACCAGTCAGACACCCATTCGCCCACGTTGCCCGCCATATCCTCCACGCCGTAGGGGCTGGCGCCGGTAGGATAGCTGCCGACCGGCGTGGTGCCGCCGATGCCCGATTCGGTGGTGTTGGCAAGCGTTTTGTCGAAAGTGCTCCCCCACGGGTAGACATGGCTGCCGGGATCAGGGCCACGCGCGGCGTGCTCCCATTCGGCCTCGGTGGGTAGACGCCGCCCGATGGCCTTGCAGTAGGCGTCGGCGCCGTACCAGGTCACGTTAGTGATGGGCCGGTCGAGCAAAAGCGGCGCGAAGGGCTTGTAGGTCGTCCCGTCGAAAGAGACCGGGCTGATGCTGTCGTCCTCGTTGATCGAAACGCACGCCGCGCCGCCGCACCCGCTGGAATGGCTGCCGGGGCCAAGCGTGTTGAGAAACGCCACAAACTGGCTGACTGTGACTTCGTACCGTTCCATCTGAAAGCTGCTGAGCTTCACCGTATGGACCGGGAACGAATCCTGGGCATAGCTGATCTCGCAAGACCCGCCGGCGTTGATGCACTCCTGCACGGCGAGCGCCGCCTCGGTTTGGTTGGTACCCATCTCGATGTTCTCGCCGCCGGCGACCGGCATTAGTTCGCTGCGGATGTTCGCCAGGCGCGGGTCGATAGGAATTTCGGTCGGTTTGGGGGTCAGGGTCGGAGGGGGCGTAAAGGTCGCCGTTGGGAGGTCGGTCGCCGCCGGCGTAGCTGTCGCCGCCGGCTGATCCGGCGCTGCGCCGGCGTCGCTGGTTGGAGGAGATGCCTCGCCGGGCGCTTGCCCGGCGGTTATGGCCGTCGGCCCGGTTGGCGCGCCCTGTCCTTCGCAAAGCTGCTCCGGCAGGCCGCAAACCGTGGGCGGTGAGGTTTCCAGGTTCCCGGCGAGCTGCGTGGCGGTGGCCGGCGCATTGACGGCAAGGTAGCCGCTTTGGATTGCGAGCACGCCGATTACACCCGAACACCCAAAACCCATGATGACACCGATAACCAACCATAACCAGGCGTTATCGGCACCCCGGCTTCTTCTGTAAGACATAGCTTCTCCAGTTTAGATGTCTGAAACAACATCTTTTTGGCCTAGTATGGGGTAAAGTTTACCTTTGGGATAGGGCGCAGGTCAAATTAGCGGTGGGTGAGCGAGACTTTGTTTATGCCCTGGTTTAGACTATGATTCCGATTGGATACTACCCGGATTCGTTGGGGAGGGCGGTATGCGTGTTCACCATCTTAACTGCGGGACGATTAAGGTCATCGGCGGCGTGGCAATGATCGGCACCGGGGGCATGCTGCGCCGCGCGCCCGGCGTGACGCACTGCGTGCTGGTCGAGACCGATGAGGGGCTTTTGCTCGTGGATGCCGGCTGGGGAACCCGCGACTATATCGCTCCTTCGCCGCTGATGCGCTGGTATCTGGCGCTCGGCGACTGCCCGCGCGATATACAGGAGACGGCAGCCGCGCAGGTCGTGCGGCTGGGCTACGCGCCGGAGGATGTGCGGCACATTGTGTTAACTCATTTCCACTTCGACCACGCCGGAGGGCTGCCGGACTTCCCGCAGGCGAAGGTGCACATTTACCGGCGCGAGTACGAAGCGGTGATGCAGCCGCAAGATTTTTACGAGCGGCTCATCTACCGCCCGGAGCACCACGCACACGGGCCGGATTGGGTGGTGCACGACCTGCAAGGCGACCGCTGGTTCGATTTTGACTGCACGCCGCCGGTCGCGCTCGGCTCCGTCGAGTTTTGTCTGGTGCCGCTGCCCGGCCACACGCGCGGGCTGTGCGGCGTGGCGCTGCGCCTGCCGGACGGCTGGCTGCTCCACTGCGGCGACGCCTACACCTTCCACGGCGACGTCGATCCCGACAATCCTTTCAAGCCGCCTTATTACCGGCTCTGGTGGCCTTTTTTCAGTTTGTTTAAGCCTTTCCGTGCCATCGGCGCGCACGCGCCGCGCCTCCGGGCGCTGCTGCGCGCGCACGGCGACGAAGTGCAGTTGACCTGCTCGCACGATCCGCACGAGCTTGATAAGTTTTGCGCGCCGGGAGCGGTATAATCGATCTCTGATGAAACGCCAACGCTTGATTTACTCTGTTCTCATTCTCGTTATTCTGCCGGTGCTCACTGCCTGCGGGCCGGGGCAGCCGGTCGCCATCCCCACGGTGACGCCGCTGCAAATGGTCGCCTCGGCGAGTCCGGCGATGCCCGCCGAGACCGTTTCGGGCGGGCCGCCGGCCGCGCCGACTCCCTCGCTGCTGCCCGCCACGCCTGCACCCACCCTTACCGTTACACCCATCCCCACCCTTGCGCTCACTGCCACGCCTGCCCCGCCGGAGCCGCTGCTGGTCGCGGCGCGGCACATGCGCAACGCCAACTACCGCGCGACGGCGGCCATTTACCAGCAGATTTTGACCCAAGACAACCTGCGCGCCGACGCCGAATTCGGCCTGGCCGAGGTCGCTTTGCGCATGGGCGGCTACGAGGACGCCGTCGCGCGCTTTGCTGCGTTCATCGACGCGCACCCGGACAATGCGCGCTTGGCGTGGGCGCACTTTCTGCGCGCCGACGCCTATTACGAGTTGGGCCGGCTCGACCCCGCGATTGCCGACTACCGGCGTTACCTGGCGCTGCGCCCCGGCTTGATCGACAGCTATGTGTATGCGCGGATTGCCGAATTGCAGGCGGCGCTGGGGCGCTGGGACGAGGCGCTGGCGAGTTACCTGGCGGCCATCGACGCCGGCCGCGAGCCGGAGGGCTTGCAAGCGCTGCGCGAGGAGGTCGCCGCGCTTGACCTGGCGCGCCAGGACTATGCAGCGGCGGCGGCGCAGTACGAAGCGATCCTGGCCGCCGCGCGCGACCGCGACTATCGCGCCGGCGTGATGTACCGGCTGGCGGAAGCGCGTCTGGCGCTGGACGATCAAGCCGCCGCGTATGCGCTACTCAGCCGCTTGGTCGAGGAGTTCGCGGAGACGCCGCCGGCGTACCAGGCGATGGGTGCGCTCGACAACCTGGGCTGCCCGACCCACACTTACCAGCGCGGCCTGGTCAGCTATTTCAGCGCCGACTATCAAGGCGCGCTCGATGCGTTCTCTGCCTACCGCGCCACGCTGCCGGAGGGCCAGGGGCCGGCGCTGCTGTTGATGTACATCGGGCTGGCGCAGAAAGCGCTGGGCGCACCGGACGCCGCCGGCGCAGCTTTTCAAGAGGTGCTCGACCGCTATCCTCATGACGCGCTGGCGAGCCAGGCCATGTTGATGCTGGGCCGGCTGCGCTTCGAGGCGGGCGAATTTGCCGAAGCGGTGGAGCTATACATTGCGCTGGCGGAGACCTACCCGGCTTCGCCCGAAGCGCCCGAAGCGATGTGGCGCGCCGGCTACATCTACGAAACCGTGCTGGGTGAGACCGAGCGCGCCCTGGCAACCTACGACATCCTGGGCGCGAACTATCCCGGCGCGGCGCCGGCCCAGGATGGCTTGTGGCGGGCGGTGCAGCTTGCGCGCGCCGGCGGCGATAACGAGCGCGCCGAGCACCTGTTGGCGCGGCTGGCGGAGAGCGGCGCGGGTGAAGCGCCGGCGCGCGGGGCCCTCTGGCTGGGCAAGCTGCGCGCCGAACGCGGCGACCTCCAGGGCGCGCGCGCGGCGTGGGAGTTGGGTGTACAGGCTGCGCCGGATGGCTATTACGGGATACGCTGTGCCGACGAACTGGCCGGCCGGGCGGTCTTCCAGCCGCCGGGCGCGTATCGCTTCGCGTTCGACGAGGCGCGCGATATCGCGGAGGCCGAAGCGTGGCTGGTGCGCACCTTCGGGCTGGCCCCGCCGGACGGCGCGCTCTGGCCGCTCGTGCCGGCGCTGGAGGCCGACCCGCGCCTGACGCGCGGTACGGAGTTGTGGCGGCTGGGCTGGTTCGATGCGGCGCGCGCCGAGTTCAGCGCGCTGCGCGGCGCCCATGGCGCCGACCCGCTGGCAATGTACCGGCTGGCGATCTATTTTCGCAGCGTGGGCGCTTACCGCTTCTCGGTGGAGGCGGCGGCGGCGCTGATTATCATGTCGGGGGCGCGCACGCTCGAAGCGCCGCCGTTCATTGCGCGGCTGCGCTTCCCTGTTTATTATGACGACCTGGTGCTTGCCAGCGCCGACCTCTACGGCGTTGACCCGCTGTTTGCGTTTGCGATGATGCGCCAGGAAAGCCTGTTCGACGGGCTGGCGACCTCGCACGCTGCGGCTTACGGGCTGATGCAGATCATCGCGGCGACCGGGCAGCACATCGCCGACCAGTTGAACTGGGCCGATTACTCGACCGAGCAGCTTTTCTACCCGCACGTCAGCGTCACGTTTGGCGTGTTTCACCTCAGCGATTTGCTCGGCCTGTTCGACGACGATCCCTACGCGGCGCTTTCGGCGTACAACGCCGGGGCGGGGGCGGCGTCGAACTGGCTGGATCAGAGCGTAGGCGACGACGATCTGTTCATGGAAGTCGTGGACTACCGCGAGACGCGCAGCTACATCAAGTTCATCACCGAGTACTACGCCGTTTACCGTGAATTGTACGGCGCGAAACAGCCGGACAGTCCGGGTTTGTAAGTTGACTCACTTTTTTGTGCTTATTTGGTATTTTATGGGATATCCGCCAGGCGGGGGATGTACATCTGCCTCAGGTGTATGATATGATATGATTGGATTTAATGGGGAGCGCCTGTACATCGTGGATCGTTTTTAGCGGTAAGGCGTTTAGGTTTCTTCTATATAGTTTTTCCGGTCTTTAGGAGGTTCTACACATGCGACACAAGGTATTGTTTTTGGGGCTGGCTCTGGGGTTAGTCGCCGTATTGGCGTTTACCGCCGCACCCGATACCGGCATGGCGGCGCCGCCGGCCGCGCCGCATCCTATCCCGGCCACCTGCACCGCGACCATGATCGGCGTTTTGGAGGAATGTACCGAGCCGTGGCAGCCCGGATTCTGGGACTCACCGATCGTTATCAATATCAATATTACCCAGATCAGGCTGAGCGTGAATTTTGGTCCCGGCTTCCTCTACGTGTTTGACGATGGGGACGATGGAAACAAGATCGAGATCAAAGGCGGCAAGGTCGAGATCAAGGGCGATGATTTCAAGCTAGAGATCAAGGATGGCAAGGTCGAACTGAAAACCGGCGACCTCAAGCTCAAGATCAAGGCCGGGCACATCCCGCATGGCAAAGCTTGGGGTTGGTGGAGCAAGCATACCGGGGCTTATCGGGTTCTGGGTTGGACCTGGATTTATAACGGCGAGCTGATCTTCCAGGTGCCGGAAGGTGCGGACGACGACCCCGACCTGCTCGACTACAAAGAATTCCGTAAGATGGTGCTGGCGAACTACCTGACGACTCTCGAATTCGCGCACGAGTTCGATGAGTTGATCGGCGGTGAGTTCAAGACCTTCGATGTGGGCGATGGCTATAAAGAGTGGGGCTACTGGTCGCCCACCTCCGGCTACCTCCTGCTCGGATGGATCAAGGTCGAGGGCGTCAAGCTGGTCTATGCCACAGACGGCGGCATCCCGATTTCCGAAGAATCCTTCATGCAATATCTGGAAGAGAAGCTGGGCATCTCGATGAAGGAAATGACGGGCGTCCAGTAAGCGGCAGCGGTTGAGACGGACAATTGAATAACATGCGACGGGGCGCTCAGACGAGCGCCCCGTTATTTCGTGTTTGCGATGGGCAGCCACAGGCTGAACGTAGCGCCTTCGCCCGGCACGCCCGCGCTGGAAATCTCCACCTTGCCGTGATGCTTGACGACGATTTCGCGGACAATCGCCAGGCCTAAGCCGGCACCGGGTGTGTTGGATTCGCGGCGGAGCGTCAAACCCGCCCCACCGTTTGCCGACAACCATCACAGGAGGGCGCGCAGTTTTTTATCCCTTCACGCCGGACAGCGAGATGCCGGCGATGAAGTAGCGCTGTGCGAAGAAGTACACGATCAGCACAGGCGTCATCACGATGACCGCGCCGGCCATCAGCAAGGGCCAGTTCGGCTGGACGTAGGCGTTAGGGCGCAAGCTGTAATAGGCGAGGCCTAGTTCCAGTGTGCGCATCGGTTGGTCGCGTGCGATGAGCAGCGGCCAGAGCAAATCGGTCCAGGTGCCCATGAACGAGAACACTGCCAGCGTCGCCAGCGCCGGGCCGTTGAGCGGCATAAAAATCTGCGCGTAGATGCGAAACTCGTTCGCGCCCTCGACGCGCGCCGCGTCACGGTAGTCTTCCGGCACGCTGAGGAAGGATTGGCGCAGCAGGAAGATACCAAAGACGCTCGATATGCCGGGGACGATCAGGCCGACATAGGTATTGACCCAGCCCAGGTTGTTGACGATGAGAAAGAGCGGGATGAGCGTGACCTGGAAGGGGATCATCATGGTCGCCAGGTAGAAGATGAAAATGGTGTCGCGGCCTATGAAATGCAGCCGCGCGAAGCCATACGCCGCCATCGAGCAGATGATAAGCTGCCCGACCAGGGTCGCGACGGTGATAAACGCCGTGTTGACAAAATACTGGCCGAAGGGGAGCAGCGTGAATAGCTCGGTGTAGTTGCCGAAATAGATCTCGCGCGGGAATAACTCCGGCGGCCAGGCGAACTCCGAGCCGGGCGGCTTGAGCGAAGTCGATACCATCCAGATGAAAGGCACGACCATGACGATGGTGACCAGGACCAGCACGGCGTAGCCCAAGAGACGCAGGAGTCTGCGCGCCGGGGTGTCGGCGCCGACATAGGCGACGTGATATTCGTGTCTGTCTTGTTCCATGATGTACCGCCCCCTAGAAAAGAATTTCCTGGCCGCGCCGCCGGTTCACCCAGAGTTGCAGCAGTGTCGCGGCGAAGATGATGCCGAACAAGACCCACGACTGCGCCGATGCATAGCCCATGTCGAAGTTCTGGAAGGCGCGTTGGTAGATGCGGTGTACGACGACATCGGTCGAGCCGAGCGGTCCGCCTTTGGTCATCACGTAAACCGAGGTGAACACCTGGAACGAGCCGATCACACCGGTGACCGCGAGGAAGAAGGTGGTCGGCGCCAGCAGGGGCAGCGTGACGTTTCGGAAGGACTGCCACCACGATGCGCCGTCGATGGCGGCGGCGTCGTACAGCGCTTCGGGAATCGCTTGCAGCCCGGCCAGCCAGATCACCATCTGGAACCCGGCGCCCTTCCACACCGCGATCATCACCAACGCCGGCAGCGCCGTGTTAGGGTCGCCGAGGAAGTTTACCGGCGGCAGGCCGATCAGGTCTAGCAGGTAGTTGACGATGCCGCTGGTGGGGTCCAGCAGCGTGACCCAGATCACCGCCACCGCCACCCACGACGAAATGACCGGCATGAAGAACAGGGTGCGGAACAGGTACACGCCCTTGAGCTTCTGGTTCAGCACAACCGCAATCGCCAAGCTGACGAGCATCCCAAGCGGCACCGCCATAAGCGTATACTTCGCCGAGTTGCCCATCGCGTTCCAGAAGCGGCGGTCGCCCATCAAAAAGTCATAGTTATCCAGCCCCACCCACTCTAGGCCCTGGAAGGTCACGCCCTGCCAGTTGGTGAACGAGAGGACAAGGCTGAATACCAGCGGGATGAGCAGAAAGACGGCCATATGGATAAGCGATGGCAGGATGAATAAATAGCCCACGCGCTCGTTGGAGCGGCTCCAGAAGCGCTGCCACAGCCTGGGGCCGTGCGTGGTAATCGATTCGAACCAATGGGGTGCTTGTGCAGACATAAGACTGGCTTTCCTTCTGACAATGTTGACAATGCCATAAGAAGTTCACCACGGAGACACAGAGTCCACAGAATTTCTTTCTCTGTGCTCTCCGTGTGCTCCGTGGTGATAGAAAAACATTCGAGTAAATCAGCCCTTTCTCAGGCGACTTGATTGCCGGCTATCGGTCAATCTCCGGCGGCGCGCTCCAACTCGCGGTTGATCTCGTCCACCGCGTTTTGGACGGCGAACTCGATTTCTTCGCCCGCCAGGATTTCTTCCATCATCGAGTCGAGGGCGCTTTCGACGGTGGGCCAGTTGGCGTAGAGCGCGCCGTAAGGCAGGCGGCCATACTGCGCCTCATCGACGAAGACCTTCTCGACCTCCGGCCACTCCGACTCTTCGACCGCGGCGGCCGCCGCCTCGGCGTTGGCCGAGATCTCCAGGCCGGTGGTGACCTTGGTGCTCTGGAAGCCGACATCGGTAAGAGTATTGACAAACTGGCAGGCTGCCAGCAGCTTGGCCGGGTCATCTTTAAGAGCGGCATTAATCATCCAGCCCGATTCGTAGATGACGGTGGCGCGGTTCGTGTTCTGGGGCTGGCCGATGACGGCGACGCGCCCCGGCTCGTAGTCCTCGTGGGCGGCCAGGCCGACCATCTCCCAGTGGCCGCGGTCGAACATGGCGACCTTGCCCTGCAAGAACAGGGTGAGGAAACCAAGCTCTTGGGTCATCTGGTCGTAGAGCGTCGGGCCGGGCGCCACGCCGTATTCGAGCGCCAGGTCACGCATCCACTTGATCGCCTCGATGGTTTCGGGCGAATCGAGGTAGCCGCTGACCGTGGAGCCGTCAGGCGCGATCACGTCCGAGCCGTTCTCCCAGGTGCGGTAAATCCACTCGAAGGTGTACTTGCGCGCGCGGAAGCCCCACTGCTCCACGTTCTCGGCGTCGAAGTCCGGGTCAAGGCGGTTGCGGCCTTCCGCGTCCAGGGTCAGCAGTTGGGCGGTTTCGAGCAGGTCGTCCCAGGTCCAGCCGTCCTGCGGGTAAGGGACGCCGGCGCGGTCGAAGGATTTGGGGTTGTAGTAGATGACCATCGGCGTGCCGCCGTCGGGCAGCCCCCAGATTTCGCCGGTTTCGCGGCGGTGGATGTCGAGGAAGGACGGGGTGAAGCGGTCGAGTGTCAGTTCAGGCACCAGGTCGAGGCAGGTGTTCATGTCGAGCACGTTGCCGGTGTCTACCAAGCGCGCCAGCGTGGATGCGTCCTGGTACCAGACATCGGGCGCGGTGCCGGCGGCCAAGTCAACCAAGAGCTGCGTATCGAACTCCGGCGGCGTTTCGAGCGCTTCGATGGTGACGTTAGGATGCTCAGCTTGGAAGTCTTCCAGGACCTTGAGGCGCGCCTGCGCCAACGGGGTATCCATTTCTTCCGGGACGACCTGGAAGCCGATCACCCGCAGGGTAACCTCTTCGTCCTGCGCCCCCACCATGAGCGGGGTCAGCAGCACGATGACGAGCGTCAGGGTCATAAGCATTTTACGCATGGTATTTTCTCCTCTCTTATCAAAGTAAACTTCGGGCTTGTGTTGGATAGATAAGTAATAGGTACGTTATCGCGCCTCCTTTCCGCATTTTGTCAAGGGATGAGTTCGTCTTCGAGAATTTGCAGGATATCCAGGGTAGCCCGGCGCGCGCCTTCGGGGTCGTGCGCCCGGATGCGCTCGACCAAAATGCGGTGCTGCGGTAGGCCGCGCCGGGCGAAGTCGGGCTGGTTCAACGGATTCTGCCAAAAACGATGGAACAGGTCCAGGATGCCCTCGATAAGCTGCACGAACAGCGGGTTCCCCGATGCGACGTAAACCGCCTGGTGGAAGGCCCAATCTTCCTCCGGCGCGTCGTCGAACTGCTCGTAAGCCGCTTCGACCGCTTCGAGCAGCCGTTCCAGTTCGTCGATTTGTCCGGGCGTGGCGCGCACCGCCGCCAGCGCTGCCGCTTCGGTTTCGAGCGCGCGCCGGATTTCGAGCGTTTGCAGCAGCACTTGCCGGTCCGGGTTGAGGGTAACGACGAAATGCTCGGCGTCGGGTGTGACCGGCACGCGCAGGAAGGTACCCAGCCCGGTGATTTTCTCTACCACGCCCAGCGTCGCCCAGTGCCGCAGCGCTTCGCGCACCACCGCACGGCTCACGCCCAGGTGTTCGGCAATCTCGCGCTCCGGCGGCAGCTTATCGCCGACCCGGAGGCCGTTTCGCCGGATATCCTGGGCGAGCGCGTCGAGCACGCTTTGCATGCGTGATGTCGAATCGGGGAGCGACATGACCTGTTTACTACGTTTGCCTGTCTGACCGGTATGACCACGTTAGCAGAGTTTTTCGCTCTTGTCAATGGAAAGGGTAATTAACCATAGATAAACACAAATCGATATTAATAGAAAAAAAATTCTTATTCGTGTTTATTCGTGGTTAAAAATCTCGGCTCTCCCGGAATTCGCAGGGTGTTTGGGCAGGTCTCAGACCTGCCCCTACGAAGCGCGGCTCTTACTCCTCGATGAGGTCGGCAGCATTGCCCGCAAAGCGATTCTCGCCGACCGTCACATCCGGCCTATCTTGCAGGCAAATCGCGCTCACGACGTTGCCCTCGAACGTGTTGCCGGCAATCGTCGATTGGCGCACGCGCCGCATCCGCACGCCGTCGCGGTTGTCGCGGAACGTATTCCCCGCCAGGTGGTAGCTATAGCCATCGCGGTCCGGCGCGTCGTCGCCTGTGTAAGCGTTGAATCCAATCTCGTTCGATTCGATAAGGTTGTCTTCGATCCGGCAGTCGAAGGCCACCTCGAAGCCGGGATAGTACTTTAGAATCTCGCCGCCGCGCGTCCAGAGCCGGATACCTTCGCCGTTGCGCCGGATGGTGTTGCTGCGAAAGGTCATGTTGTGCGCGTGTTCGGCGGCGATGCCCACCCAGCGGTTGAATTCCACGTGGTTATCTTCGACCAGGTTGTCCCACGAGTAGCCGAGCCAGAACCCGTAGTTCGAGCGGCTGCAATCGTTGCGCCGGAAGACGTTCCCGCGCGAGAACGTGGACTCGATGGCGTTGTTGGGGCTGAGGCGGCAGTCGTTCGCCTCTACCAAGTTATCGCTGCACGGGTTCACGTCGCCGGGATGGCAGTAGCCGGCGATGAAGATGCCGTCGCCGCCGCACAGGCAGCTATTGCGCAGCAGCTTGTTGCGCGACGAGCCGTGCACCAGCGTGATGGCGGCGGCGTCGGCTTCTACGCGGATGGTGCCATCTTTGCGCCGGTACGTGCGGTTGCAGAAGTCGAGTTGGTTGTCCTGGATAATGTTCTCGTTGGAGCGCGCGAGGTACACGCCCCAACCGCTGTTAAACGATGCGTTGTTGCGTTCTACGGTCAGGCCGGTGCAGTTGTAGAGCATGACCCCGTTCTGTTGGTGCTGCAAGTCGTCATCACGGATCACGCCGCCGGTCACCTCGTTGAGCAGAATCCCGCCGCCGTATGCCTCCGCGAGCCTCTGCCACAGGTTTAGGAAAGTGTCGATGCCGGGGATCTCGGTGGTGTCGCGCACAGTGATTCGCTCTACGGTCACGCCCTCGCAGCGGTCCATGCGCACGCCGTGATGGTAGCCGGCTATCGATATGCCTTGGATCGTGACGCCCTTGACGTTGGCGGCGCGGAGGCCGGCGCCGGTGTGGTCTCGCCCGACGATCTGTGTGCCGGCCCCGTCGAGCGTCACGCCGTCCGCGCCGATGGTGATCCCGTTCGGCAGGGTGTAGACGCCCGGCGCGAGTATCGTGTCTTCCAGGACGACCATGCCGTCGGTCGGTGTAATCGCTTTGTCGTTCACGTTTTGTTTCTCCTGCATGTTGCACAATTTGTGATGGAGATTTTTATAACACAAACTGCACAAAACTTGCTCCGTAAAGATAGTGGTGGTATGTTTCGGTCAGCGATTGGCGGATTGTAATCCGCAAAAATCAACGAGATGAGCGTGGACGCCACCAAAGCACAAATACAAGAAGCCGGGCAAGCTTTTCAAGAAGATGATGCCCACTACCGCAGTCTGTTTGAGAGCAGCTACGCGCCCATGCTACTCACGGATCCCTCGACCGGCCAGATCATCGACGCTAATCCCTCGGCCTGTACGTTTTACGGCTACAGCCGGGCCGAACTGATGGGCAAGACGGTTGCAGAGATCAACGTCCTGACCTCTGCCGAAGACTTTGAAGACTTCGAGAAGGCGGAGTGCGCCGGAGCCGCCGGCCGCCGGCCCGTTCTCTTGCGCCACCGGTTGGCGAGCGGCGAAATCCGCGATGTAGAAGTCTACGGCAGACCGGTCACGATCCAGGGCAGACCGGTTTTACATTCCATTGTCCACGATATCACCGAGCGCAAGCGCATAGAAGCTCAACTCCACAAGGTCGGCCGGCTGCTGAGGATGCTCAGCGAGTGCAACCATGCGGTGGTCCGGGCGAGCGTCGACTCGGAGCTGTTGCAAGAGAACTGCCGGATCATCGTCGAAGTGGGCGGTTACCGGATGGCATGGGTGGGCTTTGCGGTGAAGGATAACACCAAGAGTGTACAGCCCGCTGCCCAGATGGGCTACGAGGATGGCTACCTGGAGACGCTGCGGCTCACCTGGGCGGATGCGGAGCGCGGGCGCGGCCCGACCGGTGTCGCCATTCGGACCGGCAAGACTTGCGTCGTCAAAGATATCGCCCATAACCCCCGGTATGCGCTCTGGCGCGAGGAGGCGATGCGGCGCGGTTATGCTGCTACGATTGGGCTGCCGCTGATCGACAAAGGCAGGGCCTTCGGCGTATTGAACATCTACGCCGCCGACCCGGATGCTTTCGACGAGCAGGAAGTGACCTTGCTTGAGGAGCTGGCGGGCGACCTGGCCTATGGCATCATGGCGCTGCGCACCCAGGCCGAACACGCTCGCGTCGAGCAGGCGTTGCGCCGAGAGCGCGACCGCGCCCAGCAATACCTTGATATCGCCGGGGTGATGATTGTCGTGCTGAACCGCCAGGGCGAGATCGTGTTGATTAACCGGAAGGGCTGCCGGATTCTGGGATATGAGGAGAAGGAACTGCTCGGCGTCGATTGGTTTGAATCCTGTTTGCCGCCGCGCGCCCGAGAGGATGTGAGAGGAGAGTTCCGGCGGCTCATGGCGGGGCATCTTGAGTCGGTTGGGTATTACGAGGCGCCTGTCCTGACCCGGTCCGGCGTGGAGCGTCTGGTCGCCTGGCACAATACGATCATCACCGACGAGACCGGCTACATCGTCAACTGCTTAAGCTCCGGCGAGGATATCACCGAGCGCCGGCGCACCGAGGCGGCCATCCGGCGCAAGAATGCTCACCTGCGTGCGCTGACCAAGCGCCTCGACGAGGTCGAAGACGCCGAGCGCCGGCGCTTGGCCCAGGAGCTTCACGACCGGGTCGGGCAAAGCCTGACAGCGCTGGGGATCAACCTGAACATCATCCGGGGCCAACTGCCTGAAGACGCCGGCCTTGCCTCGGCGTGCATGGACGACTCGTTGCTGCTGCTGGACCAGATCACCGAATGCATCCGCAGCGTCATGACCGATCTGCGCTCGCCGGTGCTGGACGATTACGGCCTGGCGGCGGCGCTGCGCTGGTACGGTGCGCAGTTCAGCGCGCGGACTCAGATCCCTGTGGAGGTGGTGGAGGCGAACCCCGATCTACGGCTGGCCCCACAGGTTGAGAATGCGCTGTTTCGGATTGCGCAGGAAGCCCTGACCAATGTGAGCAAGCATGCCCAGGCGTCGCAGGTCGTGGTTTCGGTGGAGGCGCGGGACGATGTGATCTCGATGGTGGTCGAAGACGACGGCATCGGCTTCGACCCGGAGCATGTCATCGACGCCGACGGGCGCCGGGGCTGGGGGCTGCTCATCATGACCGAGCGGGCCGGCGCGGTCGGCGCCCGGTGCCGGTTTGAGTCGCGGTGCCGGGGCGGCGCCAAGGTCATCGTGGAGGTGGCGCGGTGACCATTGCCGTCTTCCTGGCCGACGATCACGCGGTGGTGCGCGATGGGCTGCGGCTGCTGCTGGAGTCGCAGCCCGATATCCAGGTCGTCGGCGACGCCGCCAACGGGCGCGAAGCCGTCCGGGAAATCGCCCGGCTTCACCCTGACATCGCCGTCGTCGATATCACGATGCCCGAACTCAACGGCATCGAGGCGGCGCGCCAGATCGGCGCGGTGAGCGAGGGCACCCAGGTCGTCATTCTCTCGATGCACTCTACCGCCGAACACGTGACCCGTGCGCTGCAGGCCGGCGCGCGAGGGTATTTGATTAAAGAATCGGCCGGCCGCGAGGTGGTCGAGGCGGTGCGCGCCGTTTACGCGGGCCGGCGCTACCTGAGCCAGCGAATCTCCGATATGGTCATCGAAGGCTATGTCAATCCCCAGAACAGCATAGAGCTGCAAAGCCCGCTGGACCGGCTCAGCCCGCGCGAGCGCGAGATTTTGCAATTGGTGGTGGAGGGCAAATCGAGCAACGAAATTGCCGAACTGCTCGCGCTTTCGTCCAAAACCGTCGATACTTATCGCAGCCGTCTGATGCAAAAGCTAGAAATCGGCGACCTGCCCGGCCTTGTGAAATTCGCCATCCAACACGGGCTGACTTCGCTCGATTAGCGTTACCGGGTTCCGTGTGTAGGAGGGGGATCAATGCGCAGGTTGATACTGGTTAATCTGGTCGCGTTCGTCGTGATGGGCATCTTGCCCGGTCCGGTCGCCATCCAAGCCCAGGACGGCGCGGGCAGCGGGTGGCGAGTCTACTTCACCGAGCCGCCGCGCCAAGGCGAGCCGGTCCCCA
>JAFGMM010000206.1 GCA_016927535.1 Anaerolineae bacterium
CCCCTTGAGGGAGAGGGGTCGGGGGAGAGGGGGAAAAAAGCGCTTAAGTTGATGCATATGGGGCGGGTTTGAAACCCGCCCCTACGCGCCGACGGCGCCATAAACCGGCGGGTGCGCGGCTTTATCCACCAGCCAGACCAGCCGTCCATCGACCGGCTTGACCACCTGCGCGGGCAGTTCGTCGGGCTTGTGGGGACCCTCCAGCACCGCCTTGAGGCGCGCCGCTTTGTCCGGCCCCTGAACCAGGAACACGACGTTCGCTGCTGCGTTCAGCACAACCGGCGTAAACGTGATGCGCGCCACATCCGGGCTAATGCCGGCCGGCGTCTTGGCCGCCGCGACCCAGCGCCCGGTCTCGTGCAGCAGCGGCACGTCGGGGAAAAGCGAAGCGATGTGCCCATCGCCGCCCATGCCGAGCAGAACCAGGTCGAAGCGCGGTGGGTTGGCCTCGCCGAAGAACTCTTTGAGCATGCGCTGGTATACGTCGGCGGCGAGCGTGGGGCTTAGCTCGCCGGGTATACGGTAGATGCGCACCTCCGGGATGGGGACGTGATCGAGCAGCGCCTCGCGCGCCATGCGGTAGTTGCTCCATTCGTGGTCCGGCGGGACCGCGCGCTCGTCGCCCCAGAAGACGTTGACCTTCGACCAGTCCACCTGCCGGGCGAACCCGTCTAACGCCAGGAGTTTGTACAGGGCGCGCGGCGTCGAGCCGCCCGACAGCGCCACGCTGAAGCGCCCGCGTGCGGCAGTTGCTTCGTCGGCGATTGTAATGAATAGTTCGGCGGCGGCGCGCATCAGAGCGCCGGCGTCGGGATAGATTTGCACATTTGTCATCAGTGATGATCTCCACAGGTTACGCGCCAGGTACGCCCGTCGCGCTCAAGCAGTTC
The DNA here is from genome assembly GCA_016927535.1 of Anaerolineae bacterium. GTDB lineage: Bacteria > Chloroflexota > Anaerolineae > Aggregatilineales > JAFGMM01 > JAFGMM01. The sequence continues at coordinate 891 of JAFGMM010000206.1, forward strand.
GTCGGCCTCGTCCGGCCCCCACGCGCCCGGCTCGTAGACGGCCAGCGGCGGCGCGCCGTCGCTCTCCCAGCCCGCCCGGATCGTGTCGATCAGCGCCCAGGCGTGCTCGATCTCGTCGCTGCGGGTGAACAGCGAAGCGTCGCCGTTGAGCGCGTCCAGCAGCAGCCGCTCGTAGGCGTCGGGGAGCACGACGCCCTCGAAGCCTTCTCGATAGTGAAACTCCATGTCCATCGAGCGCATCTCCTGGCCGGAGCCGGGGACTTTCGTCTCGAAGGTGAGGTGCATCCCCTCGTCGGGCTGGATGCACAGCGAAAGGATGTTCGACGTGATCCGGTAATCCTTCGGCAGGTTAAACATCATGTGCGGCGGGCGCTGGAACTGGATCACGATCTCCGAAACTTTCGTCGCCAGCGCTTTCCCGGAGCGCAGGTAGAAGGGGACGCCGCGCCAGCGCCAGTTGTCGATGTGGAGCCGGAGCGCGGCGTAGGTCGGCGTCGGGGAGCCGGGCGCGACGCGCTCGGTCTCGGTGTAGCCCCGGTACTGCGCGCGCACCGTGTCGTGCATCTCGACCGGGCGAATCGCGCTGAGCACCTTCACCTTCTCGTTGCGCACCGCGTCGGCGTTGAACGAGGCCGGCGGCTCCATGGCGACCAGGGTCAGCAGTTGCAGCAGGTGGTTCTGGAACATGTCGCGCAGCACGCCGGCCTGGTCGTAGTAGCCGGCGCGGCGCCCCACGTCCACGCGCTCCGCTACGGTGACCTGGACGTGATCGACATAGCGCCGGTTCCAAATCGGCTCGAAGATGGTGTTGGCGAAGCGGAAGAACAGGATGTTTTGCGCGGTTTCTTTGCCCAGGTAGTGATCGATGCGATAGACCTGGTGCTCGTCGAAGACGGCATGGATGGCGCTGTTCAAGGCGCGCGCCGAGGCGAGGTCGTTTCCGAACGGCTTTTCGACCACCAGGCGGCGCCAGCCGCAGTCTTCGCACTCGCCGCCGATTTTGCCCAGCGCATCCACCGTAACCGGGAAAAACTCCGGCCCGGTCGCCAGGTAGTACAGGCGGTTGGCGTCGCCGCCTTCAAGCCCGGCCAGGAACCCTTCGAGCGCCCGGTAGTCGTCCGGCCGGTCGAGGTCGCCGCGTGCATACCACAGCGCCTCGGCGAAGCGCGCCCACGCCGCCGGTTGGTAAACGCTGCTTGCGTATTCCTGCACCCCTTCGCGTGCCAGCCGGCGGAATTCGGCGTGGTCCCAGGGGCGGCGCGCAAAGCCTACGATATTAAAACGGTTGGGGAGCTGGCCTTTGCAGTACAGGTTGAGCAGCGCAGGGATCAGCTTGCGCCGGGTCAGGTCGCCGGACGCGCCGAAGATGATAACCGTGGTGGGCTTATCGTCGTTCATAGTCCAAGACCCCTTTTGCTTGGTAGGACAAAGCCGGCGCGGAGGCAGCGCGCCCATTTTAGCACGCCAACATGAAACGGGACACGGTGCGCCGTGTCCCTTGCTCAAGTCGAGCCGATGATAACCGGCCTACTCCATCGCGTCTGCCAGCTTTTGCAAATTGCCCACCACGTCCTCGCCCAGGTGGAAGCGAATCACACGCCGCCCGGCTTCGCGGAGCGCCTGCGCATCACCGAGCGCCTGCGCGTGCTTGAGGACACCGAACGAGACCGCCGCGCCCGGTGAACCCGGCTCGTCCGGGATCGGCGCATCCTGCGGGTCGTCGGCGGTGAACTGGATGAACAGGCCGTTCCCGGCGTCGCCTTTGTGAAGCTGGCCGGTCGAATGCAGGAAGCGTGGCCCGTAGCCGACCGTGGTCGCCAGCTTGAGCCGGTCGCGCAGGTTAGTGCGCAGTTCTTTCAGCACGGCGTCGGTGAGCGGCGTCGGCTGGATATAGGCTTGCAGCGCCACGTAATCGCCCGGCTTCGCCGGCGCGACGAAAGTGTCGAGCGCCGCGACCGCGCTCGCGCCGGACGCGCCGCCGTAGACCGTGATCTCGCCGTCGCTGAGCGCCGGCGCTTCGCCCGGCAGCTTGCCCGACTCGGTGTACGCGGCGACCAGCTTGCGCGTCAGCTTCTTGGCCGCTTCGACGTTGGGTTGGTCGAAAGGATTGACATCCAACACCGCGCCCGCCGCCGCCGTCGCCATCTCCCACATAAAGAAGAGCCGGCCCAGCGCATACAGGTCTTGGACATCCAGGCGGACCACCGGCTGCCCCGCCGCTTCGAGCGCTTCCACGGCGGCGTCGTGCGTCGTGTCGCCATAGAGCTGCATGTAGACGAACAGCCGGTCGTCGCCGTACACGTCGGGCTTGCCCGGCGGCTCGCCCACCACCGGCAGGATACCTTTACCCTCTTTGCCCAGGCTCTCCGCGACGAGTTGTTCGACCCAATCGCCGAACGCGGCGAGCGGCGGCGAGAGGATAAACGTCAGCTTGTCGCGCCCGGCCCGCGCCAGTTCGCCCATCACCCCGCCCAGCCATGCGCCGGGGTTCTCCTTGCAGTTGAAGATCGCTTCTTCACTCTGCGCCATCGTCATCGCGTGGCTGAGCAGGCGCGTGACCTCCATGTCGATCAGGCCGGCCGGGACCAGGCCGAAGAACGAGAACACCGAGTAGCGCCCGCCGATATTCGGGTCGTTGAGGAAGACCACGCGGAAGTCAAGCTCGCGGGCCAGCTGTTCCAGCCGGGTGCCGGCGTCGGTGATGGCGACGAAGTGCTTGCCCACGTGTCCTTTTTCCATCACCGTGCTCACGTGGTTGTAGAAGAATTTGAAGAAAGAAAGCGTCTCGACCGTAGTTCCCGATTTGGTCGAGACGACGAACAGGGTCTTTTTCAAATCGAGCCGCTCGGCGAGCGCCAACACCGCGCCGGGGTCGGTGCTGTCGAGCACCGTCAGGTCAAGGCCGTGCTCACCCACGCCGAACACGCGCCGGAAGACCTCCGGCGCCAGGCTGGAGCCGCCCATGCCCAGCAGCACCGCTTGCGTGATGCCGTCCTCGCGCGCCGATTCGCGCAGCGCGTTGAGGCGGTACACCTCGTTGAGCATGGCCTCCGGCGAGCGCAGCCAACCCAGCCGGTTGGCGATTTCGCCAGGACTGGGCTTCCAGACGGTATGGTCGATGGACCAGATGCGCGGAATAAAGTTATTCCGGGTCAGCGCCTCTAATCGGGCATCGACGGCCTTTTGGTATTCGCCCAGCTTCGCCGACTGGTAGCGCCAGCCGGTGAGCAGTTCTTGCCGTCGCGCGTTGATGCTGTTCATCAGCGCCGAAAACGACTCGGCGAAAGCCCTCACGCCGTCATCGAGCAGCTTATCGGTGATGGCGTCCAGGTCGATGCCGCGCGCGGCCAGGCGTTCCAGGTCGGCGCGCGCCTGATCCACGTCTTTTTGGATGGCGCAGATGGCGCAGTCAACGCGGCCATGATCGAGGAAAGCTTCGAGCGTATGAGGCGGCAGGGTGTTGACCGTATCCGGCCCGATCAACTCGTCAACGTACCAGGTGTCGGGATAGGCAGGGTTCTTGGTGCCGGTGCTGGCCCAGAGCGGGCGCTGCACGCGCGCGCCGTACTGGACCAGGTGGCTCCAGCGCGGGCCGCTGAAGATTTCCCGGAAGCGCGCGTAGGCGACCTTGGCGCTTGCGATTGCGACCTTGCCCTGCAAGTCGTGCTCGCCGGCGGCCTCCAGCGCTTTATCGACGGCGGTGTCGATGCGGCTGACGAAGAACGATGCAACCGAGGCGATCCGCTCCAGGTCGTGGCCGGTCTTCAGCGCCGTCTCCAACCCGCTGATGTACGCCTGGGCGACCCGCTCGTATTGTTTGATCGAAAAAATCAACGTCACGTTGACGTTGACGCCCCAGCCGATCAATTCTTCAACCGCCGGGAGGCTCTCTGGCGTGGCAGGTACTTTAATCATCAGGTTGGGGCGTTCTACCAGGCCGAACAAACGTTTGGCCTCGGTGATGGTTTCGCTCGTCTTATAAGCCAGGGTCGGGCTGACCTCCAGGCTGACGAAGCCGTCAAGCCCGCCGGTGGCGTCGTAGATCGGGCGCAGGATGTCGGCGGCGCGCCGGATATCGGCGACCACCAGCGCCTCGTAAATCTCTTCGACGCCCTTGCCCTCCTCTACCAACGCTTGCAATTCCTCGTCGTAATCATCGCTGCCGGTGATGGCTTTCTCGAAGATCGTTGGATTCGAGGTCATGCCGCGCACACCCTCATCGACCAGGGCTTGCAGCTCGCCCGAATCCATCAAGCTCCTTCGGATGAAATCTAACCAGATTGCCTGGCCCAGATCGGCGACTTTGTGTAGATTGCTCATGTTAGCCTATCTCCTTGCGTGGGTTCTCACCGGCAATGCAGATTCACCTAGAACTGTGGCATACATCTTTATATCTTATTCTAAATATGAGACTTATTAACATGTCCCCTTCAAGCCGTTGGCGGGCCAACGATATGGGTCGCCCGGAATTCGCGGAGTTCCTGGGCGAGCCGCCGGCTCGTCCCTCACGAATTCCCCCAAAACCCGTCGTCGGCTCTCACGACCGGTTAAGGCGCTGCCTCGGCGAGCTTTTGCAGCGCCGCCAACAGAGCCTCGAACTCGGCGCGGCAGGCCGGGCAGCGCTCAAGGTGATCGTGGACGAGCGGCATTGCTGCGGCGGTGTCCTTGCCCGCGAGTTTCATTTCCACAAAACGGTCTAGTTCTTCAAAACAACTATCGCACCCGATTTCTTCGGGGCGCGTCTCGATAATGCCGCGCACCAGTTGTTTGAGCGTGTCCAGTTGCATCGGCGTTTCCTCTGATCGTTCAAATGTCCCCTGGTTTATCAGACTGGCTCATATGCCCGATTCTTACCCACCTCAACGCCGCCCCAAAAGCTAACCGCTAACAGCCAACTGCTGACCGCCAATCGCCAACCGCCAACCGCTACTCGAACACGGCGAGGACTTCCTGCGCCGAAAGCCCGGTCGCCAGCAGTTGCTTCTTAAGCCGCTTGCGCGCATCGTGGATAAGCTTGTAGACGGCGTTGCGGTTGGTATCCATGCGGCGGGCCAATTCGTCCGGCGGCACGCCGTGCAGCACCGCCGCCACCAGCGCCCGTCGCTGCCGGTCGGTCAGTTCGTGGTCGATGACGTAGCGTACCCGCTGGAGCAGCAAGCGCTGCATGGCCTGCTGTTCGGAATCGGCGTCCGGGTCGATGAGTTCCGGCGGGATGAATTCGCCGCCACCGACGCCCTCCGTCATCGCATCGAGCGAGGTATCGCGCCAGCGGCGGCGGCGCAGTTCGCTGAAAGCCACGCGCACCGCGATCTTCTGCGCCCAGGTCATAAACTTGCTCTCGCCCCGGAAGGTGTGCAGCCCGTCAAGAATTTTGAGCAGCGCATCCTGTGCGAAGTCTTCCAGGTCTTCCGGGCGGATGTTGCCCGGCGCGCTCAGCGCATAGCCCAGCCCCTTCACTAGCTGCGCCCGCAGGTCGGCGAGGGCAGCATCATAGTCCGCGCCGGGACTGCCCAGCGCGGCGAGCCACTGTTCATTGGTGCGTTCACTCAAGAGGGAGACCTCCTGTGTATGGCGGTTCTTCCTCAACTGGCTTCCAGTTTTAGCATAGATCAGGGCGAATCACAATCAAAACCTTGCGGCGCAGTAAAGACAAGAAAAAAGATAGAATTTCCCCATAATTTGGCGTGCTACCCCGGCATAGCTATACTCTCATTAGCCGATTGTATTTTCAGTTTATTTCACCGAACGAGGAGCGAAGCGACCAAATGAGCGCAAGTGTGGTAAAAGGGCTTGAGGGCGTTGTCGTCGCCGAAACCAGGTTAAGCAAGGTCGAAGCAGAGGGACGGTTAAGCTACTGCGGTTATAACATCAGCGATCTTGCACAGAACGCTACCTTTGAGGAGGTGGTGTATTTGTTGTGGAATTATCATCTGCCGGCGCGGGCCGAACTGGACGAGTTTGTATCGAGCACGCGCGGCTGCATGGAGATCCCGCAGTTGATCTTCCACCACATGCAGAACTACGAGCGCAGCGCTCACCCGATGGCAGCGCTCCGCACCGCCATCAGCGCGCTCGCCATGCTCGACACGGCGGCGGACGAGACCGATCCCGATCACATTTATCTTATCGCCTGCCAGATGCTCGGCGGCGTGCCGGCCATCGTCGCCGGCTGGGACCGCGTGCGTAAGGGGCGCTACCCTATCGAGGCGCGCCCGGACCTGGGCACTGCCGGTAATTTCCTCTGGATGCTGAGCGGCCAAGATCCCGACCTGCTGGCGGTGAAGGCGCTTGATATGTACCTGGTGCTCCTGGCCGACCACGGTTTCAACGCCAGCACCTTCGCGGCGCGCGTGACCATGAGCACGCTTTCCGATATGTA
>JAFGMM010000207.1 GCA_016927535.1 Anaerolineae bacterium
CAGCTTCTCCACCGCCACGACCCGCACCCTTTCCCCTGCCTTGACGTGCGCGCCCCGGCAGACCGCCTGCCAGCGCTCGCCTTCGACGAAGACCATGCCCTCCGGCGCAAGGTCGGTGCGCGCCTCCGCGATCTGGCCGACCAACCCTTCCGCGCCGGTCGCCGGCGGCATCCGCACTGCCATGAGGCCGCGCGAGATGAAGAAGATGAACACCCCCGCCGTGACCGCCGCCTGCGCGATCACGACCGGCAGCGCCAGTTCGCCGAACGCCGCAAGCTCCGGGCGGCTGAACAGAATCACCGCGCCGGCGACCAGGCTCACGCCGCCGGCCAGCGCAAGGATGCCGGTCGTCGCCGGGTTTTGCGCCTCCAAGATAAACAGGATCACCGCCAGCGCGACGAACGCGATCCCCAGCCAGTTGATCGGCAGCACACCCAGACCGTAGAAGGCCAGCGCCACCGCGATAAAGCCCAGCGTGCCGGCCGCCCAGCCGCCCGGCGCGTTGAACTCGATGATGATGAGCAGCGTGCCCAGGCTCAGCAGGGTGAAGACGAGCGTCGGGTCGGTGAGCACCTGGAGCACTTGTTCCAGCGGCGTCAGCGCCAGCGTCTCGACCGGCAGGCCGGCGGTGTGCAGGGTGACCGGCTGGCCGAAGACCTCGACCCGGTAGCTGTCGAGCTGCGCCAGCAGCGCTTCGACGTCGCCGGCGATGAAGTCGATGAGGCCGGCGTCGAGCGCTTCGGCGGCGCTGGCGGCGCGCGCCTCGGTGATGGTGGCGACGGCCAGCTCGACCGCTTGCGCGCCGCGCCGTTCGGCCAGGCCGCGCGCGGTGGCTGCGGTCACCTGCTGGGCCTTTTCGGCGGAGGTTTCGTTCAGGTCGCTGCCGTCGAGGTTGATGGGGCTGGCGGCGCCGATGACGGTATCGGGCGCCATCGCGGCGGCGTGCCCGGCTAACGTGATGAGCGTGCCGGCGGACGCAGCCAGCGCGCCGGGCGGCGCGACGTAGACGATCACCGGGGTGCGGGTCGAGCGGATGTTGGAGATGATCGCCTCGGTGGTGCTGAGATTGCCGCCGGGCGTGTTGAGCCGGATGATAACGGCTTCGGCGGCGTTCTCCTCGGCGTAGGTGATGCCGCGCGCGATGTAGCCCTGCATCACCGGCGCGACCGGGCCGTCCGCCTCCAGCAGGAGGATGAAGCGGCCGGCGGCGCGCGCACCGGTGGAGGATGAGGCAAGCAGCGCAACGGCTGCAACGATGGCAATAACGACTGCGACGGTGATTTTTCTGGCTCGCATGAGGCAGGCGCTCCTGTCAATGAAATCGCACGGTTCTTGTTATAATTATAAACGATAAACGGGAGCATTTAACTGGCAAAGGCGGGCGGCTGGCACGAAGCGCGCTGTAGTCATACAATCTCCGTACAGATGACTTAACGATTGGACAGGTGTGGCCGGGTTTGGACGCTACCCCTTCGCTTGACGATATCATCGCGCACACCCGCAAGGCGGTTGAAGCGCGCAAGGCGCAGACGCCCAGGGCGGCGGTGCACGCGCTGGCGCAGATTCAGTATCGCCGGCGCCGCCCGCTCGACGTGGTTAGCTGGCTGCGCAACGATAAACTCTCGCTGATCGCCCAGGTCAAGCGCGCTACCCTGACGCGCGGGCGGCTCTTTGAAGCCTACGACCCGGTGCACCTGGCGCGCCTCTTTGAGCACAACGGCGCCGCCGCCGTCACGGTGAGCACCGAGCGGCGCTATTACGAGGGCGGCCTTGACCACCTGGCGATGGTCAAGGAGGCGGTGCATGTGCCGGTGTGGTGCCATGATTTCGTCGTTGACGAGTACCAACTTTATGAGATACGCGCAGCCGGCGCGGATGGCTTGATGCTCCTCCCGATGCTGCTGGACGACCTTAGCCTGCGCCGGATGGTGTCGCTCACCCAACGCCTGGGTATGACGGCGATGGTGCCGGTGCGCAACGAGGAAGAAGTCATGCGCGCCCGCCGCGTGGATCCGCGCGTGGTGGGGATTAGCTACCGGGATCCCTTTACTCACCGGCTAGACCTTGACTTGCCGGCCCGGCTGCGCCCGCTTTTCCGTTCGCACACAACCGTGATTGCGATGGGCGGGATATGTACCCTGGAGGATGCGCAGCGCATGGCCGCCGCCGGGATGGACGGCGTGCTTGTCGGCGAGGCGCTGCTGACCGCCGGCGATATTGCGGCGCAGGTTCGGGCGCTCTCTAGCTTGGCCGTTCCCCCTGCCGATTTTCGCCGCTCGCTCGACGGCGTAAGTTGATAGCTTCTGGCAGCCGCCGGCGCGTATAATGCTCCAGGCAGTCAGCGATTGGCGGTTAGCGGTTAGCTTTTGGCTATTGGCAATTAGCTTTTAGCTATTGGCAATTAGCTTTTAGCGCTCAGTCCGGCTAACCGCCGACTGCCAATTGCCAACCGCTAAAAGCTAACCGCTAAAAGCTAACCGCTAATAGCTATTAGCTAACCGCTACCCAGAAAGAGGTGTGAGCGTTGCGTGATGTAAGCATTATTGGAGCCGGCCAGGTCACGGTCGGCGAACTGTGGGACCAATCGCTCAAGCAGCTTGCTTACCGGGCCATCCGTGCCGCGCTCGATGATGCGCGTGCGGAAAAGGTGGACATGCTGTACGTGTCGAATATGTTGGCCGGCACCGCCAGCGAGCAGGCGCACCTCGGCGCGTTAGTCGCCGATTTCGCCGGGCTGCACGGCGTGGAGGCGGTCAAGATCGAGGCGGCGTGCGCGTCGGGCGGCGCGGCGCTGCGGCAGGGTTACCTGGCGGCGGCCGGCGGCCTGGCCGACTTCGTGATGGTGTGCGGCGTCGAGAAGATGACCGATCACCGCCCTAACGCGGTGGTGGCCGGGCTGGCGATGGCTGCCGACGCCGATTACGAAGTGATCCAGGGGTTGACCTTCGCCGGGATCAATGCGCTGATGATGCGGCGCTACATGTATGAGTATAACTTGAAGCACGACGCTTTCGCGCCCTTTGCCGTGAATGCGCACCGCAACGCGGCGACCAACCCCTACGCGATGTTCCCGGAGCCGGTCACCACCGCGCAGTACACCCGGGCGCGTATGATTACCCCGCCGATCAACCTGCTGGATAGCTCCCCGATTTGCGACGGGGCGGCGGCGGTGCTGTTGTGCCCGACCGATATCGCGCGCGATTACCATCCCGCCCCGGTGCGCATCAAGGCCAGCGCCAGCGCCACCGATACTCTCGCCGTACACAGCCGCCGCAACCCGACCTGGCTGGCGGCGGCGGAGTCCTCGGCGCGGCAGTGCTACGCACAGGCCGGCGTGGGGCCGGACGATATCGACTTTTTTGAGCTGCATGACGCCTTTGTGATCATGTCGGCGCTGAGCCTGGAGGCGGCGGGCTTCGCGGCGCGCGGCGAAGGCACCCGCCTGGCGTTGGCCGGCGAAATCTTCCGCGAGGGGCGCATCCCGATCTGCACGATGGGCGGACTTAAGGCGCGCGGGCACCCGGTGGGCGCGACCGGCGTCTACCAGGCGGCGGAGGCGACGCTGCAACTGCGCGGGCAGGCCGGCGAAAATCAAATTCCCGGCGCGCGTCTGGGCATGATCCAGAACATCGGCGGCAGCGGCGCGACCATCGTCGCGCATATCCTGGAGGCATCGTAGGGCGGCGGTTCACCAGGGAGTTTTTGCCGGCTTCTCTTGGCTGCGCCCGGCGCACCCGTGGCGATTTTCTCTACCCTGCTTTGACGCCGCCGGCGCGACCTCCGCGCCGGCAGTATCCAGGATCGAATCGCTCCCGGCTGAACGATTTTACGCTACAATATAGCACCGATCATCGAGCAGTGAAGGCAAGGCCCCATGACTCGAAAGCTGTATTATGAGGATGCCTATATCCGCACGTTTGAGGCCAGGGTACTCGAACTGCGCCGGGTCGATGGCAAAAGCGCCGTCGTGCTTGACCAGACCGCCTTCTACCCGACGGGCGGCGGCCAGCCTAACGACCGGGGCGAGATTAATGGTATCCCGGTGACCGACGTGGTGAAGCAGGAAGACGAGGCGATTCTGCACGTCTTCGACTGTGAAGTTTCTCCGGCGCGCTTCGGCGCGCCGGTCACCGGCAAGCTGGACTGGCAGCGGCGCTTCGATCACATGCAGCACCATACCGGCCAGCACATCCTCTCCGCCGCTTTTGAGGAGGTGGCCGGCGCTCGCACCGTCGGCTTTCACCTGGGGGTCGAGAGCGTGACCATCGATCTCGACAAGCCGCACATCAAAGACGCCGACTGCGAAGCCGCCGAAGAAATCGCCAACCGGGTCGTTTTTCATAACTTGCCGGTGCGCGCTTGGTTCCCCGGCGACGAGGAGCTGGCGGAAATCACGCTGCGCAAGGAGCCGGCCGTAGAGGGCCGGCTGCGCGTCGTGCGAATCGAGGGCTTCGACGCGGCGGCGTGCGGCGGCACTCATGTCTGCCGTACCGGCGAGATCGGTCAAATTAAAGTGCTCAAGTTGGAGCGGCGCGGCGACAAGACGCGCGTCGAGTTTCGCTGCGGGCGGCGCGCGTTACACGACTACCGGCAGAAGAACTACGCCGTCAATACCCTGACTGCCATGCTCACGGTGGGCGCCTGGGAATTAGACGCCGCCGTCGAGCGCCTGCAAGAGGAGCTTAAGGCGGCGCGTTCGGCCTTCAACCGGGCGCACGGCGCTTTGCTGCACTACGAAGGCGAGGCTATGCTCCGCGAGGCTGTGCGGCGCGGCGCGGTGCGCGTGGTGCGGCGCGTCTTCACCGGCGACGACGGTTATGACGCCGGCGACCTCAATAAGCTGGCGGCGCAGCTCGCGGCGGCGGGGGATGTCGTGGTGCTGTTGGGGCTGGCCGGCGCGAAAGCGCAGCTCGTCCTCACGCGCTCTGAGGACCTGCCGCACAACGTGGCGTCGGCGCTCAAGCGCGGCCTTGCGGTGATCGACGGGCGGGGCGGCGGGCGGCCCGGCTACGCGGCGGGCGGCGGTGTCTCGGCGTCGCCGGCGCAGGTCGAAGCGGCGCTGTGCGCGGCGGAACAGGCCCTGTTTGAGGCTTAGCGCCGGGATCGTAAGGGGGGACAATGTGGAAGAAATAGGTCCGGGCATTTTTGTTTCGACGGCCTTTCGCCAGGTGAATGTCGGCGCGGTGCTGACGGGCGACGGGTGGGTCTTGATCGACACCCCGCCCTACCCGGACGATGCACGGCGCTGGCGTGCGCAGTTGTTTCAGCGCAGCAAGGCCCCGGTGCGTTATGTGATCTACACCGACCACCACCGCGACCGCGTCATCGGCGGTTTCTGGTTCGACGGCTACGTCGCCGCGCACCGCTACACCGCCGACGCCATGCGCAGCCTGCCCGCCCAGTTTATCGACCAGTCGATTGATGCGCTGGCCCGAAACGATATGGAGCGGGTGACGTTTGCCGGGGTGAAGCTGCGCATGCCCGATATCAGCTTCAACAAACGGATGTATCTCAAGCACGGCGGGTACACCATCCCGCTGGTTAGTATGCCCGGTCCAACGCCCGGCAGCGCGTGGGTGCATTTCCCGGATGAGCGCATTGTCTTCGCCGGCGACAGCGTGGTGCTCAATACCCATCCTTTCATGGCGCACGCGGCGTCGAAGGCGTGGCTCGACAGCCTCACCACACTGCGCCGGGCGCGCTTCGCCGCCGATGTGGTCGTGCCGGGGCGCGGCCCGCTCACTGATAAAGAGGCCACGAACCCCATGTCTGAGTACATTCGCACGGCGCGCCGCCGGGTCTATAACCTCTACCGCCTGGGCCGGCCCCGCGCCGATACCGCTTCGCTGCTGCCGGAGTTTGTGGAAATGTTCCCGGTTGGCGAAAACGACAGCTACGAAGAAATACAGCGCCGGGTCAAGAGCGGGCTGGATCACATCTACGAGGAATACAAGGCGGCGGAGGCGGCGCGCAGCCAGGAGCAGAAGAAGTAGACAGGCCTGGCCTGCCGAACTGTTTATTCTCGTCACTCACTACTTATCATTCTTATTCATCACTCATCACTTATATATACCTATGGAACACGTCATCATCTATCGCAACGACCGAAGCTACAGCGCTTTCCCCGACCTCGTCCTGCTCGACGACGCGCGCATCAAGGTTGTCTTCCGCGAGGCCGACCTGGGCAAGGATTTACTGGGGCGCGGCTATGACCACCTGGACAAAAGCTCGCGCATCGCGTCGCTGGTCAGCGCAGACGGCGGGCGCACCTGGACCGGGCATCGGGTGCTCTATAACAGCGACGACTGCGGCGAACAGGACCCTTCGATTGCGCGGCTGCGCGATGGGCGGCTGTTGATTAACTTCTTCCGGTGGCGCGTGGTCCCGCCGGAGCAAAAAGACCGGCTGTTTTACCCGGCGCTGCAACTCAAAAACGGCTATTGGGCCGACTTCGAAGGGCCGTTCGTGATCGCTTCGAGCGACGGCGGCGCGACCTGGGATACCGAACCGCTCGCCGTGGACCCGGCGCCGCTGCCGCGCGCCGGCTGTTCGGACGCCGTGCTCGAACTGGAGGATGGCACGCTGCTCTTGCCGGCCTACGGCGGCGATCCGGGCAGCACGTTCAGCCGCGCTTACGTGATCCGCTCGCGCGACGGCGGGTGCACCTGGGGCGCGCCGGCGATCATCGCCCGGCACCCGGAGGAACGATTGAGCTTCGAGGAGCCGGCGCTGTGCAACCTGGGCGGCGGGCGCTTGCTGGCGGTGATGCGCAGCGGCGTGTACCGCGTGGGGTACGAGTACCTGTACCGCGCCTTCTCCGACGACGCCGGCCTCACCTGGCACAGCCTGGAGCAAACGCCGATGTGGGGCCACCCCGCGCACCTGCTGCGCCTGAGCGACGGGCGTATTCTCTGCACGTATGGCTACCGGCGCGAGCCGTTCGGCGTGCGCGCCTGCCTCAGCGCGGACGCCGGGCGCACGTGGGATATCGCGCATGAGATCGTGCTGCGCAGCGACGGCGCCGACCGGGATTTGGGCTATCCGAGTTCGGTGCAGCTGCCGGGCGGCGATATCTTCACCGCGTATTACTTCAACCAGGGCGATACCCGCTACATCGTCGGGACGCGGTGGCGTCTGGCGGTCGGCGTCTAGCGCCTGGCATTTGGCTGTTAGCGCTCTATTATCAAAGCGGCTCGTGACAAACAGATATACTCACGTCTGCAAGAATCTTGTGATGGTCAACGGCCTAATTAACATCGCCAATTCTCCCCTAACCCCCTCGCCCACGCCGGGGCGAGGAGGAAATCAGCGCCACAGGGCGGCGATTCCGGCTCCCCTCCTCTCCTTGTGGCTGCGAAGCGGGGGCTGGGGGGAAGGGGAAGTCGATTAGGGGTGTTGTTGGCGAATGGTAGGGGCCGCTGCGCAGCGTGAAATCGGCCCTGGGCGGGTCTCAGCCCCGCCCCTACCGCCCGGCTCGGCGCGCTTTTCCGGTTTCGCCAACAACATCATTAGGTTGCTGACCACCATACGTCTGCGAGAATCTTGTGTGAAAACTGCCGTCCGGTGGGCTGGGGCGGATGGCATAGGGTAGGATTTGTAAGGAAAGAGTAATGAGCAAGATACGCCTGCGAGGTGTTTTCCCGCCTGTGCCTACGCCGTTTAACATCGATGGCGAGCTTGCCATCGGTGCGCTGCGCGACAATTTGAGTCGCTGGAATCGTTACAGCTTGGCCGGTTACGTGGTGGCGGGGTCGTCCGGTGAGGCGGCGCTGCTGGAAGAAGACGAGAAGATTCGGCTCTGGCGCGCCGCCCGCGAGATCATCCCGCAGGGCCGGCTGCTCATCGCCGGGGTGGGGGCCGAGAGCACGCGCGCCACCCTCCTGCTGACGCGCCTGGCTGCCGAGGCCGGCGCTGACATTGCGCTGGTGGGCACGCCCTCGTATTATCACGAACTGATGACGCCCGACGCGCTGGACTCGCATTAC
>JAFGMM010000208.1 GCA_016927535.1 Anaerolineae bacterium
CTCGCCCCTCGTGGGAGAGGGGTTTGGGGAGAGGGGGAACAGGTGCACAAACGGTCAAAATTCTTAAGTTGATGTGCATGGGCAGGTCTGAGACCTGCCCCTACGAATCGCGGCGGCTGCGCAGCGTGAAACCCGCCCCTACTTCTCCGTGTCCCCGGTGTCTCTGTGGCGAGAAACCCAATCTACTGCACGCCGGCGCAGTTCCCCGAAAACTCGTAGAAAGTCCCGTCGGCGAGCACCCAGCCCTCTAAACCGCCGTTCTGCACGCGCCACCAGGCATTCTCCCCTTCCTGGCGCTTCTCCAGCGGCCTGAGCACCGCCCCCGGCAGGAACGAGCCGATGCGCGCCGCCGCGAACGACGGCTCGGCGCGGAACCAGATCCCGCCCTCCACGACGACCTTCACCGTGCAGATAATCGGCGTGGCTTCGGGCGGCGCTTCGCCGTGCGTTTCCAATATCTGGCAGGCGGGGTCGTTCTCGAAGGCGAGGTATTCTTTGCGCGTCCAGCCCTGGATGCCGGGGTACGCGCCCACGATATGCACCCAGTTCGGCGTCTGCGCAGTGACCGTAAACTTGTAGAAGTTGGTGGTGCCGTAGTTGGCGATGGCGGGGCGGATCAAGTTGAAGTTATCGCCGGGGCCGTCGCGCAGGTAAATACCGCCGCCGGCCGTGACGATAGCCGAGCAGCACGGGTTGGCGCGCACGACAATCGTCTCGACATCGCCGGTCTTGGTCTTGGTCTGGACCTTCGCCGCGACCCAGCCTTCGGGCCGGGGATCGACCGGCGTCCCGTCGCCGCGCTGGAGGAGGCGCACCTTGTACCAGGTGTAGCCGTCCACGCACTGCGCCGCGTCGTCCAGCACCTCCACGACATCGCCCCAGTACAGACGCGCGACCACATCCTCGCCCAACACCTCGCCGGGGTAGCCGGTGGGCTGGGGGCGGACGTTGATCCACCCGGACGCCGGGTAGACAAGCCCGTTCTCGATCACGCCGGCGCCGACCGGCAAAGCTTCTTTAGCAGTGTCCGCAATGGCGGTCGGCGTCGGGCGCGGCGTCGCCGTCGCGGTAGCGCCGGTATCGTCCTGGGCGAGCGCCAGGGGCATCGCCGCCAAAACAACCAGCGTTAGCAACAATGTCAGGTAAACAATTGGCTTGCGCATGATGGCATCCTTTCCCGTGTCGTGTGCGCCAGTATAACCAACCGAATCGGCCGGCGTCAATGCGCCCGGCGCGGGGATTGAGAGGATGAGGTCAGGGCTTGCGTAAAGCCGACAGTCTTACCTCACCCCCTTGCGAAGCATCCCCCTCGCCACGGCGTGGCGAGGGGGACTTCCAGATCATCGCGCGCCTCCGGCTCCCCTCCCCACGTGTGGAGAGGCTGCGCGTAGCGCGTGGTGAGGTTCTGGCTCCCCCTCTCCATGCAATGGAGAGGGGGCCGGGGGGTGAGGTCATGGAGTTTGCAAAGCTCTGGAGATGAAACAAAAGGGTCGTGAAAGCTGCCGGGGCGTGTTAAAATAAAGCGCAACAGGCTTCAAGGCAACCGGAAACGGAGGATGTGTGCATGAGTCGAGTGCTCGACATCGAGGAAGATATCCGAACGATCATCAACAGCTACCCGCCCCTCCGCGAGAGCGACCCCTACATTCACATTGCTATCGACGCAAAAGGGCAGGTGACGTTTACTGGCAACCTGCGCACGAAAGTAATCCGGCGTGTGCTCATCGACAGCACGCGGCTGGTCCCCGGTGTGACGGCAATCAACGACGCCGCGCTCTACGATGACGACGCGCTGCTCATCGAGATCGGCGCCATTATCCCGCCCGGCGTCTACCTGACGGCGGTCAACGGTCACGTGGTGCTTAGCGGGCGCGGGCCGAAAGACCCCGCCGAAGTGCAAAAGCTGGTCGCGGCGGTCGCCGGCGTCCCCGGCGTGCGCGGCACGACGACCCGGTTCTACCGCACAGCACAGCCCCAAGCGGCGGCGCACTAAAAACCAAGCCAAAATAAGATTAAGGCTAAGGCTAGAGCTAAGGCTAAAGCTAAAGCTAAAGCTAAAGCTAAGACCAAGGTTCCTAAGGCTCCAATGACGTAAAATACTCGCGGATGACGCCGCGCAGCCCCAGCGGGATATGCCCGCTCTCCAGGGCGTCGTTGGCGGCGTCGGCGAAGTCGCCGTACACCTCGCTGTACGGCAGGAAACTTTCGCCCATGCCCTGCGGCACGTAGTCGCCGAGCATGAAGGGCATATCCTCCAGGTCTTCGGGGTCGGTAGGAACGTCAAGCTCCACCGGGGGACCCTGCGGGCCGCCGACGCGCGAAGGTACGTAGATCGGCGCGAACTCGCGCTCGCCGGACAGTTCGGGCCGGTTGTTGCCGGACATCGGGCCGCCCGCCCCCGTCCCATCCGGCGCCGGCTGGTCGAAGGCGCCGGCGCCCTCGCCCGCCCCGGTCCCGCCGGCTTGCGGGTTCTGGTTCGACCCCTCCTGTGCATCCTGCGCCTGGCCCTGACCCTGGCCCTGGGCGGAACCGGGCTGCTGGCCGTCGCCGGGCTCCGGCGCGCCGGACTGAGACTCGCCCATGCCCTGCTGGCCGCCTTCGCCCTGGCCCTCCTGGCTGGTATCGCCGGGCTGCTGGCCCGCGCTGAGCTGGCCCTCTTCGCTGCCGCCCGGCTGCTGGCCCTCCTGTGAGCCTTGCTGGCCCTCTTGGCTCTGGTCGCCCTGGCCCGGCTGCTGCCCCGGCTGACCTTGCTGTCCCGGCTGACCTTGCTGCCCTTGCTGCCCTTGTTGGCCCGCCTGCGACGGGTCCTGCTGGCCCTGCTGTAACTGCTGCTGGCCCTCGCCCACCCGGTCGGCCATCTGCTGGAGCATCTGCTGCTGCTGAGTTTGCCGCCGCAGTTGCTCGGCGATATCCTGCATGCCCTGCTGCGCCGCCTCGATATCGCCGCGCCGCAGCGCGTCGGCGGTCTCACGCATGCGCTGCGCCAACTCCGGGTTAGACCGCTCCAGCGCGTCGGCGGCCTCCTCAAGCTGCTGCGCCAGGGCTTCGCGCTCCGCCGCCGACATGCCGGGAATCTGGTCGGCGATGGTCTCGGCGGCCTCCGCCGCCTGCTCGAACTGGCCCTGCTCCATCGCCTCGCCCATCTCCTGCGTCACCGGGTTCTTGCTGAGCGCTTCGCCGGCCTCTTGCAGACCGGGCGTGCCCTCCGGCGAGGTCATCCGCTCGGCGGTGTCGCGCAGCTTCTCGCCGGCCTCGGAGAGCGCAGCGGTCGCCTCCTCGCGGGAGACGCGCGGCTGTTCGAGAGTCTCGATGGCCTCGTCGAGGGTTTCGAGAATTTCCTGGCGCTCTTCCTCGCTGAGGTCGGCGTCGTTCAGGATATCCTCGCGCATCTCATTCAAATCCTGTACCTGCGCTTCGACCGCCTGCTCAAAAGCCTGCTGCTCGGCGACCGCCTGGGCCTGGGGATTCGGCAGCAGCACGAGCGCCAGAAACGCGACGAGCAGCGCCGCGAGCACGATCCAATCGCGCCCGCGCAGGCGCAGCGGCAGCGCGCGGCGCACCTGCACCTTACCGGCCTGCTGGAGCGCATCCTGCTGCTGCAAAGCAAAGATTTCGGCGCCGATAGGCGCGGGAGGCCGCCCCGCCTGCGCCAGTTCGAGCGCGGTGCTCAGGCGCTCTTTCAAGCCGAACTGCCGGTCGTAGTAGCGCGCCGACACGATCAGCCGGCGCGGCCAGAACCACACCATCACCAGCGCCGCCAGCCCGCCCGCCGCCGTCGCCAGCGCGCCCACGGTCAGGGTTTCCGGCGGAGTGAACAGGGGGCGCATGCGCGCGGCAAACGCGACCAAGATGGCGACGACCAGCCCAAAGCTTACGCCGCGCGGCGTCCAGATGAGCGTGTGGCGGGTGCGCTGCCACACGTTCCAGCGGTCGATAATCCGGGCAAGGTTGGCGTCGGCTTGGCGAATCATAGGCTTACCCCTGGCAACTCAAATCAGCATGCGACTCTACGACTCAATGATAGCACATTCCGGCGGTTTTTTTATTCGTCCTCTGTAAGGCAGCTCCGCAAAACAAGCATAGTCGCCGGTCGGGTGTAGGGGCGGGTTTGAAACCCGCCCCATGCACATCAACTTAAGAATTTTGACCGTTTGTACATCTGCTCCCCCTCTCCCCAAACCCC
>JAFGMM010000209.1 GCA_016927535.1 Anaerolineae bacterium
CCCCTTGAGGGAGAGGGGTCGGGGGAGAGGGGGAAAAAAGCGCTTAAGTTGATGCATATGGGGCGGGTTTCAAACCCGCCCCTACGGACAGGAACGCCGTACAGCGCAACCACCATATCTGGACGCCGATCCGCACAAAAACCAATATCGCATGATCCTGTAGAGCTGCCACGGCGGGCGTCTTGGCGAGCGAAACGGCTGCCCCACGAACTTGCATTTACTGAAGGAGAATGCTCATGGCAAAAGAGGATCGTTTCACATCGAAATACTTCGCGCTGGATCGGCTCGCCGAGGGCGTGTGGGCGACCCTATCGACGGGCAGGATGGCGTTTAGCAACGCCGGGATTATCGACATCGGCGGCAGGACGCTGGTCTTTGACGCCCTCAACACGCCCAGCGGCGGCGCCGACCTGTGCGCCGCCGCCGAAGCGCTGACCGGGCGGCGCCCCGCCGTGCTCATCAATAGCCACTGGCACGACGACCACTACCTCGGCAACCAGGCTTTCCCGGCGGAGACGCCGATCCTCTGCACTACCCGCACGCGCGAGCTTATCATCGAGAGCATCGACGAACTGCTTGAGGAGATACCGGCATACGTCGAAATCACCGAAAAAGAACTCGCCGATCTCAGAGCCAAGCGCGAATCGGAGCAAGACGCGGCGGCGCGGGCGGCGCTCGACACGGAAATCTGGCTCACCGAAAAGTTCCTTGCCGAGGCCCCCAACATTGCGCCGCGCATACCCGACCAAACCTTCGAGAAGCAGGTCACCTTCTACGGCGAGCAGCGCCGCGCCGAACTCATCACCTTTGGCCGGGGACACACCGACAGCGACGCGATTCTCTGGCTCCCGGACGACGGCATCGTGTTCGCGGGCGACCTGCTCTTTTGCGGGCGGTACCCGTGGGCCGGGCACAGCGACCCCGGCGCGTGGCTGGAACGCTTCGACGACCTCGACCGGCTGGCGCCGGCAGTAGTCGTGCCGGGACACGGGCCGCTCGCAACCCCGGCGGCGTTCGACGACTCGCGCACGTTCTTGAAGGTTTTGCAGGGCGCGTTCGACGACCTGATCGCCGGGCGGCTGTCGGTGGACGATATCGACAAGATCACGGTCCCGCCGGAAATCGCCCACATTCCGGGCGACGCGACCCGGTATCAAAACAACCTGCGCGAGTTGTACGAGCAGGCTAATCCCGCGCCGGGATCGTAAAGCCTTCCCAGGTGCCGAAGGCGGCGTAGCGCAGCGCGTCAATCGCGCCGATCATGGCAATCGCCAGGCCGAACCCGACGATCACCGGGAGGATCAAATCCCGCCAGCCGTTGATCCGGTTTATGCGCCCGGTGACCATCACCACGATCACGGTCTGGATCGCGGTCAGAATCAGCAGCACGCCCGCCGCGCTCAGCAGTCCCAGCGCGCTCAGCAGCGCCGGCGACTGCACCAGCACCAGCGCATCGAGCGCCAGCGTCGCCGCCGCCAGCGCCGCCAGGTCGCGCAGGTCGCGGATGTGCGGCGCGCGCCGCCAGCGCCGCCATACCGTCTGGTTGAACAGCGGGTAGATCAGGCCGGCCATGGCGATGCCCTGCATACTGCCGGTGAAGAGGCGCAGTTCGTTGCTCGGCTCGTAGAGACCGGGCGCGTTGGGGAACAGGTGCAGATACGAGTTAAGGCCGTCGCCGGCCCACATGAGGAAGAACACCCCCAACACGATCAACACCCGGCGCGAAGGCATCTCGCCGGCGCGCCCGCGCCCCATCAGCAGCGGCCCGGCGAAGCCCACGATCACGCCGAGATAGGTCCCGGTGCAGCGCGCGCACAGCGGCATCGTCACGTCGCCGGCGGCGAAGGTCCGCACCGTGATTTGGTGGCAGATCGCGTAGCCGACCGCGCGCGCCTTGCCTTCAATGCCGGGCGGCGTTCCTTCCAGCCACAGTACCAGCACTACCGCCGTGACGATCACTGCCAGCCCGCGCGCGGCGGTCCCGATCCGGGTGCGCGGCGGGTCGGGCGGGATGCGCCTGATGATGTCCGGTTGTTGGGGTTGGGGTTGGGGTTGGTCCATGATGCGGAGCCTTTTTAAGATTAAGATTTAACCACGAATAACGCGAATAACGCGAATGGGCAAAAATCAAACCACGAATCCACACGAAGCGCAGCGGCAATTTTGTCCGTTCTTTATTCGCGCTGTTCGCGTTATTCGCGGTTAAAAATCCGATCACTGCGCCAGATGCTCCAGCAGCCAGCTTACGATTAAATCCTGCAAGCCCGGCTCGGTGTTGAACATCTCGATGCCATGCCCGGCGCTTTGATACACCTGCAACCGGTGCGCGCCCTGCGCCAACCCGGCGAGCCGGCGCGCGCTCGCCAGCGCGTAAGCATCGTCCTCGCTCGCCGCCAGCAGCACAGGCCGCACCCCCAGCCGGTCGATTGCCAGCGCCGGCTCGGTCCGCACGCCCTGGTAATCCAGGCCGGGCGAGAGCAGCACCGCCGTCCGGCACCACGCATCCGCCGCGCAGCCGATCAGCGCCAGGTTTGCGCCGATGCTCGCGCCCACCGCCGCGACACGCTCCGGGTTGACATCCGGGCGCGCGCGCAGCCACGCGAGCAGCACCGCCGTGTCGTTCTGGGCCAGCACCCAATCCGGCGCGCCGCCGGTCGCGCCGTGCCCGCGCAGATCCACCGCCAACACCGCGAAACCGGCCTGCTGCAAGGCCGGCGCTAACAGGTTCCAGTCGTCTTTGTCATGGTCGAGCATGTGCAGCAGCAGCACGCCCGGCGCGACGCCGGCCGGCGCGTAGAACAGGCCGCGCAGCCGCAGCCCGTCGTTGGCCGGGATCTCGACCGCGAACGGCACCGCCGCATCCCTGGGCATCGCGGCGGCGGTGGGGTTGCTGACGCCCGGCGGCTGCGTGAGATCGACCGTCGGGAGACGCGGGATCAGCGGCGTCGGCGACGGCGGGAAGGTCCAGGTAGGCGTGGCGGTTGTAGCGGACCTCGAGTCGCAGGCGGCGCAGATCATCATCACGGCGATACAGAGATTGCGCAGCGCCCGCCGCCCGTCACCCATCGCCTATCACCCGTCGCGCCGGCAGGCGACGACGATCATGCGCGGCGCGCCGTCAACGAAAGGCGCGCGGTCGTAGTCGCCGTAAAGCCGGGTGCGCTCAAGCCCGGACTGCGCCAGCAGCAGATCCATCTCCGCCGCGAAGGTATAGCGCCGTTCCTCCGGCGCCAGGAAGCGCTTAACCGCGCCGTCCGGCTCGATCACGTCGTACACCCAAGTGACCACGAGCATTTGCCGGGTGCGCTCGATCTGGCTGATCGAGTGCTGCATGACGGTGCTGCCGGTCTGGGAGTCGGTAAAGGTGCGCTCAAAGACCAGGCCAATCTCGTCCGGGGCGGCGTAGGCGCGGGCGGCGTTGGGCAGGTCGATCACCAGCCGGCCGTCATCGCGCAGGGCTGCCGCCATCCGGCGCAGTGCGGCGAGTTGGTCGCTCTGGCGGCGCAGGTGCATGAAGCCGTTATAAGCGAACACCACCAGCCCGAAGCGCTCGTCGCTCTCGAACGTGGTGATATCGGCCTCTAGAAACTCGACCTGGCCCGCCAGGGTGTGCCGCTGCTGGAGCCTGGCCCGCGCGCGCTCCAACATCGCGCCGGAGATATCCAGCCCGACCACACGCGCCGCCTGCATCTGCGCCAGGTGAAACGCCACGCGCCCGGTGCCGCATCCCACGTCGAGCACCGGGCCGCCGGTCTCGTCGAGCAGTTCGCCGTAGAGCGCCAAGTCTTCGGTCAAGTCCTGGTTCTCGGCGTCGTAGAAGCGCACTATCTCCCGGTATTCGTCCATCTCAGCCCTTCAATCAAACCACGAATACCCACCAATCGACACGAATTGAAGAAAAATGCTCGCATCCGTGACCATTCGTGATTATTTGTGACCATTCGTGACCATTCGTGATTATTCGTGGTTAAAAATCTTTCTTCCCCTCTTCTCCCTCTCCCTCGCAGCTTTGAGTCCGCTTTTCGAGCGCGGCTGCTGTCTCGATCAGGCGGCAGCGCACTGCCTCGCCCGGCGTCAGGCCGTCCGCCTCCATCGCCAGCAGCACGCCGCCGACTGCCGGCGGCGCGGTCAGACAGACCGGCTTTGCCTTCGGCGCCACTGCGTGCACGTCTGCCAGCAGCGTATCGACCAGCAGCGGTTCGGTGGCCTTGAACACACTGCCCGCCAGCACCAGCTCGAAGTCTTCGTCTTCCATGCCCAGCTTGCGGATGATGAACACCACCGGTTCGGCCAATTCGTGCCCGGCCCAGCGCAAGATTTTGCGCGCCGGTTCGTCGCCCGCCGTCGCCGCCTCAAAGACCAGGTGCGTCGCGCCCCACGGTATGAAGTCTTCGCGGGTGACCGCCTTGAGCAGGCTCGGCGCGTCCGAGAAGCCGCAGAACGCCGGCAGGGTTTCGCTGAGCAAAGTCGGCGGCGCCATACCGATGTACGCCTTAGCGACCGCCGCAAGGCCCGCGCGCGTGATATCCATCCCGCCGCCGCCGTCGCCCCAGTCTGTGCCCACGCCCAGCGTGCCCGCCACCGCGCCGGCCCGGTTGCGCCCGGCCTTGTTCGAGCCGGTCCCGGCGATGACGACGACGCCCCAGGGCCGGGTTGTACCGGCGCGCAGCGCGATAAACTTGTCGTTGACCAGCACGCGCGGTCCCGGCGGCAGGTTCAGGCGGTCGGCCAAGCCCTCCATCAAGGGCTGGTCGCTGGGCCAGTCCAGGCCGGAGATGCCGAACGCCGACGCGTTGATAGCCTCCAGCGCAACGCCCGCCCGCGCCCGTGCATCGTCGAGCGCGCGCTGCCACGCCCGGTAAGCGGCGTCCAGCCCGACGCCCTCCCAGTTGCCGCAGCCGCCGCCGCCTAGCGCGATGGCGCGCCCCGTCTCGTCGGCGAGCAGCGCGTGGGTCTTCGTGCCGCCGGCGTCTACGCCCAGGTAAATCGTCACGTTGCCTCCTTAGCTCTCAGCTCCCCTCTCCCCCTAACCCCCTCTCCCACAAGGGGCGAGGGGGAATCAGAGCCGCCGCGCAACGATTCTGGCTCCCTTTCCCCCCTTGTGGGGCGCTACGCAGAGGGTTAGGGATAGGGGGGTATTCGCTAATCGCTTCCGGCTAATAGCTTCAAATAATGGATGCTCGTCGTAATGCCCTTGCGGAAGTTCGCCAGCGTGAACTTCTCGTTCGGCGAGTGACCGCTGTCGTCGGGCAGGCCATAGCCCATCATCGCCACCGGCACGCCGGGCATCGCCTCCTGGAACAGCGCCACAATCGGGATGCTGCCGCCGCCCCGGATGAAGACCGGCTTCGCGCCGAAGCCCGCCTCGAACGCCCGCGCCGCCGCCTGCATCGCCGGCGACTTGCGGTCGATGAGCGCGGGTTGGGCCGCCGTGACCTTGTTCACCTGCACCTTCACCGTGTCCGGCGCCAGCGCCAGGATGCGGTCGCGCACCCGCCTGAAGATTTCTTCCGGGTCCTGGTCGGGCACCAGGCGGCAGCTAATCTTTGCCACGCCGCGCGCCGGGATGACCGTCTTGCCGCCCGCGCCGAAGAAGCCGACGCCGATGCCGTTGATCTCCAAGGTCGGGCGCAGGCCGGTGCGCTCGACCAGTGTGAAGCCCGGCTCGCCCCACGGTTTGGCGCAGCCGGTCTCTTCGTGCCACTGCTCTTCGCCCCAGGGCAGCTTCGCCAGTTCCGCGCACTCCACCGGGTCGAGCGGGCGCACCTTGTCGTAGAAGCCGGGCACGTTCACCGAGCCGTCCGGGTTGTGCAGCGCCGCGATGATTTCGGCGATGGCCTGCGCCGGGTTGTGCACCGTGCCGCCGAACGCGCCGGAGTGAAGATCGACCCTCGGCCCGCTGACGATCATCTCTAAATAGGTCATGCCGCGCAGCCCGTACACCATCGCCGGCTGGCCCGGCGCGAGCAGGCCGGAATCGGAGATCATCACCACATCGGCCTGGAGCCGGTCGCGGTGGGCGCGGACGAAGGGCGCGGCGTTCGGCGAGCCGATCTCCTCCTCGCCCTCCAGGATGAACTTCACGTTAACCGGCAGCTTGCCCTCCGTCGCCAGCAGCGCCTCGACTGCCTTGATGTTGATGAGGGTTTGGCCCTTGTCGTCGGAAGCGCCGCGCGCGTAGAGATTGCCGCCGCGCTCGGTCGGCTCGAAGGGCGGCGAGATCCACTCGTCCAGCGGGTCAACCGGCTGCACGTCGTAATGCCCGTAGATGAGCACGGTCGGCGCGTCCGCGCCCGCCTCCAGCCATTCGGCGTAGACGAAGGGGTGCCCCTCCGACGGCAGAATCTCGGCGCGCTTCAGCCCGACCGACTCCAGGTGGTCGCGCAGCCACTCGGCGGCGCGCCGGATATCGCCCCGGTGTTCGGGCAGTGTGCTTACGCTGGGGATGCGCAGCAGTTCTTTTAGTTGGTCCACGTATGTTTCGTAGTTTGCTTCGGCGTATTCAAATGCGTTCATGAGAGCCTTGTTTCTCCTGGTGAAAATGACATCGTATCGTGCCCGACCCATTATAACAAACCCGGCGGCGGGATTGCTCACGGCTTTTGAAAGATCAAGATGAACTCGTGCACCCGGTTGACCCGGAACTTATACGGGTAACCCAGCGGGCGCAGGTTGTTGTAATCGGCGCGGCGGTCCCAGATGAGCATGTCGTCGTAGATAAAGCCGATCTCTTGCATCTGCGCCGCCAGGTCGGCGTGGAACGAGTACAGGCGGGTCTTCTTGCGGAGGTCCATCACCACCACGCAGGCATATGCGCCCGGCCTCAGCGCGACAAATACCCGCCCCATCACCGCCAGCAGCGCGCCGAGGAAAGCGTCGTAGTCTGTGATCTGGCCTAGGTCGCCGTCCAGGTCGCCGTAGTCGCGGGTTGGCTTGTGATCGGCGCTGCGCGGGCGCGCGAGGATATCCCAGTACGGCGGCGAAGTCGTGCAGAAGTCCGCCGTGCCGGGCGCGACGTATTCGAGCAGATTCGTCGCGTCATCGTTGTAGATGACGGCCTTGGCGTCAGGCGGCGCGGCTTGCGCGGCCAGCCGGGCGCGCGCCACCTCCACGAACTCCGGCGAAAGCTCCACCCCCACCGCATCCTTGCCGGCGGCGCGCGCCGCCAGCAGGGTCGAACCGATGCCGCAGAACGGGTCGATCACCAGGCGGTCGCCGGGCCGGGTGAAGCAGTCGAGCAAGCGGCCCACCAGCGCCGCCGGGAACAGCGCCGGGTGTTCGAGCGCGCGCTCTTCGGCGGTTTTATGGATATCGGACCATATGGAAATGGAGTAGCGCGTCCAGGTAACGCCGTCGAGTGTATTGGCGCGGGGTTTGCCCGCCTCGGTAGCAGGTTCGTCCGCCATGCGCCAACCTCCTTACAGCATATAACATAACACAGCGACCGATCGCAAGGCAGGGCTGCGAACAGGCATATCCCGGATTGTAACACGGACCTTGTAAGAACAGGGAAAAGCGACAACGGGGAGGGAAGGGCCGAATCGTTCTAACGCTGTTTTACCTCACCCCCGCGCGCGGCGCGCGCTTCCCCCTCTCCACGCCGTGGAGAGGGGTACAGAGGGGGTGAGGTTATCTTACGATGCTTGACGCGCCCGGAACGAACTTGCTCACCCGGCCCTGCTTTTGTGTTACACTTCTTCCATTCACATGAAATTACAGGGCAAATACCTATTAGAAACAGGAGGAGAAAACAAAATGACTCTTGAGGTCAATATCATTACTACTCCTTTCATTCTTAACACCCCGGTAAACTGCTACCTCGTCAGGGTCGGCGACGGGTTCATCTTGATCGACACGGCAAAGGCCGGTAAGCGCGCCACGGTCGAAAAAGCACTTGAAAGCGCGGGCTGCCGGCCTGGCAATCTCAAGCTCATCATCCTGACTCACGGTGATTTTGACCACTGCGGCAACGCTGCTTATCTTCGTGAAAAGTTCGGCGCCAAGATAGCCATGCACGATGCCGATTCGGGAATAGTCGAACACGGGGATATGTTCCAGGGCAGAGCAAAACCCAATGTTCTCGTCAAGGCGATGTCCGGTCTGTTCTTCAGGCTGGGCAAACCGGATAGGTTTAAACCCGATTTACTCATTACAGAAGGTTACAATTTCTCCGAGTACGGGTTTGACGCTAAAGTGCTGCACCTGCCCGGACACTCGAAGGGTCATATCGGAATCCTCACAGCCGGGGGCGATTTGTTCTGCGGCGATTTGCTCGCCAATACGAACAAACCGGAGGTCTGGTCGCTGGTCGATGACCCGGCGGCTATGAACGCCAGCGTCGAGCGGCTGCGGAGCTTCGAAATCAATACCGTGTACCCCGGACACGGCAAGCCGTTCTCGGTGGAACAGTTCACGGCGGCCCGCCGGTAAGACGAGATCCATCCGCCTGAGAGGAGCAGAGCGCCGGAAAGGTGGGGAAGCAATCATGCTACATTGAGCCGGGTCGTCCATCGTGCCCGGCCCGTGATTATAGATGCAACGCGACATACAACAAAGGAGGGGGTTCAAATGTCCTATTTCACCCATGACGGCATCCGGCTGCACTATCGAGCGCAGGGCAAAGGGCCGCTGGTCCTGTTCCTGCCCGGCAATACCGCGTCGTCCCGGCACCACGAGGCCGACCTGGAGCGGCTGGGTGGGCGCTTCCGGGCGGTCGCCATCGACTTCCGGGGCACGGGCCAATCCGACCGGCTCGCGCGCTGGGATGATGCGTGGTGGGAGCAGGGCGCCGGCGACGCCGCCGCACTGGTGGAACACCTCGGCGGCGGGCCGGCCGCCGTCATCGGGACCAGCGGCGGCGGCGTCATCGCGCTGCTCATGGCGATTCTGCACCCGACGCGCGTCAAAGCCGTCGTCGCGGATAGCTGCGTGGCGCGCCACACGCCGGACCTCCTGCGCGCCGAGGTCGCCGGCCGCGAGCAGCTCGTCCGGTCGGGCAGCGTGGGCTTCTGGCAGTACGGCCACGGCGACGACTGGGAGCAGGTGATCCGGGCGGACAGCGACATGCTGCTGCGCTTCGCCGTCCGGGGCGGCGATTGGTTCGGCGACCGGCTGGCGCGGATTACGCGCCCGGTGCTGTTCACCGGGAGCCTCCAGGACAGCCTGATCCCGGGGTTCGGGCAGCAGGTGATCGAGATGGCGCAGCAGGTGCCGGACAGCCAGGTCTACCTGACGAGCACCGGCGATCATCCGCTGATCTGGTCGCGGGCCGATGCGTTTTATCGCGTGGTGGAGCCGCTGCTCGATCTGTGGCGCTGACAAGACCCATCCGCCGCCCGAATCACGACATAAAGGATAAGGTGGATTGTCTGCGGGGGATAGTTTTATGATTCGCGCACGGATGGGTATTCCTGGCCGGCTCCTGATGGCCGGCGTGGTTCTGCTGGGTGTGGTAGTCGCCGGCTACGGCGCGTATGTGAGCGCCCAGCAGGACGCCGTGAACGGCGCGCGCGCCGCCTGGCGGCAGTGCGGCGTCGATCATTACCGGATGGCGGTCGAGGTAACCGGGCCAACCGCCGGGGTGGGCAGCTATCAGGTGACCGTCGTGCACGGTGCGGCGGTGGAGGTTGTCAAGCGCGGCGCGGCGGGTTCGACGCCGGTCGCGCCGGAGATTGGGGCCATCGCATCCTACCTGACCGTCGAGCGCATGTTCGACTTCGCGGCGGCCCGGATCGAGAGCCACGCGCTGGCGGGCTGGCGCGCCGAGTTCGACCCCGACCTGGGCTATATCCGGTCGTTCAGCTTCTCCTGCGTGAGCGACCTCGCGCGCCCGGCGGCGGACGAGTGTCGCATCGGCTTCGCGGTTACGGCGCTGGAAATTTTAGGTTAATTTTCAGGATAAGAATAAAAGCGGAGCCGAGGTAAGGTTTTTCATTGCGGCTGAAGCCGCCAGCCTCCGCAAATAACAGGTAAAATGGGCGACGGCATTCATCTTAACCTTAAGAGGAGAAACTGACATGGCCCTCGACCTTGCCTGGCTTACCTCGGCTATTGAGCTTCAACTTCAAGCACAGCCCTTCTCTGGCGTCGTTTCGGTGAGCCGGAAAACCGAAACTTTGTTTGCCCAAGCTTACGGGTTTGCGAACCGGGCCGAGGCGATTCTCAACCGGGTCAATACGCGCTTTGGCACTGCTTCGGGCAGCAAAACGTTCACCGGCGTCGCCGTGTGCCAGTTGGTCGATCAAGGATTAATCGCCTTCGACACCCGGCTCAAAGACTGCCTGGATATCGAATTTCCACACTTCGCCCCCGACATCACGGTTCACCACCTGCTTACGCACACGTCGGGCATCCCGGATTATTTCGACGAGGAGATCATGCCCGACGAAGCGTTTGAACTGCTCTGGCACACGCGCCCCATGTATACCATTCGCACGCCGCGCGACCTGCTGCCGATGTTTCAAGATGGCCCGATGAAGTTCGCGCCCGGCACGCGCTTTGCCTATAGCAATGCCGGGTTCGTCGTATTGGGGTTAATCATCGAGCAGCAGACCGGCATGAGCTTCACCGACTATGTTGGGCAGCGCGTTTTCGCGCCGGCCGGCATGACGGACTCGGGTTACTTCGCGCTGGACCGGCTGCCCGGACGTACTGCATATGGCTATCTTGAGGAAGATGGGGGTGTGTGGCGGACCAACCTCTACACGATACCAATCGGCGGCCAGCCGGACGGCGGCGCTTTCGTCACCGCGCCGGATATGGCTAAGTTTTGGGATGCGCTGACCGGGTATAAACTGCTCAGCCCGACCGTGACCCGGCAAATGCTGCATCGCCATACTGTGGTCGAGGCCGGCAAAGACGACCGGTACTATGGTTACGGCGTCTGGATAAGGATGCAGGTAGACCGCATCTCGCACTATTACGCTTTGGGCAGCGACCCAGGCGTCGCCTTCGTCTCTGCGCTGTTCCCCGAAGATGATGTCATCATGACGATTCTCGGCAATGTCGAAGACCCGGTCTGGTCTTTGTATGGGCGGTTGATAGACGAAATGGCGGCGCAGTTGAAATAGGGGCGGGTTTCAAACCCGCCCCATGCACATCAACTTAAGAATTTTGACCGTTTGTGCGCCTGTTCCCCCTCTCCCCAAACCCC
>JAFGMM010000210.1 GCA_016927535.1 Anaerolineae bacterium
GGGGTTTGGGGAGAGGGGGAACAGGCGCACAAACGGTCAAAATTCTTAAGTTGATGTGCATGGGGCGGGTTTCAAACCCGCCCCTACGACGTGATGACCCGCCCGCCCGGCGCGTGCGCCAGGATGCCGGCGACCACGGCGTGCGCGTCGGCGTCCAGGTGCTGCGCGACTTCGTTCGCCGTGATCGTCTCATCACCCTGCTCGCCGATGAGCACCACTTCGTCGCCCACGCACAGGCCGGGCGCACCTGCCATGCTGAGCAGGGCGTGATTCATGCCGACCGGCCCGGCGAACGGGACGCGCCGGCCGCGTACCAGCACGTCCGGCCAGCCCTCGCGCAGGCCGTCGATATAGCCCACCGGGATAACGGCGACGGCTTCCGGGCCGGCATCTGTAAGCTGCTTCCGTGCGACGACGGCACTGCTGCGCACCGACGCATTGGCCGCCGGGTTTTTCACCTGGACGATGCGCGTCTTCCACCCCATGACCGGGCGGAAGCTGCCGGGCAGCTGGACCTGCCGGGAGGGGGCGAGGCCGTACAACCCCGAACCGATGCGCACCATCGACAGCCGGCTCTCCGGCACGGCGATGGCGGCGGCGGTGTCGGCGGCGTGGAGGTACCGGAAGCGGACGCCGGACGCACGCAGCGAACTAGAGATTTGCTGAAAACCGGCGAGCTGCTTTTGGATCTCTTCCGGGTCATCTTTGCTGAGTTGGGTATAAAGGCCCTCGTGCTCAAGCCCCTCCATGCCGAGCACGCGCCGGAAGAACGGCGGGACTTCCTTCGCCGGCAGGCCCAGCCGCCCGGCCCCGACATCGACTTGGTAGTGCGCCCGCACGCGGGTATTGTGCGCTTTGGCGGCATCGGAGAAAGCCTGGGCCGTGTCCTGGTCGACCAGGGTGACGGCGAGATCGTACTCGATGACGTGCGCGGCCAACCAGCCCGGTGTGTAGCCTATAATGAGAATCGGCGCATCGACGCCGGCTTCGCGCAGCGCGATCCCCTCCTCCGGCGCGCCGACGCCCAGGTAGCCGGCACCGTTGAGCACTGCCGTCGCGCCGACCTCGACCGCGCCGTGCCCGTAGGCGTCGGCACGCACCCCGGCCATCAGCGTTACATCGTCTTTGTCGATGAGGCTTTTAATCTGGCGCACGTTGTGGCCCAGCGCGCTCAGGTCGATTTCGGTCCACGAGCGGTAAGCTTCGCTCGTGATGGCGAGGCGGTCGGTGTGGACGGCCAGGCGCTTCTTCACCAGCAGCCCGGTGTCGGCGGGGTGGAGCAGCAGGCCGCGCACCGTGTTTTCCATGTGCGCCAGGGCCGCCCCGCCGACCACCAGCAGGTCTTCCGGCTTGATGTCTTCGCGCACGCAGGTGATGGTGTCGGCGTGGCTGAAGGTGATATGCACGTTGGCGCGGGGCATGCCGTGTGCGATGGCGGCTTGGCCCACTTTGGCCGCCATGCGCCCCTGGGTGATGAGTTTATCGACGACCGCCGCGACCCGGCGACCCAGTTCGTCGGTGTGGGGCTGCGCGATGCTGGGCGGCGCGACGTCGCCCATGACGAAGATGACGCGCCCGCCGGGTTCGTCCGTGCGCACCGTCTCCACCCAGTCGAGGGTGCGCAGCGTCGAGGTCATGTCGGCGTTAAAGCCGTCGTCGATAAGCATGCAGCCGCCTATGCCCTCCAGCGCGCGCAGCCGTCCCGGCAGCGGCGTCAGTTCGGACAGCGCCTGGGCGCCGTCCTCCAACGAGATGTCGTAGGCCAGGCCGACCAGCAGCGCCGGCAGCACGCCGTAAAGCTGCCGGGTGCCCAGCAGCCGCATCCAGCGCCCAAGCAGGCGTTCTTTGCCGTATTTCAGGTCGAACGAGGTGCGGTAGCGGGTGAGCTGCACGTTGTATGCAATCAAATCGGCGCCGTAAGCGACGCCGCTGGCGTCCATGCCGAAGGTGGTCACCGGGGCCAGCGCGTCGCGCATCAGGGTGCGGGCGCAGCCGTCGTCGAAGTTCAACACGGCAAGCCCGTCGTCGGGCAGCATTTGGATGAGCGACCGGTATTCGCTTGCCTGGTGCGCCGGCGCGCCGGGCACCTCGGTGATGACGGCGACGACCGGCTCGGTGACCCCGGCAATGACGGCCATGTCGCCGGGCCGCTCGCTTTCGATTTGCAGCACCGCGATTTGGTGGTCGCGCTCCAGGCGGCTGAGCGCCAGGGGAAGCTCGGCCTGGCCCTGGTAAGCCGCGCCGGGGTTGAACACCCGGTACTGCCGGCTCAATAGCTTGGCGATGGCTTCGCGCGCGGTGGCGCCGCCCGGCGACCCGACCACGCTGATAATGGTGGTCCCGTAGCGGCGCAGGATGTATTCAGCCCACATGAGCAGCGCCGCCTGGACATCTTTGACGATCAAACAAGTGGCGTTGCCGATATCAACGTCGGGGGGATGCGAGCAGATCACACCCGCCGCGCCGCCGGCCACCGCTTCGCCGATGAACTGGTGGCCGTCGCCCCGTTCGGTGCGGGTGGCGGCGTAGAGTTGGCCCGGCTCGATATCGCGCGCGTCGTAGCAGAAGTCGGTGAAGAATTTCGCCACAGGCTCGCCGAAAAGCTGGCCGGTCGCTGCTTCGAGGAGGTCGTACAGATTAATCATGGTTAGCAAGTATAGCGTTTTTTGAGGCGCAGTATAGTCTCTGTGAACAACATTACGTCAATTGCTTTCAAGATGATTAAGTATATATTTCTTGCTCTGTGATACCGGCAGCCGCTTGTCACTCGAACAGCGCTCCTACCGAGCGCCCTTCGTGTGCGCGCAGGATGACCTCGCCCAGCATCGGCGCGACCGATAGGATGGTCATGTTCGGCAGCCGCTTACCGGGCGGGATGGGTAAAGTGTTGGTGGTGACGATCTCTTTCACCGGCAGGCTGCGCAGCCGGTCGATGGCCGGGCCGCTGAGCACGGGATGGGTGAACGAGAGATAGATGTCGCGCGCGCCGTGCGCTTCGACGATCTGCGCCGCTCCGGTGATCGAACCGGCGGTGTCTACCTCGTCGTCTACGATAATCACGTCTTTGTCGCGCACGTCGCCGATGATGGTCATCGCCTCCGGGCCGCCGCCGTTGATGGGCCGGCGCTTCTCGACGAACGCCAGCCGGCCGTGCAGCTTGGCGGCATAGTTGCGCCCGGTCTTGGCAAAGCCCAGGTCGGCGGTGACGACCACCACGTTTTGGAGCGGCTTGGTCTTAAAGTAATCGATCAGGATGTGAATGGCGGTCAGCGCTTCGCCGGGGATGCTGAAGAACCCCTGAATCTGCCCGGCGTGCAGGTCAACCGTGATGTAGCGGTCGGCGCCGGCTACCTGGATGAGTTCGGCGACGAGGCGCGCGGTGATGGGCACGCGGGGCTGGTCTTTTTTGTCGCTGCGTGAATAGCTCAGGTAGGGGACGACGGCGGTAATCCGGGCGGCCGAGTCGCGCTTGAGCGCGTCCAGGGTGATGAGCAGTTCCATCAAGTTCTCGTTGACC
Source organism: Anaerolineae bacterium (assembly GCA_016927535.1). GTDB lineage: Bacteria > Chloroflexota > Anaerolineae > Aggregatilineales > JAFGMM01 > JAFGMM01. The sequence goes on from JAFGMM010000210.1 coordinate 3,518, forward strand.
GGCGACGACAGGGTTTGGATCAAATACACGTCGGCGCCGCGCAGACTGCTGTGGAGGCGCACGAAGATGTTTTCGTTCGAGAAGCGAATCACATCCCGCCCGGTCATTCGCACGCCCAGGTATTCGCTGATCTCCTGCCCCAGGTCGGGGCACCCCAACCCCACAAGCAGCCGCAGGGGACCGTAGATGCTGGTGTTTCGCGTCATTTGACAAGCCTCTCTATGAACAACGGGTTAGTTGCTTATGGACAGCCTGATTCAATGTGGCATGATTGTTTCTCCAGGAGTTCGCGGGGTGAACGAAGGTTCGACGCCAGCTCTCGGGCGTCCCGCCGGGACGCCCCTACCGGCGGAACCATTTGTAGGGGCGAGTCGCCGGCTCGCCCGGAAACCCCGCGAATTCCCAAAGAACCTTACCTCGCCTTCGCTTCTCCCAGGCCCAGCGCCGCGATCAACGCGCCGGCCGCCGTTTGGGGGTCGGTTTGACGCGCCGCCACCTGCGCGACCGCCGCCTCCCAGCCGGCCGCGCCGATGCAATCCAGCGCCGCGCCCAGCAGCCCGTCGCGCAGCCGCCGCATGATATCGGCCTCGACCCGCGCGCGCTCGTGCTCTGCCCGCTTGTTGCTCTCGTTCAGATAAACGCAGTGGGCATCGATGGCGTCGAGCAGCGCTTCGATGCCGTCGTCTTTGGTGGCGACGGTCTCGATGACCGGCGGAAACCACACCGGCGGCGCGCCGGGCGGCGGGTGCGGCATCGATTCGAACATGGTTTGCAGCGCGTTCACAGTGGCGCGCACGCCGGGCCGGTCGGCCTTGTTGACCACCAGCACATCCGCGATTTCCAGCAGCCCGGCTTTGAGGGCCTGCACCGCGTCGCCCATACCCGGCGCTTCGACGACGACGGCGGTATGCGCGGTCCGCGCGATTTCGACTTCGCTCTGCCCGGCGCCGACCGTCTCGATGATGAGGATATCGAAGCCGGCGGCGTCCATGGCGAGCGCGACGTCGGCGGTGGCGCGCGCCAGCCCGCCGCGCGCGCCCCGGCTCGCCATGCTGCGGATAAAAACGCCGGGGTCGCCGGCCAGCTTGTGCATGCGCACCCGGTCGCCCAGCAGCGCGCCGCCGCTAAACGGGCTGGTGGGGTCTACGGCGATGATGCCCACCGTCTGGCCGCGCGCGCGCAGGGCGCAGGTCAGCGCAGTGACCAGGGTGCTCTTGCCGGCGCCGCCCGCGCCGGTGACGCCGATCCGGTACGCGCGCCCGGTGTAGGGGTACAAGGCGGCGAGGGCGCTGCTGCCCTCGGCGGTGTCGTTCTCGATGTGTGTAATGAGGCGCGCCAGCGCGCGGCGGCCGGCCGGCTTGTCTGGTCCGGCGCCAAGCAGGTCAAGCCAGTCGTTCATGGCGGCTCCCCATACGCTGCCCGGCCCAAGCGCGCTTGAAGATGCGCGCGGATGTAGGCGACGATATCGCCGGTGGCGGCGCCGGGACCAAAGACTTGATCGACGCCGGCCGCATGGAGAAGGGGGATGTCGGGTTCGGGGATGATGCCGCCGACCAGCACCAGCACGTCGTCCATGCCCTGCGCGTGCAGCAGTTCGACGACGCGCGGCGCGAGGGTCATGTGTGCGCCGGAGAGGATGCTCAGCCCGACGACATCGACATCTTCTTGCAGGGCTGCCTCGGCGATCATGGGCGGCGTCTGGCGCAGCCCGGTGTAGATCACTTCCATACCGGCGTCGCGCAGCGCCCGCGCTACCACCCGCGCGCCCCGGTCGTGGCCGTCAAGGCCCGGCTTGGCAATTAATACTCGGATCTTACGTTCGGGCATTGCACGCACCCCCTGGACCGGCTCAATAAAGCAAAACGAGCTGGCAATACCTCACCCCCACGCGCTGAGGCGCAGCCCCTCGATACCGTTGGCGAAGCCGGAAAATAACGCCGAGGGCGGTAGGGGCGGGTCTGAGACCCGCCCCCCAGGGCCGGTTTCACGCTGCGCAGCGGCCCCTACTCGCCACCCGGTGGGGGGTGCGGTAAGAAAAGCAATCATGCCGCCTCGAATTGAATTACCCATCGGTTAAAGAGTGGTTAGAATCTTTTGCCAAACGACCGGGCTAACTATCCCTATATCCCGCCCCGTGGTATTATACCCAAATAGGCTGGTTTAAAGAAAGCCTTTAGATTGCGTTGTGCTGTGAGGATTTTGACGGTGGTTTGCCAACTACCACAATGTATAGTTTATTATAGTTAGCGGTGTGGCTCTTGGTCTTGACGATGAGTGATATTGGATGAGCGCAGCGACGGGTGCTTTTTCCTCCTCTACCATGACCGGTCGTTCCGCGCGATACCGGATGTGGGTTGGCGTCTTGGTGTTTGTCGTGGTCGGGACGGTGGTCGCGTTGGGCGTCTACCTGGTGCAGGCTGTTCAATGGGCCAGGTATCCGAGGCTGGTCGGTTTAATCGGGCCGACCCAGGTCGTCGATGCGGAGGAGTTGATCTTTAGCTCGCCTTGGGATGGCACCGAGGCGGGCTTTGATGTGATTCTTAAAATGGATGACGGCCTCGCCGCCCCGCTGGTGCTTTCCTCGGACCCGCGATTTGCCCAAAGCCAGGTTCGCAACTACGCCAACTGGGAGGCCGAGCGCGAAGTCACGCTTACCGTGCGGCGGCACGTCAACAGCGCGTACAAGTGGGAACGCCTGCCGGACGGCTTCGACTGCGCCGGTCCTAAGCCGGAAAGCTTCCCGGCAGAGGTCGAATGCGTTTTCAAGATGGTCGTCGATTACCTGCCGCTGGACGTATTGATTACCTGGTTCGTGATCCCGTATGTGGTGGGGGTGATTTTCCTGGTTATCGGGCTGGTGGTGCTGTGGCGCCGCTACCGGCAGACTTCGGCGCGGCTCTTTACCGTGCTGTGCGCGGCGATGGCGCTGAGCCTGGCCGGGCTTTTCGACAACTACAGCACGCACGCGCTGATCTGGCTGTGGCCGGCGTCGGTTGCGCTGGCCGGCGGGATGCTGGGCGTCTTTACGCTCGCCTTTCCTTCCGACCTGGACCGGGTGCGCCGCTACCCGTGGCTGCGCTGGATGCCGCCGATCCTGGCCGCGCTCATGGCGCTGTACAGCATCTTGACGTTGTACAGCGAGAACAAGCGCGCCTATTATGACGGTTGGCAGTTGTGCTGCGCGTTTGCGGCGGTTAACCTGGTGGCGTTTATCGGTATCTCGCTCTGGCGCCGGATACGCACCGCGTCGTTTACCGTGCGCGAGCAAAGCGGGATGGTGCTGGTGGGGGGCTTTTTTGCGTTCGTGCCGCTGTTCCTGATCGTGGTTAACAACGTGCTCGAATCCCAGTTCGCCGCCCGGCCTATCCCGCTCTCGATGGCGGCGGCGGTCCCGTTTATGCTGGCGTTCCCTTTGACGCTGGGGTACGCCATCGTGCAGCGCTACGGCCTGGGCACCGACCGGCTCATCAGCCGGACGACGGTTTACAGTCTGTTGGGGATCAGCACCATCCTGGGCTATGCCTTGATAACCGCCGGCGCCAGCGCGATTCTCGCCGACCGGGTGAGCGCCGACAGCCCGGTGTTGGTGGCGCTGGTCGTGACGGTGGTCGCGTTTGCGCTGGCGCCGGTGCGTAACGCGCTGGAAAGGCTCGTCAACCGGGTCTATTTCCGCACCCGCTACGCTTATCAGCAGGCGCTCGAAACCTTTGGCCGTAAGCTGACGCGGGCGGTCGAGCCGGAGGAAGTGGTCGAGGTCATTCGCGCGACGCTCGAAGAAGCGCTGCTGCCTGGCTGTATTTACGTCTATATGCTCGACTCCGACACCAATCACTACACGGCGCGCGGTGACCACGCATCGGATGGCGATACGCGCTTTGAATGCAAGGGAGGGGTGGCGCAGACCCTCGACAGCCAGCGCAACATCGTGTATTTGAGCGCCGAATCGAACGTGCCGCCGGAGTTGATTACCGATGTGGCGCGTTTGCGCGTCTTGCAGGTCGTGCTGCTGGCGGCGCTCAAGGGCAAGGGGCGCGAGCAGTTGACCGGGTTTATCGCCCTGGGCGCGAAGCGCTCCGGCGAGCCGTATGTCCACGAGGACCTGCGTTTCGTCGAGAGCCTGGTCGAGCAGGCGTCGCTGGCGGTGGAACGCTCGCAGGTGGTCGCCGATCTGTCGCGCCGGCTCGGCGACCTGGATGCGCTGAGCAAGGTGGCGCAGGCGGTCAACTTTACCATCGAATTCGACGACCTGCTCGAATTGATTTACGCCCAGGCCAGCCGGGTGATCGACACGTCGAATTTCTTCATCGCGCTGTACGACCCCGAGGCGAGCGAACTCTATTACGCTTTTTACAGCCAGAACGACGAGCGCGACAAGACGCGCGAAGGCGAGCGTTGGAAGCTGGGCCGGGGCCTGATTAGCGAGGTGGTGCGGCTGGGCCAGCCGATCCGCACCGAGGATTATATGACCGAGTGCGCCAAGCGCGATATCCGCCCGCGCGAGCGCGGCCTGCGCGCCTGGATGGGCATCCCCATGAACGCCGGCACCGGCACCCTGGGCGCGATTGCCGTCGCCAGCACCACGCCGGGCTTTATGTATACCGACGAGCAGTACCGGGTGTTCTGGTCGATTGCGGACGCCGCCGCGACCGCAATCGACAAATCGCGCCTGTTCACCGAGACCGAGAAGCGCGCGCGCCAGCTTTCCGTGCTCAACGAGATCAGCAACCGGCTGTCGCAGGAGCTAGATGTCGAGGCGCTGCTCCGGTTGATCGTGAACTCGGCAGTGGAAATCTTGCGCGCCGAGACCGGCTCGCTGCTGCTGACCGAGAGCGAGACCGGCGACCTGGTGTTCAGCGTCGCCATCGGCGCGTCGAGCCAACACCTCATCGGCGAGCGGCTGCCGCGCGGCACCGGCGTAGTGGGCACGGTCGCCGAGCGGGGCGAGGCGGTGATCGTCAACGACGTGCGCCACGACCCGCGCTGGTACGGCGGCCTCGACCAGTCGCTTGAGTTCGAGACGAAGGCCGTGCTGGCGGTCCCGCTCGTCGCTCAAAATGCGGTCATCGGCGTGTTGGAGCTGATTAACAAAGACGATGGCTCGATTTTCACCCAGGAGGACGAGCAATTGTTGACGACTTTCGCGGCCCAGGCTGCCGTCGCCATCCAAAACGTGCGCCTGTTCCGGCAAACCGACGAAGAATTGGCGAGCCGCAACCGCGAGCTTGAGATGCTGGCGCGCATCGACCGCGACCTGAACGTCGGGCTGGAGTTTAATCGCATTATCGACCTGACTCTGCACTGGTCGATGCGCGTCTCCGGCGCCAACGCCGGCGCGATTGGCCTGGTGGAGAAAGAGGGCCTGTTGATTATCAAGCACTACGGCTACGGGGCCGAAATCGGCAGCACCTTCGCTAGGCCGCTGCCGCTTGACAGCGGCATCTCCGGGCGGGTGATCGCCGGCGGCAAGCCCGAACTGGTGCAGCGCGTCGGCATGGACCCGGATTATTTGCCGATCAGCCTGGACACGAAGTCTGAGATGGTGGTGCCGCTGCGCTCCGGCGGCGAGGTGGTGGGCGTCATCATCCTGGACAGCTACACGGCCGGCACGCTGACCGAGGAGGCGCTAAACTCGGTGGTGCGCGTGGCCGAACACGCCTCGCCGGCGATTACAAACGCGCGCCTGTACGCCGATCTGCAGACGGCCAACCAGGCCAAGTCGGATTTCGTCGGCCTGGTGTCGCACGAACTGAAGAACCCCATGACCGCGGTCGGCGGCTTTACCGACATGCTGATGAAGGGCGGCGTCGGCGAGGTGAGCGCGGCGCAGCAGCGCTTCCTGGCGACCATCCTCTCGAACGTCGAGCGCATGAAGACGCTGGTAAGCGACCTCGAAGATATCACGGCGATTGAGACCGGCAAGCTCAAGCTCGCGTACAAGTCGGTGACCCTGCGGGCGATGATCGACGAGACGCTGACGATTACCCAGCATATGATCGACCGGAAGGGCCAGAATTTGCAGTTGAACATCCCGGAAGACCTGCCGCCCATCTACGCCGACCGGAATCGCGTCGTCCAGGTGCTCACGAACCTGGTCTCGAATGCGAGCAAATACACCGACGAGGGCGGCGCCGTCACCATCGGCGCGGCGGTGGCGCGGAATGTCTGGGACCCGGACGGCCCGCCGGAGATCATGCACGTCTACGTGCGAGATACCGGGCGCGGCATGTCCGAAGAAGTGCAGGCCAAGCTGTTCCAGAAGTTTTACCGCGATCCCGAAGTCAAAGAGAGCGACATCCCCGGCACCGGCCTGGGCCTGAACATTACCAAGACGCTGGTCGAACTGCACGGCGGCAAGATTTGGGTCAACAGCAAGGTTGATGAAGGTTCGATCTTCCATTTCACGGTACCGCTGGCGAAGTGAATGAAGTGAATCGTTGGGGCGAACCTGCGTCAGGGGTTCGCCCCAACTCACATGAGGAGAAAAGAAAGGAGAGAACGATCAGTCGGCCAGCGCCATTTCGGGAATCTCAGGCAGCTCTTCAAGCGCCTTGTTGATGGCTTCCTGCGGGTATTCGTAGTCTGCCAGTTGGTCTGCCAGGTAGTTGTCGTAAGCGCTCAGGTCGAGGAGACCGTGTCCGCTCAGGTTAAAGATAATGACCTTCTCCTCGCCGGCTTCCTTTGCTTTTAGCGCTTCGTCAATCGTCACTTTTACGGCGTGCGCGGTCTCCGGCGCGACGATGATGCCCTCGGTGCGCGCGAAGTCAATCGCGGCTTTGAATACGCCGGTCTGGTGACAGGCCCGCGCTTCGATGTGCCCCAACTCGGCAAGCATGCTCACCAGCGGCGCCATGCCGTGGTAGCGCAGCCCGCCGGCGTGGATGCCCGGCGGCACGAACGAATGGCCGAGCGTGTGCATCTTGGCGATGGGCGCCATCTTTGCCGTATCACCGTAGTCGAAGGCGTACTTGCCGCGCGTCATGGTGGGGCAGGCCGTCGGTTCGACGGCGATCATCTGCGTATCTTTCCCCTCGGTGAGGCGTCCGCGAATGAAGGGGAACGCCAGGCCCGCGAAGTTAGAGCCGCCGCCCACGCACCCGATCACGATATCGGCGCCGGTTTCGCCGGCTTTTTCAAGCTGCAAGAGCGCTTCTTCGCCGATGACGGTCTGGTGCAGCAGCACGAAGTCTACCACGCTGCCCAGGCTGTACATCGCGTCTTGTTCCTTCAGCGCCACTTCGACCGCTTCGCTGATCGCCATACCCAGGCTGCCCGGCGTGTCGGGGTCCGCCGCCAGGATTCTGCGCCCGGCTTCGGTGAGTTCGGAGGGGCTGGGCGCGACCGAGGCGCCGAAGACGCCCATTACTGAACGGCGGTAGGGTTTTTGATAGTAGCTGACTTTCACCATGAACACCTGGCATTCCAGGTCGAAGTAGCTGCACGCCATCGCCAGCGCGCTACCCCACTGGCCCGCGCCGGTCTCGGTGGTGAGCTTCTTCACGCCTTCTTGCTTGGCGTAGTAAGCCTGTGCGATCGCGGTGTTCGGCTTGTGGCTGCCCACCGGCGAGACGCCTTCGTATTTGTAGTAGATGCGCGCCGGCGTGTCCAGGAACTTTTCGAGCTTGCGTGCGCGGAAGAGCGGCGACGGTCGCCACTGGCGGTAAATGTCGAGAATTTCGCCGGGGATGTCGATGTACTCGTCCTTGCTCACCGCCTGCAGAATACACCCCATCGGAAACAGGGCGTTCAGGAATTCCGGCGTTACCGGCTCTTTGGTCAGGGGGTTCAGCAGCGGCGGCGGCGGGACCGGCAGGTGGACGGCGATGTTGTACCACGCCGTCGGCATTTCGGATTCGCTGAGCGTGTATTTGATCTGGTCAGACATGGGTTCCTCCCTTTTGTGGGATACCGCGTATCCCGGTTAATGAGACTAAAATGAATCTTGTCGCTTATGCAGGTGGCCTGCCGGTATAGAGTTCGTGCAGCGATGGGTACACGACGCTCGTGAGGCCCATCGCCTCGCGTGCCAGTTCCAGCGTCTCCTGGGCGACCGGGCGCACACGCTTAAGGCCCATGCGCAGGATGTCGATCAGGTCGTCCGGGTGCGCTTCGAGTTCGGCGCGGCGCGCGCGCAGCGGCGCCAGGAAGTTGTTAATCGCTGCGGTCAGTTTCTTTTTAACCTCCACATCGCCCACCTTGCCCGTGCGGTAGCGGTCCTTCAGGTCGTTCACCTCGTCGATGTCGGGGTTAAAGGCGTCGTGGTAGATGAATACCGGGTTGCCTTCCACCTTGCCGGGGATGTCGGCGCGGATGCGGTTCGGGTCGGTATACATCGTGAAGACCTTCTGCTTGACCGTATCGGGGTCGTCGTCCAGATAGATGCAGTTGCCCAGGCTCTTGCTCATCTTGGCCTGGCCGTCGGTGCCGACCAGCGTCGGCACTTCGCCGATGAGCGCGTCCGGCTCCGGGAAGACCTCGGCTCCGAAGACGCGGTTAAAGCGCCGGGCGACCTCGCGCGTGACTTCGACGTGGCTTTCCTGGTCCTTGCCCACCGGCACCAGGTGCGCGCGCGGGATCAGGATGTCCGCCGCCTGCAACACCGGGTAGTTCAGCAGGCCCGACGACGGCTGTTCGATCTGCTGGTCGCGCATCACGTCCTTGAGGGTGGGCACACGCTCCAGGCGCGGTACGGTGGTCAGCATCATGAACAGCAGCGTCAGTTCGGCGGTTTCCGGCACGTCGGACTGCACGTAGTAGGTGACCTTGTTGGGATCGACGCCCGCCGCGTAGTTCGCCAGCACCGCCTCGCGGATGTGCTCGCGGGTGCGCGCCACGTCGTCTTTCTCCGGGTGCGTGGTCAGCGCGTGGTAGTCGGCGACCAGCAGGAACGTGTCGTACTGATCTTGCAGTTTCACGCGGTTTTTTAGCGTGCCCACGTAGTGCCCCAGGTGGAATCTACCGGTGGGGCGGTCGCCGGTGAGGATACGTTTCTTGCCTGTATTACTCAATAAACTCATCGTAATTAATCTCTCCTTCAAAACCAGCGGCGAATTGCTGACTGCTAACCGCTTCGAACAAAAAACGCCCGCCCTCATCTTGAGGACGAGCGTCTTGGCCCGTGGTGCCACCTCGATTAGGCGACTCGCTGCCCTTTGTATAAAACAAAATCCGCCCGTGACGGCGGAAAAGGCGAGCCAGCCTCACTCACTTGCAGCGACGTATGTCCCCGAAAGACACGCATCGCCTCGACCTTGATAACGGTGGCGGCTCCGGCAAGAGCTACTGGCAGTCAAACCTGCGTTTGCCCTTGCAACTCCCCGGCCCATTCAGCGCCCGCGCACGTGCCCCCTTCGCAGCAACCGGCGGCTCTCTGAACGCCGCGTCTGACGCTTACTCTTCCGGTTCGCAGTCTTTGCAAATATTATTTTTCGCTACGGGCGGTATGTTAGCAGATAACGGCGGAGATGTCAAGTGGGCCGCGCGTCCCGCGTGTTCGGTTTACCTGTCCAGGTATTGAATCAGAATCGCCCACTCCTCGTCGCCGACCGAAAGCCCGGTGTCGTTGAGCGGGTGGCGATACGTCGGCGCCGGGAAGTTCTCCTTGATCGCGTGATAGTAGGCTTGCGGTACCCGGATCCCCAGACTGAACAACTCGGCCTCGATGCCGTATCGCTCAAGCAGCTTAAAGATATCTTTTGCCAGGGCATTTAAATCTTGTTCGGTGATCGTCTTACTCATCAACCGTCCCTCGACTTTGACGCGCAGTTCTGATGGCTATTATAAGGTTTGTAGAGAAAGTGCATATTATCATTGTTATTAATCAAGTTTGTTTTAAGGTACACTTGCCGGGCGCGGCGCGAACTTGCGCCGCCTATCGCCCACTGCTAGACTCAGGTGGTTCTTGTTTCGGATAGGCAGGGCGATGCACAAGCTCGTCATTTGGATCTTACTTTCCCTGGCGGCAGCGCTGGCGCCGTGCGCCGCCGCGCAAGACGACGCGACGCCGGAGCCGCCGGAAGGCCAGGCGGTCATCACCCACCCCGCGCCCGGTGACGCGGTATTCGGCGAGGTGCCGGTGGTGGGCGCCGCCGAACATCCCGCGTTCCGGCGCTTCGAGCTTGATTTTGCCACCGCCGACGCGCCGGACGACTGGCTCCAGGTGCAGGAAGCAGTGAGCCAGCAGGTGCCCGTCGGCGTCTTGGGGGTATGGGATGTGTCCGGCCTGCCGGACGGTGTTTACCGGCTGCGGCTGCGCGTCTTTGCGCGGGATGATACCTGGCTGGAAGCCATCGTCGATGATATCGAGGTTGCCAACACCCAGCCGACCGCCGTGCCGACGATCCTCCCGCCGCCGACCGCCGGCCCGACCGTGCCGCCGCCGACCGCCGGCCCGTCGCCGACGCCGATCATCAAGCAGCCGCCTACCAGCACGCCGCGTCCCGGCGGCGGCGCTGCGATGGCGAGCACGGGCGCCGGGCCGGTGGACGAGGACAACTGGCTCAGCGGCGCGCGCTTGCAAGAAGCCTGCTGCAACGGTGTCTACCTGGTCATGCTGGTAGGGGTGGGGATTGGGCTGTATATGACCATCCGGTCGAATCTGCGCCCGTGGCTGCGCCGTACCTTTCGCCGCCGCCGGTAGCCTATAGATTATATCATCCGCGTTATCCGTGATTAAATTAAAATTGCAACGCTATGGATCGTTACCTGATCGTCGGCCTGGGCAATCCGGGCCGTGAATATGCCGAAACCCGCCACAATATCGGCTTCCGCTGCGTGGACGAACTCGCGCGCCTGTACGGCCTCGCGTTCGCGCGCGTACAGCACCGCGCGCTGACCACCGACGGCCTGATCGCCGGGCGGCGTGCGGCGCTCGCCAAGCCGCAGACCTACATGAACCTCAGCGGCGAGAGCGTGGGCGCGCTGGTGCGCTTCTACAAGCTGCCGCTCGAAAACTTGATCGTCGTTCACGACGATCTGGACCTCCCGCTCGGCACGGTCCGGCTGCGCAAGCAGGGCGGCGCCGGCGGCCAGAAGGGGATGCGCAGCATCATCCAACACCTGGGCGCCGACGAGTTTGCGCGCGTGCGGGCGGGCATTGGCCGGCCGCCGGGCCGCATGGACCCCGCCGATTACGTGCTGCAAAAGTTCGACGCCGGCGAACTGCCGGTCGTCGAGGAGGTGATGGGCCGGGTGGTGCGCGCGCTGGAGACCTGGCTGCGTGAAGGGATCGAGATAGCCATGACGCGGTACAACGGCTCGGTGATTCCAGAGCCGGAAGCGGAGCAGACCGATGAAAGGCGAGGGGGAGTTGAATCATGAATCTTTCCGGCTTGCTCGATCTGCTGCACCACACCGGGCCGTATACGGCGCTCCGCGAAACGCTCGCCGGCGGCGGGCACCCCGGCGATTTGAACCTGCTGCGTGCGGCGCGCCCGTTCGTGCTGGCGGCGCTGGCACGCGACCTCAAGCGGCCCGTGCTGGTTGTCACGGCGCGCGTGGACCGCGCGTACAATATCGCCGAGCAGATCCCCGCCTGGACGCCGGATGTGCCGGTGCTGCGCTTCGCCGAGCCGGGGCCGGTCTTCTACGAGCGCGCGCCGTGGGGCGACCGGGCGCGCCTGTCGCGCGTGCAGGTGCTCGCGCACCTGACGCCGCCGGTCGGCCCGGAGGTCGAACCGCTTGAAGGCCCGTTCGTCGTGGTGGCCTCGGCGCTGGCGCTGATGGCGAAGACCATGCCGGCGCGCCAGTTCCGCGCCGGCAGCCGGCAGCTCCGCGCCGGGCAGCCGGCCGAGCCGGACAAGCTTGTCCGCGCCTGGCTGGACCTGGGCTACGAGCCGGTCTCGGTGGTGGCAGGGCCGGGCATGTTCAGCCGGCGCGGCGGCATTCTGGATGTCTTCCCACCCGCCGCCGAGCAGCCGGTACGCATCGAGTTCTGGGGCGACGCGATTGATAGTATGCGCACCTTCGACCCGGCGACGCAGCGCTCGACCGGTCGGGTGGCGCGCCTGGCGATCAGCCCGGCGCGCGAGGCGCTGCCCAGGCTTGCGCCGCCGGTCGCCGAGAAGCTGCGCGCCTGGTTCGCGGCGCAGCCCGACCCCGCCGAAGACGCCGCCTCCGCGCAGCCCGACGGCCTGGCGTTGGCGGGCGGGACGGCGTTCCCGCTGCTGGAATACTATCTGCCCTACTTCTACGGGCAGCCCGGCTCGTTGGTCGAGTATCTGCCCGGCGACGCGCTGGTGGTGGTCGAGGATTGGGACGAACTGCGCGACACGCTGGCCGGCCTGGAGAAGCAGGCGCTCGGCCTGCGCGACGGCGTCGCGCTGCCGCCCGATTATCCCTTGCCTTACCACACCTGGGACCATTTGCATGATGTGCTGAGCGCGCGCGCGCCGCTGCACCTGGCCGGCGGCGGGGAGGCGGCGGAGATCGGCGCGCAGTTCACGCCGGGCGCGCGCTACGGCGGGCAGCTTCGCGCGCTGATGGACCACCTGGTGGGGCTGCGCCTGGGCAGCGACCGCGCGGTCGTGGTGTCAAGGCAGGCGCAGCGCTTGGCCGGGCTGTGGGGCGAATACGATGCGTTTCGCGCGCCGGTTACGCAGGTCGGCGCGGCGCCGGCGCCCGGCGACCTGGCCTTCGTCGAGGGCGCGCTGGCCGAGGGCTGGCGGCTCCGCCTGCCCGGATCGGACCTCCACCTGCTCACCGACGCCGAGATTTTCGGCTGGCGGCGTCCTGAGCCGCGCCGCCGCCCCCAGAAGCGCGCGGTGGCGCCCGAAGCGTACTTCGCGGATATGGCGGTGGGCGATTTCGTCGTGCATATCGAGTACGGCATCGGGCGCTTCGGCGGGATGGTGCGCCGCGTGCTCGACGGCACCGAGCGCGAGTACCTGCTGGTCGAGTACGCGGACAGCGGCGCGGTCTATGTGCCGATCCACCACGCCGACCGGCTGACGCGCTACGTCGGCGTGGACGAGCGCCCGCCCCGGCTCAACCGGCTGGGTACGGCGGACTGGGACCGCGCCAAGCAGCGCACCCGCCGCGCCGTCGCCGATATCGCCGACGACCTGCTCGAACTGTACGCGGTGCGCGCCGAGACCGCCGGATATGCTTTCGGCGAGGATACGCCCTGGCAGCACGAGTTGGAGGCGTCGTTCCCCTATGTCGAGACCGAAGACCAGCTTCGCGCGCTGCACGCGGTGAAAGATGACATGGAAAGCGCCAAGCCGATGGACCGGCTGATCTGCGGCGACGTGGGCTACGGCAAGACGGAGGTGGCGCTGCGCGCGGCGTTTAAGGCGGTGATGGACGGTAAGCAGGTGGCGATGCTGGTGCCGACGACGGTCCTGGCGCAGCAGCACTACAACACCTTCCTGGAGCGGCTGCTGAGCTTCCCGGTCAATGTCGAAATGCTCAGCCGCTTTCGCACGCCGGCTGAGCAGGCGAAGATCATCGCCGGCCTGCGTGAGGGCAAGATCGATATCGTCATCGGCACGCACCGCCTGCTGCAATCCGACGTCGAATTTAAGGACCTGGGCCTGCTCGTCATCGACGAGGAGCAGCGCTTCGGCGTGACGCACAAGGAGCACTTCAAGCAGATGCGCACCGAGGTCGATGTGCTCACGCTGACTGCGACGCCGATCCCGCGCACGCTCTACATGAGCCTGACCGGGGTGCGCGATATCAGCACCATCCAGACCGCGCCGGAGGATCGCTTGCCGGTGCGTACGCACGTCGGGACGTATGACGCGAAGGTGGTGCGGCAGGCCATCCTGCGCGAACTGGACCGGGGCGGGCAGGTGTATTATGTGCATAACCGGGTGCAGACGATCTACGGCGTCGCCGACCGGCTCAAGGCGCTGGTCCCGGAGGCGACCATCGAGATCGGTCACGGGCAGATGCCGGAGAACGAGCTGTCGCGGGTGATGCGGCGCTTTGCGCTGGGCGAGTTCGACGTATTGGTGTGCACGACCATCATCGAGAGCGGGTTGGACATTCCAAACGCGAATACGCTGGTCGTGGACCGCAGCGATTGGTTCGGGCTGGCGCAGTTGTACCAACTGCGCGGGCGGGTGGGGCGCGGCGCGCACCAGGCCTATGCTTACTTCTTCCACCCGCGCGAGCGCCGCCTGACGTCTGATGCGCGGGCGCGGCTGCAAACCATCGGCGAGGAGACGCAGCTTGGCGCGGGGATGAACATCGCCATGCGCGACCTGGAGATACGCGGCGCGGGCGAGGTGTTGGGCGCGCGGCAGAGCGGGCACATCGCCGACGTGGGCTTTCACCTGTACACGCGCATGCTGGCGGAGGCGGTGGACGAGCGCAAAAGCGCGGCGGAGGTGCGGCGCGCGGTGACCGCGCCGGAGTCGGAGACGGTGATCGTCGATCTGCCGCTGCCGGCTTTCGTGCCCACCGACTATGTGCCTGAAACCAATCTGCGCTTACAGCTTTACCGCCGCCTGGCCGATATGACCGGCGAGACGGCCATCGACGCGATGCGCGCCGAATTGACCGACCGCTTCGGCGCGCCGCCGCCGCCGGTCGAGAACCTGCTTTACCAACTGCGCGTAAAGGTGTTTGCGCGGGCGGCGCGCGCGACGAAGGTTTCGATGGAAGACGAGCGGGTTGCCATCAACCTGCCGTACCTGGCGGAGGTGGACCGCGCGGCGCTGCAAACGGCGCTCGGCCTTGGCGTGCGCGTGACCCGGACGGCGGTATGGCTGCCGGAGGGGTTGGACCAAGCGGCGTGGCAGGCGATGCTGCTGGATGTGTTGAAGAAATTAGAGGCTTCCGGCGAGCGCAACCCGGCGGCTCCGACCGCGCCCCGCACGTAGTAGGATATGTTATTTGTGTCTCGTATGGGCCTTGCTTGTATAAGTGAGGCGTTTTCTGAGAAGCTTATGCCGGCGCTTTCGTGCACGGCGTACCCTGTATATACTTGAGTGTATCGCCAAGTTACCAACCGGCACGGTGGGCTTTTTCAGAAATGGACCCCAAAGACACCGAAATCACCGATTCGGCGCTCCGTGGCGCGGAGGCCGGAACCGATGATGAGGCGCTTTTGCTTCTCCACCTGGACGAACTGGAGTCGCCAAGTCCTCAGCTGCGCGTTCATGCGGCGCGTGCGCTCCGGCGGCTGAAGGATAAGCGCGCGGTGCCCCGCCTGATTGAAGCGCTGGGCGACTCGCATCCTGATGTGCGTTTCGCGGTGGCGGAGGCGTTGGGCTGGCTGCGCGACGAGCGCGCGGTGTCGGCGCTGGCCGATGCGCTGCGCCGGGACCGGAGCCATGCCGTGCGCCAGACGGCGGCGGAGGCGCTGGGACAGATCGGCGACGTGCACGCGGTGCCCGGCTTGATCCGCGCCATGCGCGATTCCGACATCGGCGTGCGCATCTGCGCGATCCAAGCGCTGGGTCTGCGCATCCGCAAGCAGGATGTGCGGGCGGTGCCGATGCTGATCGAGGTGTCGTTGTATGACCCGGACGCCGAAGTGCGCCGGGTGGCCGTGCACGCACTGGGCAAGATCGGCGATATCCGCGCGATACCTACGTTGATCTACATCCTGGACAATATGGACGAAAACCAGACTCACCAGGTAGCCGAGGCGGCGTTGGCCGAACTGGGCGAGCAGCCGTTGGGTAACTTCGCCGTGCTCACCGATTTGGTGGCGGCGCTGGCGCATGGCCGGGCGCTGGTGCGGTGGGTGGCGGCGGTGGCGCTGGGCTTGATGGGTGAAGCGCGCGCCGCGCCGCACCTGATCGCTTTGCTGTACGACATTGATTATCAGGTGCGCCAGGCGGCAGCCGAGGCGCTGGGGCGCATCGGCGACCTGCGCGCGCTGCCGCACCTGATGGCGACGCTGTATGACCGCGATACCGACGTCCGGGTGGCGACCGGCGAGGCGTTGGGCCGGTTGGGGCGGGTGGGGGTGGCGCCGGGGCTGCTGGAAGCGCTCCGGGACGAGAGCAGCCGGGTGCGGGCGGGTGCGGCGCTGGCGCTCGGCGCGGCGGCGGCGCGGCTGCCGGATGATGCGGTGCTGTGCGGCCTGGCCGTGTCGAGGCTGGTCGATGCGCTCGGCGACGGCGATTTTGGGGTGCGCCGCGCCGTGGCCGAAGCGCTGGGCAAAATCGGCGCGCACCTGGGCGCCGCCGACCGCCGGACCGGCGCGCTGCGGGCGCGTGTGGCGCCGGCGTTGATCGACCGGCTGGACGACGATAGCAACCTGGTGCGCCTGGCCGCCACCGAAGCGCTGGGCCGGGTGCGCGACGAGCGCGCCGTGCCGCGCCTGGCCGCGCAGTTGAGGAAGGCCGGGCGGATTAAGGTTGCGATGTTTCAGCGCACGGCGCAGGTGGTGGCGGAGGCGCTGGAGCAAATCGGCACGGCGGAGGCGCTGGCAGCGGTGGCGATGTGGCGGGAGGCGCAGTAGGCCGGCTGCCGCGACGCAGAGCACGAAGGTCCTTAAGCTTCTGCAAGGCTCCTGTGCGCTGCGCCGCTGCGAGGGTTACGTTACCAGGCGTAGTCTTCCGGCGCGGTCTTGAAGCCGGGCCAGATTTCGTCGAGTTTTGCCAGCGCGCCGGCGTCGAGCTTTAGTTCGACGGCGCGCAGGCTCGCGCCGGTGAGCTGCTCCATCGTGCGCGGCCCGATGATCGGCGCGGTGACGGCGGGCCGGTGTAGGAGCCACGCCAGCGCGGCGGCGGCGGGTTCTTCGCCCAGTTCTTTGCAGAATGCTTCGTAAGCTTCGATCTGCGCGCGCTTTTCCTCGACCTGCTTTTGCAGATGATCGAAGGCGCGGCGACCCTCTTTGATCTTCTTCAGCACGCCGCCCAGCAGCCCGCCGCCCAATGGCGACCACGGGATAATCCCCATGCCGTACTCCTGGCAGGCCGGCGCTACGTCTGTCTCGATGTTGCGGGTCGCCAGGTTGTAAAGGCTCTGCTCCGAGACCAACCCCATGAAATCGCGCTGCTTGGCAATCTCGTTGGCCCGTGCAATGTGCCAGCCGGCGAAGTTGCTGCTGCCGACGTAGAGTATCTTGCCTTCGCGGACAAGCTGCTCCATCGCCTGCCAGATTTCCTCCCACGGCGTCGCGCGGTCAACATGGTGCATCTGGTAGATGTCGATGTAATCGGTTTGCAGGCGCTTCAGGCTGGCCTCGCAGGCATGCTTGATGTGCCGCGCCGAAAGTCCCCGGTCGTTAGGGCCGTCGCCCATCGGGCCGTAGACCTTCGTCGCCAGCACGACCTTTTCGCGCCGCCCGCCGCCCTGCGCAAACCAGCGCCCGATGATCTCCTCGGTGAGGCCGTGGTAGCCGGTGGTATCTCCCCATCTGCCGTAACGGTTGGCGGTGTCGAAGAAGTTAATGCCCAGTTCGAGCGCCTTGTCCATGATGGCGTGCGCGTCGGCTTCGGCGGTCTGCGGGCCAAAGTTCATCGTGCCCAGGCACAGCGGGCTGACCTTCAGACCGGTTCGTCCTAAGTTTACATATTCCATTTATTAATCCTCCAGGTGTGTGTTCCAGGGATACACGGGTTCTTTACCAGGCGTAATGTTCCGGCGCGGTCTTGAAGCCGGGCCAGATTTCATCGAGTTTTTGCAGCGCGTCCGCGTCGAGCTTCAGTTCGGCGGCGCGCAGGCTGGCGCCGGTGAGTTGCTCCATCGTGCGCGGCCCGATAATCGGCGCGGTGATGCCGGGCTGGTGCAGCATCCAGGCCAGCGCGACGGCGGCAGGTTCTTCGCCCAGTTCGTCGCAGAAAGCCTCGTACTGCTCCAACTGCGGGCGCAGCTTCTCGATGCGTTCTTGCTGCCGCTCGCCGGCGCGGCGGCCTTCTTTGGCCTGCTTCTTGAGCACGCCGCCCAGCAGCCCGCTTTCCAGCGGCGACCAGGGGATGATGCCGACGCCGTACTGGATGCAGGCCGGCACCACTTCCATTTCGATGGCGCGGGTGATGAGGCTGTACTTGCTCTGCTCGGAGACCAGCCCCATGAGAGGGCGGCGCTTCGCAGTCTCGTTCGCCTGCACGATGTGCCAGCCGGCGAAGTTGCTGCTGCCGACGTAGAGTATCTTGCCTTCGTGGATAAGCTGCTCCATCGCCTGCCAGACTTCCTCCCACGGCGCCGAGCGATCCACATGGTGCATCTGGTACAGGTCGATGTGATCGGTTTGCAGGCGCTTCAGGCTGGCCTCGCAGGCCAGTTTGATGTGCCGCGCCGAAAGCCCGCGCTCGTTGGGCCATTCGCCCATGACGTTGTAGACCTTCGTCGCCAGCACGATCTTGTCGCGCCGCCCGCCGCCCTGCGCAAACCACCGCCCGATGATATCTTCGGTGCGGCCCGGATAGCCTCCATCGCCCCACGCGCCGTAGATGTTGGCGGTGTCGAAGAAGTTAATCCCCAGTTCTAGCGCTTTATCCATGATGGCATGGGAATCTTTTTCGGCGGTCTGCGGGCCGAAGTTCATCGTGCCCAGGCACAGCGGGCTGACCTTAAGCCCGGTGCGGCCAAGATTGACGTAATCCATATGCTTTTTGTCTCCTCTCTCGATACGGGTAGTGGTGACTCTTTGACTGATACCTCACCCCCCGGCCCCCTCTCCATCGCATGGAGAGGGGGAGAAGACCGCGATTCGACGCTTCGGGCGCCCCCTCTCCTACCTGTGATACTGTTGGCGAAACCGGAAAAGAGCGCCGAACCGGGCGGTAGGGGCGGGTCTGAGACCCGCCCAGGGCCGATTTCAAACCGGCCCCATATGCATCAACTTAAGCGCTTTTTTCCCCCTCTCCCCCGACCCCTCTCCCTCAAGGGGCGAGGGGAGTCAGATGCGCGCTAAC
>JAFGMM010000211.1 GCA_016927535.1 Anaerolineae bacterium
TATCATGACAACTGGCTTCACAATTTGCTCGTTTCGACCTCGCTTCAGCCTGTCTATCGGGGGCACCACAAAAAATGTCAGAACTAGTAATTTTGCACGTGTCCTTAACCCCAGGAATTGCCAACCGAGATACCAAGTCTTACAATGTTGGGTGTTACAAAGCGAAAAACCTCTGAACGATGAATAAAAACGATGCCGGCAGTCACGCCGTGACGCATAAGCTGCGTACAAACAGAACCAAAATCATTTGGAGATCTTACAAGGAGAAAAAACATGAAGTCTCGTTGGCCATATACAATTATAGGAACGCTGTTGGTGTTAGCACTAAACGTCCCACCACTCCTGAGCCAAAATGAAGCGCAAGACAACAAGCCAGTTTCCGGTGTGCGCATCACGTTGGATCAAACCATTACCAATGGTTGGAACGAAATTGACGCGGTGGAACTGGTTGGCTTGACCACAGACGAGGTGGTTGTGCGACAGTGGGCCATCAGCGCCGAAGCATCAAGCCAGTATGGAAGCAGTAGCAATTGGTCGCCGGCGCAAGCAACCGGCGCGCCCGACACGGCGGGATGCGGCGATCAGGCTACGGCTTGGGCTTCGGCGACCTCAACCGGGCAAGATACCCTGACGCTGAGTTACGATACACCGGTCATCCCCCTTGAAGTGAATATCTACCAGACATACCATCCTGGCGCGATTGTGCGTGTGGAGCTGCTGGAAGGCGACAGCGCCACACTGACAATTTTTGAAGGCGTAGATCCGGCCTTGTATTGCCCCGGTGTGTTGAGTATTCGTGTCCGGGCTGAGGCACATCTCGAAACATTGGCGTATGGTGTACGTATCAAGATCAACCAAGCTGAGAGAAGTTGGACGGAGATCGACGCGATAGAATTGGTCGGGCTGGCTGAAGATGGCGCATTGGTACGGCAGTGGGCCGGCATTGCGAGAGCTTCAAGCCGGTATGGTAGCGGCGATACTTGGTCGCCGGCGCGAGCAACCGGCGCGCCGGACTCTTTGGGGTGCGGCGATCAGTCCACGGCTTGGGCCTCGGCGACAGCAAAAGGCATTGATACCCTGACCGCGTTCTTCGCAAAGCCGGTTTATCCCATAGAAGTGAACGTCTATCAAAACAGCCAACCAGGACAAATCGTGCGCGTCGACGTGCTACTTGCGGATGGAACGCCGCCGCTGGTGTTTACCGACCTGGGCGATCTCACGCCGTTTTGCCCTAACGTTTTACGGCTCAACCTGGCGCGGCGCGAGGTTCTCCATATGCCCATGTTCTGGACAAATGGCGCAACCATCGCGGGCGACCCGGCCCAGGCAATACTCAGCGGTTATGCGAATTCTATAGCTTACAGCCAGACAGTCGAAGGTGAGATCATTGATGCGGGGGTGCGGCGCGGTTATGGCTTTGACGATTGGATCTTTTACGGCGCGATCGGCGATACGCTGACGATTACGATGCAGGGAACCCAAGAAGGCAATTTGGACTCGTTGGTGTTCCTGATTGACGACACAGACAAGATCATCGCCCGGAACGACGACGCCGCTCCTGGCTCATTCGATGCGACTCTTGCCGACATAGTTTTACCTTCGACCGGCGTGTATACCATTCGTGCGTCCGGCTCCGGCGGCTCGGTCGGCGCATACACCCTGACGCTGCAAGGGAAACCGGCAGAAAGTGATTAAAGGTGGTTTGCGTGCTTTGCCTTCTGGTCGGCAAGCTGTTGCTTTTATGCTGCTGCTTCTGACTCTGCTCGGCGCGCCGACTGCCTATGCCTGGGCGAAGGCAACCGGGCTGGTGGAGTCGGTGAGAGACAACACTGGCGCGAAGCCGCTGAGCTAGCGAACAAGCGAACGCCCCACGCGCGCCGGCATTGGCGTGTGTGGGGCGTTGTCACGACGCTCCGAGGATAACCGCCGCGAAGAAAAAGCCGTCTGGCGTCTTGTCCACATTGAGATTAGCCGGTAAACTTGGTAACAGGTGAACACCAAACTCTTATCCGCACTCAATCAAGGGCAAGGCCGATGTCAGTTCAGTTGTCTCAACCGGACTTTCAAAACCTGGTGCGCATTGTCGCCAATCTGCCCGATTTCGCCAACGTCCGTGACCGGCGCCGGTTAGTCGTAGGCGCGCTGGAAGGCGTCCCCCGGGCAGAGACCATATTGGCCCGACTGGACCTGGACGGAGCGCCTATGGGCGTTGCGGTGGAAGTCGTGCGCTTTCTTGCCCAGTTCGGACAGGTCGCCTACAACAAAGAAGCCTTAGAAGTTTTCTTGAACCATATTCAGCCTTTTGTCAATGACGAGGACGCCGAATTTCTCGCGTCTTTGTTTGCCGCATACGCGCCCCTCGATGCCCAGGTCAGCCGGGGTCGAACCATCGACCATTGGCGCGGACGCGACACTGCTCATGACCTCCAGGAGAAAATCATCGGCGAGAACACGCTGCGCCATGTCAGGATGCTGGCGCTGGCGCTCGACGCCGCCGGCGCAGTAGTTCATCTGCGCAGCGCGCGCGGCGGCAAAGAACACCTGGGCACCGGCTTCATGATCGCCTCGGATTTGCTCATGACCAACCACCACGTCATTCAGGATCGCGCGGAGGCGGAAGCGGCGGTATACACCTTCAACTACCAGCTTGACCGCGCCGGCAAAGAATGCGCCGTCAGTGTGGCGCGCGCGCTCACCGGCGGGATTTTCCACACGAACGCGGGTCTGGATTACACGATCACACAACTGGCGGGTACGCCGGCGTTCGGCGAACCGCTGGCCCTCAAGCGCATCCAGATGCGTCAAGATGAGCGGGTGTCCATCATCCAACACCCCGCCGGCCACCTGAAGCAAATCTCCATGCAAAACAACTTCGTCGCCTACGCCGACGCGCGCACGGTGCAGTACACCACCACGACGCTTCCCGGCTCGTCCGGCGCGCCGGTGTTCAACGAAGACTTCGAAGTGGTCGCCATTCACCACAGCGGCGGCCTGCTGCCCGATCCGGGTACCGGGAAACGCTACTTGTGCAACGAAGGTACTAGCATGATTGCCGTGTTAGATGATATAAAAGGGCAAGCGCCGGAGGTATACGAACGGCTGAGGGTTTAGGCGATGAGCATCAAGCAGTTGGCGAGCGTGCTTGCGCGGTACATGAAGGACTCCAGGACCCGTCAAAGGCTGAACCTCTTTGCTGCCCCAGGCCTCTGTGATCCGCTGCTCAGCGAAATCGATTATGAAGGCGCGCCCATCGACTATACCGCCGGTCTGATCAATGCCTGCGTCAAGCGCGGCGTGGATGGCAAACGATTTCTCGAAGGTCTGGTGCAGGAGATTTGTCAAGGCGCGGACCTGGATTACCAGGAGCTTTCCGCGCTGATTGACGCGCTGTTCATCGACACGACGACCGCACCTCTCCCCGCTCCTAATCCTCACCTGCGCGATTACCTCTTCATCGCCTACCACCACACCGACCGCGAATGGGTCGAGCGGCTGGCCGGCGATCTGCGCAACAAGGGGGGCCACACGACCTGGATCGACTTCGAAGGTATTCGCGGCGGCGACGTGTGGCGGCAGGCGATTCGCCGGGGCATCCGCGCCGCCGGGGTCGTGCTGGTCGTCCTGTCGCCGGAAGCGGTACGGTCCGAGTGGGTGAAGGTCGAAATCCAAACCGCGCGCGAGTACGGCAAAAGGGTCATTCCATTGCTGCACTCGCCGGTGAGCGACGCCGGCCGCGCGGCGCTGGGAGTCGAGGACCTGCAATACCGTGACTTCACCGGCGACTACACACGCGCCTTTACGGTCTTGCTCGGCGACCTGCCCAAGCCGGCCTACGGCGTGCCCGGTCACTGCCAGAGACTGGCGGCCCGACTGGACAACATGTCCTGGGGCATCGAGCGCTATATCCAGGAAGAAGCCTGGCAGCTTCCCATCGACGCCAGCCCTTACGAGGGCGGCGTGGGGAAAGGCGAACCGGAGAATCTGATTGTCCGGCTGTGGCAAAGCCACCGCACGATTGTGTTGGGCGAGCCGGGCATGGGGAAGACCGTCGCGGTGGAGCGCCTGGCGTGGGAGTTGGCCCGCAACGAGCCGCCCATCGTGCCGGTGCTGGTCAAGCTGCTGGAGTACGAGGGCGGGCCGCTGCTGGAGTGGGTGCGGCGGAGCCTGAGATCAACCGACGAGATCAAACTCAGGTCGGTTGAGGAGACACGCCAGTTCCTGGAAGACTCACCCTTCGACTGCTATTTTCTCTTTGACGGCCTTAACGAAGTGCGCCCAGCCTGCCGTGCGAGCCTGGAGAGCGAAATCAACAAACTGGCGCCGGAGTTTGCCCGCCATCGCTTGGTCATCACGAGCCGGGTCGAAGACGAGAGCTGGCGGCGCTTGCGGCGCGGCAGTGGGTCATACGACACGCTTCTGATCAAGAGCATTCGCCCGGCGCAGGCGCAGCAGTACCTCGCCGCCCACCTCGGCGCGCAAGAGAGCGAAGTCCTGTGGGGCAAGCTGGACCCGCGAATGCGCAATCTGACCGCGACGCCGCTCCTGCTGTGGTTCATTAAAGAGACCTGGCGCAAGGCGCGACGGTGGTCCCAGCCTGATGAGATTCGCTTGCCGGAAAACCGCGCCGAACTCTACCGAGACTTCATCGCGGAGATGTTGGCGCGCGAAGAGGAGCGCCGCCACGATGAGACGACCGTACCCCAACCCTCACAAATGCGCGCGCTGGAACAGTTAGCTCTGGAGATGCAGGTGGGACATGTTCAAAAACAACTTCCCGAACCTACACCCTCGCACGCACCTCCAGACGAGGGTGTGCTGAAAATCTCCCACGAGAAGGCGCTCGATGTGCTCGGCGGGGACGAGAACCTGCTGCAAACGCTGTTGAGGAGCAGTCTGCTCAGACACACGAAGCCACAGCAGATCGGCTTTGCGCCGCACCAGACCATCCAGGAGCACTTCGCCGCCTGCGCGCTCAAAGACGAGATCATGCACGAGGCGCGTGAGGGCTGGCTTGCCCGCCGGGTGCGCCGGGTGGTGAACCCGGAGCGGCTCCGCTGGCTCGATTACGCCGCCGACTCCTGGTGGACCGAGACGTTCATCCAGCTTGCCGGCCTGGTGAGCGAGGCGGACTCGAATACGCTGGCGCGCGCGGTGGCCGAGGTCAACCCCTGGTTGGCGCTGTGGTGTGTGGAGGAGGGGCGCAAAGTTGACAAGGCGACGCGGCGGGCTATCGAAGCGCGGTCGATAGCGCTGGTGCATTCCGATCAGGTCGAGGACCGCCGCCGGGCGGCCCAGGCGTTGGCGAAGTTACAGAAGGGACCGCGCGTGCTGGAGCCGCTGGCGATCCTGGCCGCCGACGCCGACGATGAGGTCGGCGAAATTGCCCTCGACGCGATCAAGACGGTGCATGGCGCAGCAGCCTCTTACCTGATCGCCCAGTTGGGCAATCTCAACGTGACGCCGCCTGCCCGCCTGCGCATCGGGCGCGCGCTGGCCGAGATTGGCGACCCGCGCAAAGGCGTGGGCCTGCGCGCCGACGGCCTGCCCGACATCGACTGGGTGACCATCCCGGCGGGCGAGTTCATTTACCAGGACGATAAGCGTTTGCGCCTGGAGGCCTTCGACATTGCGCGCTACCCGATCACCTACGCGCAGTTCCAGGCGTTCATCGACGCGCCCGGCGGCTTCGGCGACGACGTATGGTGGGAGGGTCTGGCAAGGCGCGAGGCGCAGCCCGGCGAGCAGTATTTCAAATACGCCAACCACCCGCGCGAGA
>JAFGMM010000212.1 GCA_016927535.1 Anaerolineae bacterium
CCCTCGTGGGAGAGGGGTTTGGGGAGAGGGGGAACAGGCGCACAAACGGTCAAAATTCTTAAGTTGATGCATATGGGGCGGATTTGAAACCCGCCCCTACGCAAGCCGGTGACCACGCTATTTTGCGGTGCTACCGAATGGCGCGAATAAATCCAGAAATATCCTGAATTCGCGTTATTTGCGTTATTCGCGGTTAAAGCCCTCGCACATTATCCCTCGGCGTCGGCTGCGCGCAGTTCGAGCGGCTTACCTTCCGGGATTGTGTAAATCCCCGGCAGGCTGACCAGCGTCACCAGCGCCTTGAAGATCACCTGCCCGACGATGACATCGACCATACTGGCGAGCGGCATGGTGCCGGCAAACGCCAGCGTGACGAACACCAGGCTGTCGATGGGCAGGCTCACCGCGTTGGAGCCGGCGACCCGCACCCACTGGTGCACTCCCGTAAACCGCTTCGCCAGCACGTGATACACCTCGGTATCGACCAACTCGCTCACCAGTTCGGCGACGATGCTCGCGGCGGTGATGCGCCAGACAAGGCCCAACGTCGCCTGGAAAGCGTCCTGGCCGGACCAGAAGCCGGCCGGCGGCAGCTCAATCGCAAAAGCATAGTAGAGCACCATCAAGACATTGCACACCGCCGCCGCGATGATCGCAGCGCGCGCCCACTCCTTGCCCAGACGCTTATGCAGCATATCGCGCCAGGTGAACGTCAGCGCAAAGACGAACGTGCCCGCCGGCAGGGTGATCGGGCCAAGCGCGACGATCTTGGGAGCGGTCACATCTGCGATGAGCTGCAGCGCAATATACACGCTGACCAACAGCACAATGGTATAAACCGTGCGCTGCGGCACCTTCATGTTTTCTGCTGCCATAACCTGACCTCGTGCTATCGACAATCGAACGGGGAAAGTATAGCGCAAAATCACCCGTTTCAATTCCTAAAACCCGTGGTATACAAGCTAGGGCGCTCACTACTTTCATCATAATGAAAAAATTTCTCAATTTGCCGTCTGCCGCGCGATGGGGTATTCTTTAAATAGAACAAAATTTGTCTTATTTGGAGGGCGGTATACAAATTAACATGAGCGGACAATCAACTGATTTCATCGTCGAAGGGATAGACTGTCCAAGCTGCGCCGCCGACCTGGAGAAAAGCATCGCCGGGATCGACGGCGTTACGTTTTGCGACATCAACTTTACCGTGGGCAAGATGCGCGTGCAGGGCGGCGTCGTGCCCGAAGCTATCGTCGCGCACGTCAAGGCGCAGGGCTACACCGCGATTCCGGCCGGCGCGGCGCGGCCCCAACCGCCCAGGCGCGGCGGCGTAACCGGCTTTATTCAGTTCCTCTGGACGCGCGCCGACACCCGCTTTGCCATCGCCGGCGGCGCGCTGATTGCGGCGGCGCTGGCAACGGCGCTGCTCGGCGCGCCGGCCGCGCTCGCTGACGCGCTGTTTGTGTCGGCGCTGGTGGTCGCCGGGTATCCTATCGCGCGCTCCGGGCTGCGCACCCTGGTCGCCAACCGCGATATCAATATTAACCTGCTGATGACCATCGCTGCCGTGGGCGCGCTGCTCATCGGCGAGCACGCCGAAGCCGCCACGGTGATCTTTCTCTTTGCCATCGGCGAGGCGCTGGAGGGCTACGCCACCGACCGCGCCCGCGACAGCCTGCGCAGCCTGGTGAGCCTGGTTCCCGACCGCGCGACCGTGCTGCGCCCGTGCGTAGACTGCGCGGAACATATCGGCAGGGAGGGATACACGGGCGGGCCGTGTCCCTGGTGCGGCGCACACGAACAGGCCGTTGACGTGGCGAGTCTTCAAATCGGCGAAACAATCCTGGTCAAGCCGGGCGAGCGCATCCCGATGGACGGGCGGGTTACCGCCGGCGCGAGCGCGGTCAATCAGGCGCCCATCACCGGCGAAAGCATGCCGGTTCACAAAGCGCCGGGCGCAGAGGTGTTCGCCGGTACGGTGAACGGCGGCGGCGCGCTGGAGATCGAGGTTACCCAACCGGCGAAGGACAACACCCTACAGCAGGTGATCCGGCTGGTGGAGGAGGCGCAGTCTCAGCGAGCGCCCGTGCAGCGCTTCATCGACCGCTTCGCGCGGGTGTACACCCCGGCGGTGGTGATGCTGGCTGCGCTGGTCGCCGTGACGCCGCCGCTGCTGTTCGGCGCGCCGTTCTATGACACGCCCGGCGCACATATGCACGGCTGGCTTTACCGCGCGCTGGCGCTGCTGGTGATCGCCTGCCCGTGCGCGCTGGTCATCAGCACGCCGGTCGCCGTCATCAGCGGCATCACCGGCGCGGCGCGGCGCGGCGTGCTCATCAAGGGCGGCGCGCACCTGGAGGCGCTGGGGCGCATCAAAGCCTTCGCCTTCGACAAAACCGGCACGCTCACCGAAGGCCGCCCGCAGGTCACCGGCTACCGTTCGATTGACTGCCTGGGCGTAGAGGCCTGCGCGCCGTGCAACGACATGCTCGCGCTGGCGACCGCGGTCGAGCGGCGCAGCGAGCACCCGCTGGCGCAGGCCGTCGTCAAGGAGGCCGAGCGGCGCGCACTGGCCCACGCTTACTCGCCGGCCGAATCGGTCGAGGCGCTGGCCGGGCGCGGCGTGCGCGGCCAGGTGAACGGGCGCACGGTCACGGTGGGCAGCCATACGCTCTTTCACGAAACCTATGGCCGGCAGCCGGGGCTTTGCCAGCAGGTCGAAGCGGCGGAGACCGACGGCCAGACCGCCATGCTGGTCGGCGACGGCGCGCAGGTGCGCGGCTACATCAGCGTGGCCGATACGGTGCGCGCCTCCAGCCGGGAGGCGGTCGCCGCGCTCAAAGCGATGGGCGGCGTCGAAGCGACCGTCATGCTCACCGGCGACAACCCGGCGGTTGCGCGCGCCGTGGGCGAGCAAGTCGGCGTGGACGAGGTGCGCGCGGCGCTGCTGCCGGGCGATAAGGTCGCGGCGGTGCGCGCGCTCGCCGGCAAGTACGGAAACGTCGCCATGGTGGGCGACGGCGTGAACGACGCGCCCGCGCTCGCGGCAGCGACGGTGGGGATTGCGATGGGCGGCGCCGGCAGCGCGCAGGCGCTCGAAACGGCAGACGTGGCGCTCATGGCGGACGACCTGGCGCAGCTGCCTTACGCGGTGGGCCTTGCGCGCGCCGCCAACCGCGTGATTAAGCAGAATGTGATATTCAGCCTGGGGATCAAGACGCTGTTCCTGCTGCTGGCGCTCGCCGGCGCGGCGACGCTGTGGATGGCGGTATTCGCAGACGTGGGCACGTCGCTGCTGGTGACGCTCAACGGTATGCGCCCGCTGCGCTACCATCGCGCAAAGAAGTAGAAGAAGAAAATCACCACGGAGATCACAGAGCGCACGGAGCAAGAACAATAGCGCACAGAGTTCCCCCTCTTTCTCCGTGTTCCCCGTGATCTCCGTGGTAAAAATCTTTCTGCCCCTCACTCTGCACCGCTGCACCGCTGCGCCGCTGCGCCGCCGGCGACTGGCAAATGAAACATAGATGAACTATACTCGCTGGCGCAAGATCGGCGAGTATCGTTGAGGAGAAAAGGTTTGGGCTTCCTAGAGGAAATCTTTCAGCGGCCGGCGGTATTGATCTCGCGTCTGGTCGCGCTGCTCGTCGCCGTCACCATCCACGAGTTCGCCCACGCCTACACCGCCATGCGCATGGGCGACTACACCGCATACGAGAACGGGCAGGTGAGCCTCAACCCGCTGAAGCACATCAACCCGATGGGCTTTCTGATCTTTCTGGTCACCGGGCTTCCCATCGGGCCGCTGGGGCAGGCGCCGGTCGATCACCACCGGATGCGCAACCCGCGCGTGGGTATGACGCTGACTTCCGCCGCCGGGCCGATTTCTAATTTGATAACCGCCGTCGTGTTTGCGATTCCGTGGTGGTTCGGCTGGCTCTCGATGGACGCCTACATCGAGTCGTATTACCTGGGGTCTACCATCATCCCGTCGCTCTCCGAAATCGGCTATACCGTCATCCTGTGGAACGTGCTGCTGGGCTTCTTTAACCTGATCCCTTTAGCGCCGCTTGACGGGTGGACGGTGGTGCTGGGGCTGCTGCCGCCGGAGCAGGCGAACATCTGGGCACGGTATCAAAGAGAAAGCATGTACCTGTTCCTTATTTTGCTCTTCTTGAGTTTGCTGCCTATTCCAGGTATTCCCAATATCTTCGGCCTTTTGATTAGCCAGCCGACCTATAACACCGTAAACTTCCTGGTCACGCTGGGTAGATAACATAATCACATGATCGTGTTCTACCGTTTGCGGCAAGGCATCCGCGCCCTGACCGCCTTCGCCCGACCGGTTGACTACGACACTGCACGGCGGCATCTATCGCCCGGACTCATGGCGCTGTTCGGGCGGATGCGCCGGAGCGAACAACAGCACAGCATCGAGGTTCTGCGCACGCTGCGCGCGATGGGCCATACCGACCCCGATTTGATGGTCGCGGCGCTGCTGCACGATGTGGGCAAGAGCCGCGCGCCGTTTCACTTCTGGGACCGGGTGCTGGTCGTGTTGGTCGAGGCGCTGTGCCCGACCTGCTTTGAGCGATGGGGCCGGGGCGCGCCGGTGGGCTGGCGGAGGCCGTTCGTCGTGGGGTTGCAGCACGCCGCCTGGGGCGCTGAGATGGTGCGCGAAGCGGGCGGCTCGGCGCGGGCGGCGGAATTGGTCGCGCGCTCGGATGCCGTTAAAGGGAAGGAACCGCCGGCAGGCGCGATAGGAGAATTGCTCGCCGCGCTGGTCGCAGCGGACAATGTGAATTAGCTATTAGCTACTAGCGGTTAGCTTTTAGCGGTTAGCCTCGCGTTCTTCTACCAACCGCTAAAAGCTAATCGCTAATTGCCAACCGCTACAGGAGAAGACTATGGCAGACATCAACTTGACGATTATCGGGTTGCAGCGCGTCGGGCCGGCGTTTGGCCTGGCGATCAAGCGCTATCAGAGCGCGCCCGGCGCGACGCACAAATTCACCATCACCGGCTACGATTACGAGGGCAAGCTCTGCAAAGAGATCAAAAAGGCCGGCGCGCTCGACGACTGCGCGCGCAGCGTCACCGCCGCCGCCGAGGGCGCCGATATCATCTTCCTTGACGAGCCGCTCTCCGATATCAAAGAAACCCTGGAGAAGATCGGGCCGGTGTTGAAAAGCGGCTGCGTGGTGCTCGAAGCCGGGCCGCTCAAGCAGCCGCCCATCGAGTGGGCCAAGCGCTGCCTGCCGGAGAGCGCCTACCTGGTCGGGTTGGCGCTGGCGATCAACCCCGAACACCTCTACTATCTGGACGCCGACGAAGCTA
>JAFGMM010000213.1 GCA_016927535.1 Anaerolineae bacterium
GAGTCTGTGCGTCGGTAAGCCCCTCGCCCCTCGTGGGAGAGGGGTTTGGGGAGAGGGGGAGCAGGCGCTTAAGTTGATGTGCATGGGCGGGTTTGAAACCCGCCCCTACGCCAGTCGATCACGCCAGTTCGCCCTTCACGGTGCGGTATAGCGCATCGGCTTTCAACTCTGCCAGCGTATAGCACGGCCCGCTCAGGTGATCGGCCAAATCCTGCGCCAGGCCCTGGTCAAATGCCGGGTGCTCCATGTTGACCACCACCGAGCGAATCCCGGCGCCCTGAATCGCGTCGGCGATCTGGTGCGCCTCGGTCTGCGGCGCGAGGCTGCTCATCGAGACGTTGCCCGCGCCGTCGGTGAGCAGGATCATCAGCGGCATCACGTCGGGATGCGTGTACTTCTCGCGCACGAAAACCTCGTGCGCCAGCAGCAGCCCCGCCGAAAGCGGCGTCTTGCCGCCCACGGCGATATCTTTCAGCGCCTTCTGCGCCAGCTTCACCGAGTTGGTCGGCGGCAGGACCAGCGTGGCGCGGTCCTTGTTGAACACCACCAAGCCCACCCGGTCGCGGCGCTGGTACGCATCGGTGAGCAGCGACATGATCGCGCCTTTGGTGGCGTTCATGCGCTCGGCGACCGCCATCGACCACGACGCATCCACCACGAACAGCACCAGGTTCGCGGTGCGGCGCACCCGGATTTTGCGCTGGAGGTCACTCCGGCGCAGCGCGAGCGCCATCGCGTCGGGGTCTTCCTCGTGGCGCTGGCGTTGGTGCGGGGCCGCCGCCCGGAGCGTCGCGTCGAAGGCGATATCGTCGGCATGCTCGCCGGCCGGCTGCGCGCGAATATACCGCCCGCGTTTGCGGTCGCTAATGGTGCGGCTGCGGCGGCCCGCCTGCTTGCGGGTCAGCTTGTCCAACTGCGTATCGAGGCGGCGCGGGCTGAAGACGGCGCCGGTCTCGACGTGCTGGCCGCCTTCCCACCACTTCGCACTCTGGTCATGGAACACGTTTTGGGGCGCGAGGGTGGGCTGTTCCGGGTTCGGGGAATCGGCGCTCTCCTCGCCCTCGGCGGCTACCTGCGTTTTTTTTTCCGCTTCACCGGCCGCTTTGGGACCGGGTTCGCCTTCGCCGGCTTCCTGCGCGCCCTCGATCTCGGCGACGCGCTCGCTCAACTCCTGCACGGCGACCTGCACTTCCTCGAACGGGCCGCCCTTGACCCGGTGCGGCAGCGCCAGCTCCGCCGCCACGAGGATGTCGTGGCGGGTGATCGCGCTGCGGCCCTCAAACGCGGCGTTGGCGCGCGCCGCCTTGAGAATCACCAAGTCGGCGCGGTGGCCTTCTACGTTCAGGCCGGCGGTCAGCGTGGCGATGGTCAGCAAGTCGTTAGACGTATACTCGATGTCTTCCACAACCTCGCGGGCGCGCGCGATGCGGTCGGAGAAGTCCTGTTCGACCGGACGCCACTGCGCGCAGAATTCCTCCGGCGCTGCCTCGAAAGCAATGTGGCGCTCCAGGATGGCGACGCGCTGCTCGGCGTCCATCAAGCCGCCCACGTCCACCGCCAGCGCGAACCGGTCGAGCAACTGCGGGCGCAGGTCGCCCTCCTCCGGGTTCATCGTGCCGATGAGGATGAAGCGGGCCGGGTGCTCGAAGCTGACGCCTTCGCGCTCTACCACGTTGACGCCCATCGCCGCCGAGTCGAGCAGCAGGTCTACCACGTGGTCATCAAGCAGGTTCACCTCGTCCACGTAGAGAATGCCCCGGTTCGCCGACGCCAGCACGCCGGGGTCGAAGTGGCGCTCGCCCTTCTGGATGGCCTTCTCGATGTCGAGCGTGCCGACTACGCGGTCTTCGGTGGCCGAGACGGGCAGGTCAACCATGCGGGTACGGCGCTTCTTCACCGGCAGGTCTTCGACCGGGCGGTTCTGGCACAGGCTGCACGTCATATTCGGGTGCTTGGGGTCGCAGCTAAAGGGGCAGCCGTCCACCACCTCGATCTCCGGGAGCAGCGCCGCCAGGGCGCGCGCGGCGGTGCTCTTGGCCGTGCCGCGCTCGCCGCGAATCAGCACTCCGCCGATGCGCGGGTTCACGGCGGCGAGGATCAGCGCACGCCGCATCTTCTCCTGGCCGACAATTGCCGTAAACGGGTAAATCTGGCGCTCGCCGGACGGTGTTGTGGTTATGTGATTTGTCATCGCTGTATCAATCGTTCCAATTCAATATAAGCCTAAACACAACAGGCGATGGGCATTATAACCCATCGCTGGTAATGCGAAAACCCTAAACCGCGCGGCATCACGGCAGACGGCTCGTCACCCGCCCCAAGATATCCTCGCCCCTCACCGGGCCAAAAGCGCGGCTGTCGTCGCTTTCGAGCGGGTTATCGCCTTTGAGAATGTAGCGCCCATCCTCGACTGCTTCGACCCGCTTGACCACGCGCAGGGCGCGCACGAACGGATGCCGCGCCACGGCGATATCACCGGGCCGGGGCGTCGCGCCGGGATCGATCAACACTTCGTCGCCCGGTTCAAGCGCCGGGCGCATCGAGTCGCCGGCGACGCGGAAGCGCCGGCGCCGGCGCACGAGCCATAAGATCAATTCGACCCAACCGCTCTCGTGCAGCATTTGATTCATGGCAGGGATGAAAATTCCCTCCCCGGCAGCGCCGCCAGGAGAGGGAATCGGTAGGGAGTAAGTTAGCTTGCAGTATACCAACCGACTTCGCGGTTCTTGGTCGCCCAGAAAATCTCGTGAATTTTCTTGACCGCCTCCAACAGCTTCTCGGCGTCTTCGAGGCTGACGTGCTGCTTGACCGATGAACACAGCTTGGTCGTTTGCCAGACGATATCGTGCAGGTCCGGGAACTGTTCGAGGTGCTGGGGCTTGAAGTAGTCGGTCCACAACACCAGGATTTCGGTCTTGGCCTTGTGCGCTTCCTCTTCCTTGATCGCCACGTAGCGGCTGAACGTGTTCAGATACGCGGCCATCGCCTTCGCGTCGCCGGGGGCGGGCGGCTCGAGCGCGAGCAGCTTCTTGGTCATCGAGAGTACGGCTTCTGCCGCGATGCGCGCCGACGAGGGGTCATACACCCCGCACGGGCCGTCGCAGTGCGCGGATGCTTCTTCAGCCGGGAACAGCGCTTTGATCCTGTCAACCGTTTGCTTAATCATATGTTGTGCTTCTCCTCTTGGCGACAATTCCTGTCAACTTGGATACTATTTCTATCGTAGCATAAAGAAAGACTACCTAACCACCGAAACCGTTTTATCTAATGTAACTCTGATAGAACCAGGAGCGATAACGATGCGAATCATCATCACGGGCGGCACAGGACTGATCGGGCAGGCGCTGGCCGCCGAATGGGCCGGCGCCGGCCACGAAGTAATCGCGCTCAGCCGCGCCCCAGCGCCGGCCGGTATGCCGGCGGGCGTCCACGTCGAGCGCTGGGATGCGCGCACCGTCGAGGGTTGGGGCCATCTGGCCGACGGCGCCGGCGCCATCATCAACCTGGCCGGCGCGGGCATCGCCGACCGGCGCTGGACCGCCGACCGCAAGCGCGCCATCATCGAAAGCCGCCAATACGCCGGCGAAGCGGTCGTCGCGGCGGTCGAGGCGGCGGCGAACAAGCCGGGCGTGGTCGTGCAGGCGTCGGCGGTGGGCTACTACGGGCCGCGCGGCAGCGAAACCCTCACCGAGGACAGCGCGCCGGGCAACGATTTTCCCGCGCAGGTATGCATCCCGTGGGAGGCCTCGACCAAAGCGGTCGAGGCGGCGGGCGTGCGGCGCGTGGTGGTCCGGCTGGGTGCCGTGCTCAGCGCCGAGGGCGGCGCGCTGCCCCGGATGTGCTTACCGTTCAAGCTGTTCGTGGGCGGGCCGTTGGGCAGCGGGCGGCAGTGGTTTTCGTGGATACACCTCGCCGATGCAGTCGCCGCCATCCGCTGCCTGGTCGAGACGCCCGGCGCATCCGGCGTGTACAATCTCACTGCGCCCAACCCGCTCACCAACGCCGACTTTAGCCGGGCGCTGGGCCGCGTGATGAACCGCCCGGCGTGGGCGCCGGCGCCGGGCTTTGCGCTGCGCTTGCTGTTCGGCGAACTGGCCGGTATGCTGCTCACCGGGCAGCGCGTAGTCCCGCAGCGCTTGCAGATGGCGGGGTTCCGCTTCCGGTTCGAGGATGCGGAGGCGGCGCTGCGCGATTTATTGAGGTGAGGTTAGCGCGCAAACGCTTAGCAACCCGGTAACGGCGCCATCCAATTTAAAAAAATTTTCATTTGACGTGAGGTAAGGCGCGCGGTAAAGTGAAGAACGTCATGAAATATGACTTGACGGGTAATGTATAATGCCCTGTCACGGCCACGCACGTTTCACAGTCGCGCGGGGCCACCATGGTAATAAAATTTTCGCCTTAGGAGCATAGAGAGCATGACTACTTTTGCACCGCCCGTTGAAAAACCCCGCAAACGCGACATCTACCGGCTGCCCTGGTCCATGAACGACAACCCCTTCGGCTGGCTCGAAGTCACCGACCGCTGCAACGTCTACTGCAAAGGCTGCTACCGCCAGCAGTTGACCGGCCACTACCCGATGGAACAAATCAAACACGACATCTTGTTCCTCAAGGAGTGGCGCAACTGCGACCACATCTCCATCGCCGGCGGCGAGCCGCTCATCCACCCGCAAATCCTGGAAATCCTGGAATTCATCCGCGACCAGGGCTTGAAGCCGCTCATCCTGACCAACGGCATCCGCCTGCACCAGAACATGGAATTCCTGCGCGAGCTGAAGGCCGCCGGCTGCTTCGGCTTCACCTTCCACATCGACAGCGCGCAGCGCCGCCCCGGTTGGTTCGGCAAGAGCGAGCTGGAGCTTTGCGAGCTGCGCCAGCAGTACGCCGAGATGGTCGCGTCGGTCGGCGGCATGTATTCCAGCTTCGGCTGCACCATTTACCCTTCCAACATCGGAGAAATCCCGGCGATTGTCAAATGGGCCAACGACAATATCGATATTGTCAACGGCCTGGTCTTCATCACTTACAGCGGCAGCGTCGTCACCGAAGACCTGGCCTACACGGTCGGCGGTGAGGAAGTGTCCGCGCAGGGCGAACTTAGCTACGGCGATGCCGACGCCGACGAGATCACGCTGACCTCGCGCGATGTCTACGACATCATCCGCAAGCACTACCCGCACTACGACGCCGTGATGTACCTGGGCGGCACGCAGGTACACAGCGCGATCAAGTGGCTCATCAGCATGCAGATGGGCCAGAAGGGCAAAATGTTCGGCTCGGTCGGGCCGAAGTCTGCCGAGGCGTTTATGGCCGGTGGGCACTTTCTCTTTGGCCGCTACATCGCCTACATGGCGCCGCACCGTATGCCC
Source organism: Anaerolineae bacterium (assembly GCA_016927535.1). Classification (GTDB taxonomy): domain Bacteria; phylum Chloroflexota; class Anaerolineae; order Aggregatilineales; family JAFGMM01; genus JAFGMM01. The sequence goes on from JAFGMM010000213.1 coordinate 5,373, forward strand.
AAGCTGGCGATGGTCGCCAGTTTGTTCGACCCGCACATGCGCAAGATCCACTTCAATTTCTGGCGCGAGGTGCTGAAGAACCCGCGCAAGCTGTTCGAACCGATCTACAGCCAGAGCATTGGCATCGTGCAAGGGCCGGATATCACCGAGGACGGGCGCGCCGATATGTGCGATAGCTGCCCCGATATCACGGTCTGGGACGGCAAGCTGGTCCATTCGTGCCGGATGGACGAATGGCGGATCTACGGCAACTACGTCACGCCGCAGGTGAAGAAAGAAATCGCAGAGGCGGGCGGCGAACTGCTCCCCGAACGCCGGGAAGAAGACACCGACGAAGACGAGCGCATCTATCTACCGGTGATGGGCGACTGAGCGCAGCGCCGGCGCCGGCCAATCGAATACAAACCCAAGGGGGCGAGCCGGCGGCTCGCCCCATATGCATCAACTTAAGCGCCTGCTCCCCCTCACCCCCGTCCCCTCTCCCTCAAGGGGCGAGGGGAGTCAGATGCGCGCTA
>JAFGMM010000027.1 GCA_016927535.1 Anaerolineae bacterium
TGAGGTATTTTCATCCTCTTGTGGTGCTGCACCGCAACATGGGAAACTCCTCTGAAAATAACCACAGAGCACAGAGGTCACAGAGAAAAACTCCGTGCGCTCCGTGGACTCCGTGGTGAAATCATTTTCGTTTTCGTCGAGTCGGGTCAGCGCTCAACGCTCACCGGGCAGCCCGGCAATCGCGTCGATTTGCTTTTGCACGTCGGCGGGCAGCGGTTCGGGCTTGTGAGTCTCCAAGAGGTGCAGCGCCCGATCCCTGGCCCGGTCGCGCAGGGTCTTGCTGCCGGCCGCCGCCCAGTCGGTGTAGTTGCGCCGCTCGAAGAGTCCGGGATACCAGTCTTCGCGGAAGTGCTCAAGCGTGTGTTCGGTTCCCATAAAGTCGCCGTGCGGCCCAACCGCGTCGATCAAGTCCAGCGCCAGCGTCTCCTCGCTGATCTCCAGCCCCTTCATAAACTGCTTGGTGTAGGCAATCAACTCGTCGCAGATGACGATCTGCTCAATCGAGTTGCACATGCCGCCGTCGAGATAGCCCACATCGTGCGCCAGCTGTGCACCCGCCAGCGTCTCCAGGATGATCGAGAACGCGGCTTCGGCGGCGGCTTGCCCGTCCGGGAGCTTGGAGTCGCTGCACCCGGTCAAGCCGAAGATTGGCAGACCGTAGCGGTGCGCCAGTTCGACCAGCATTACGCGGTTATTCGGGTCGGCGTAGGTATCAAGGGTGGTGCGCATGTCGAGCATGTCGTTGACGCCGCCGGTGAGGATGATGGGCGCGCCTTCGCGCCGGAGCTGCGCGATGACCAGGCCGGCCAGTTCGCCGGCGTTGGCGAGCGCAATCGCGCCGGCCGCCGTCACCGGGCCGCTGACGCCGCGCAGCACGACCGGGGTGTAGGTAGTGGGCAGGCCCTTTTCCGCCATGAAGAGCAGTTTTTGCAGCGCTTCCTGGTTATGGCGTAGCGCGCTGGTGACGTTGATGTAGCAGGCGCAGATCGGGCTGCGGCGCAGCGCTTCCGCGCCGCCCATGACCGCCTCCGCCATCTTCACCACATCCACGCACCCCGCAAACTCGGTCGTGACGAACAAGATTGGCTTGACGCTGTTCATCAGCATGGCGCGCATCTGGTGGCGGTCGGCGGTTGCCTGCTCCAGGTCAGAGGCGATGCAGAAGGACATCAAAAAGTCGATGTTGGGCAGCGCGTCGCAGACCACCATCGCATCGACGATATCTTGCAGCGTCCCCGGCCGGCGCGCGCCGGTGCGCACATCGATCACGTTCGGGCAGTCCGAGCCGGGGCCGTAAAACATGTTGTTGCGCTCCAGCGGCATCACCCGCTCGCCGTGGCGGTTGCAGAGCACCGCCCGCTTCGGCGCGACCGAAAGCGCCCACTCGACCAGGCCGGGCGGGATGCGCACCCGGTTGTCATCTTCGACGTGCAGCCCCTTCTTTTCGAGCAGCGCCAAAGCCTCCGGTTCGTACAGGCATACACCGGTGCGGTCCAGGATTTCGAGGCTGGCGTGGTGCAGGCGCTCGACCTGGTCGTCCGAGAGCTTGCGGAAGCGCGGGGTATCGAACGATGTGTAATTGCTTTGCAAAATCATGACTTGGTTTTACTCCTGGTCGGGTTTGTAACAAAGGGAGACAAAATCCTCATGGCGAGCCGTCCGCCCGCCGGACCGCCGCACGAAGCGCCTGGCCGGCCAGCGCCGGGATCACGGCAAGCCGGTACTCGCGCGAGGCGCGCATCACGCTGGTGCGCGGGTTGGCTTCCTCCCGGACCAGGCGGCCCGCTTCGCATAAGACCGCATCGTCGGGCGTCTGCCCGGCCAGGAAAGCCTCGGCCTGCCGCGCGCGGAGCGGGTGCGGCGCGGCCGGCCCCAGCGCAATCGCGGCCTGCTCGATGCGCCCGTCGCGCAGCGTCACGCAGGCCGCGCAGTTTAATATCGGCAGCACGAGCGACTGCCGCCGCCCGATCCGCCCCCACCCGCTGCCCCACGCGCCGGCCGGCATTGGAAACCGGATATGGGTAACGATCTGCTGCGTCGGGTCGATGGCGGAGCGCCCAGGGCCGAGGCACAGCGCTTCGACCGGTCGCCACGCCGCCCCGGAGTGATCCACGACCCGCGCCTCGGCCCGGAGCGCAACGGCGGCAATCGCGCCGTCGGCGGCGGGCATGGCCTGCACCAGGTTGCCTCCCCAGGTCGCGGTCGTCTGCAAGCCGGGCGCTCCCACCGAGCCGGCTGCTTCGGCCAGAACATGCACATGCCGGGCGATGAAAGGATGCGCCTTAAGCGTGGCGAACGGCGTCGCCGCACCGACCTGCACCCAGCCGCCGCCGGTCTCGACCCCGTCCAGGCCGGGGATGCGCGTGATATCAACCAGGCAGCGCGGCTGCGCCTTGCCCTTGCGCATATCCGCCATCAGATCGGTGCCGCCAGCGATGACCTGCGCCGCGCCGGCGTGCGCTTGCAGCAGCGCCAGCGCTTCTTCAAGGGTCGAAGGGATTAAGTACTCGGTCATGGTCCGACATCCGGTGTCGTCCGTATCGCTTTCAATACACGCTCCGGTGTCGCCGGCAGGGTTCGCAGGCGCGCACCGATGGCGCGGGATGCCGCATTGATGATCGCCGGCGTGGCCGGCAGCATCGCCGCCTCGCCCAACCCTTTGACTCCGTGCGGGCCGTGGCGTCCGGGCACTTCAACCAGTATAACGTGCATTTCAGGCATCGACTGCGCAGTCGGCAGGTAATAATCGCCAAAGCCGGCGCTGGCGCCGGGGACGATCTCCTCCAGCAAAGCCGCGCCCAACCCCATCACCATCGCGCCTTCGATCTGGCCCTCAGCGTCCGGGCGGTTGACGACCCGGCCCACGTCGTGCGCCGCGACCATCTTGAGCACCCGGACGGCGCCCGTCTTGCAGTTCACCGCTGCCTGGGCCACGTGCGCCCCGGTGACGAAGAGCGGCACGTATTCGGGGCGGCTCGCGGCGGGGAAGTGCGGCGCAAGGTCGAAGTAGCCGGCCAGCCGGCGCGGTTTGCCGATCCGGTCGAACTCCTGCGCGACCTCGGCGAGCCGCAGCGACCGGGCCGGCTCCTGCGCGACGATCACGCCGCCCTCCCGGAGAGTCAGGGCGTCGGGGTGGGCGTCCAACACTTCGGCGGCGACGCCGATGATCGCGCGCCGCAGCAGAGTCGCGGCCTGAGTCACCGCGCCGCCGACGAAGTACGTCGCCCGCGACGCGCCTTGAATGCCGCTGTCCGGCACGAAGGCGGTGTCGGCGTTCACGACCGTGACCGCTGCGCGCGGCACACCGAGCGCCTCCGCCGCCAGCTGGCTCATCACCGTAGCGGTGCCCTGCCCGTAGTCGGGCGCCGAGCAGTACACCACCAACTCCCCGCCGGTGGTTAACTCGGCGTGCGCTTCGATCTTGAGCGCGCCGGACTTCCCGAACCGGTACCACATCCCTGCCACGCCGACGCCCAGGCGCACCGGGCCGGCGCCGGCATTAGCATTAATGGCCTCGGCCTCCTGCTGCCATGCTTGGTAGAAGGGCTGCACCGCTTCCAGCGTCTCTTGATAGCCCAGCGTCTCGGCGACCGGGTAGCCCAAGAAAGTGATATCCGCCTGGTGCAGCGCGTTTTGCAGGCGAAAGTCAATCGGGTCTATGCCCAGCGCTTGGCTCAGTTCGTCCAGCGTGCATTCGAGCGCAAAAGTCGATTGCGCAGTGCCGAAGCCGCGATACTGGCCGGCTTTCGGGCCGTTGGTGTAGACCACCCGCGCCGCCCCGTCGAACGCCGGCCAACGATAGGGGCCGCCGGCGGCGGTCACGGCGTAGTTGGCGATATACTGCCCGTGCGCGTCATAACCGCCCGTGTTGCAGTCGATGCGCAGGTGCGCCCCGGTGAGACGCCCGTCGCGCGCCGCGCCCACGCGATAAGTGACGAGATAAGGATGGCGCTTGGGCGAAGCGTCGAAGGACTCGCGGCGCGAGTAGACCAGCCGGACCGGGCGGCGCGTGTAGTAAACCATCAACGCGGTCGCCAGGAAAGGCCACGGATCTTGCTTGCCGCCGAACGAGCCGCCCGTCGGCGGTACGACCACGCGCACCTTATCGGGCGGCAGGCCCAGCATCTCGGCGATGTACATTTGCTGGTGAAAGGGTTCGTGCGTACCGCCAGTCACCGTCAGGCGGCCGGCCTCGTCGTAGAAGCCCAGCAGCGACTCGCGCTCCAGCGCGGCGTGTTCCAGGAAAGCCGTTCGATAAGTGGTCTCAAGGACGATATCGGCCTCGTCGAACGCCGCTTCGAGCGCGCCGTATTGGACGGCAAACGAGTTAAGGACGTTCCCCTCCCCGGCGATAGGGACCGCCCCCGCTTGCAGCGCCTCGTCCGGTTCGTAGACGTGCGGGAGCGGCGCGTAGACGACTTCGACGGCGTCCAGTGCAGCCTGGGCCGCCGCGTCGGTGTCGGCGGCGACCAGCGCGACCGGCGCGCCGACCATGCGCAGCGCCGCACCAACCGGCGGGAGCAGCGGCTCGTCCCGGCTGTAATCCGCAAAGCTGTTCAGGCCGGGGATGTCGGCAGCGGTCAGCACGCACGCCACGCCGGGAAGCCGCGCCGCCGGCGCCGTGTCCAGCGCAACCAGCCGCGCATGGGGGTGCGGGCTGCGCAGCACCCGCCCGCGCAGCATCCCCGGCATCGTCATATCTTCGACGTAGCGCGCCTGCCCGGTCACTTTGGGAATCGAATCGGCGCGCAGCACATCACCGCCGATCACGCTTTCCGCCGGGGGAAACGGCGGCGCGATATCCGCACCGCGCAGGCGGGCGGCTGCCAGTTGGATCGCCTGCACGATCTTATGGTAGCCGGTGCAGCGGCAAAGATTGCCGGCCAGCGCTTCGATAATCCGGGCGCGGCTGGGGTCCGGGTCGTGGTCCAGCAGCGACTTGGCCGCCATCAGCATCCCCGGCGTGCAGAAGCCGCACTGCACGGCTCCCGTCTCGATAAAGGCCACCTGGAGCGGGTGAAGATGCCCGGCGTTGCCCAGGCCCTCGACGGTCTGCACCGCCCGGCCCGCCACTTTGCCGAGCGGCGTCAGGCACGAGCGCACCGGCGCGCCGTCCAGGAGCACGGTGCAGGCGCCACACTCGCCCTCATGGTCGCAGCCCTGCTTGGTCCCGGTCAGGTTCAACTCGCCGCGCAGCACGTCCAGAAGCGGCGTGGTCGGGTCGCTGTGCACGGTGACCGGTTTGCCGTTAAGCGTGAAGGTTGTGAGGCCGGGTCTCGGCGCGCAGCAGGTCACGTCCTCTCGGTTCTCCCTCTAAAGGTAGTTGGATCATGCACGGGAGCGAAATCATGCGGGCAATTGTAACTCGATGAAGCCAAATGAATACAATTCGATCTTGACTTTTAAGTGAGTTCAGGGTATTATTTCGGGCGTCAACGACAGGGGGCGTAGTGTAGCGGTTAACATGTCGGCCTGTCAAGCCGAAGATCGCGGGTTCGAATCCCGTCGCTCCCGTATATTCAACAGAA
>JAFGMM010000028.1 GCA_016927535.1 Anaerolineae bacterium
CGTAATTGTGAGGTCGTTTTCCATGCCTCAAGCATGACACGATATTCGCCTTTTGCCCATTTCATTACGCGAATGATGAGATTCGCGGTTGAAAATCTTGTTTTCAGAGGTGCCAGCCATGCAGCTTGTCGATACCCACTGCCATCTTGATTTTAATCACTACGACGCCGACCGTGCGCAGGTGATTGCGCGCGCCCAGGCCGCCGGGGTGTGGCGCATCGTCAACCCCGGCATCGATGCCGAGACCAGCCGAGCCGCCATCGAACTGGCGGCGCAGTACGAGAGCGTGTACGCCGCCGCCGGCATCCACCCGAACAGCAGCGCCGGCTTCACGCCCGGCGATATCGACGCCATCGGCGAACTGGCCCGCAGCGCCAAAGTGGTCGCCATCGGCGAAATCGGCCTGGACTACTACCGCCAACGTTCGCCGCACGGCGAGCAGCGCCGCGCCTTCGACGCACAGCTTGCGCTGGCGGTTGAACTACAACTGCCCATCATCATCCACAGCCGCGACGCCGGCGCCGACGTGATCGACCTCCTGGTGCGCTGGGTCAAAGTGTTGCCCGACCCGCCGGGCGTGTTCCACTCGTTCGGCGAGGATTGGCACGCGGCGAAGAGAGCGCTCGAACTGGGGTTCTACCTGGGCTTCACCGGGCCGATCACGTACAAGAACGCCGACCAGATGCGCGCGGTCGCGGCGCAGGCGCCCGCCGGGCGCATCGTCGTCGAGACCGACGGGCCGTTTCTCACGCCGCACCCGCACCGGGGCGAGCGCAACGAGCCGGCCTATGTGCGGTTCACCGCCGACCGGCTGGGCGCGGTGCGCGGCGTCTCGCTGGACGAAATCGCGGCGCAAACCCGTGCGAACGCCTATGCGCTGTTCGGTTGGCATGATTGAAATACTCCCCCGCAGGAGACAAAATTGAAGCCGCCGGTCAGGCTAAACCGGCGGCTTTGGGAGGTTATCCCTCTCCCGCCGGGCGGGAGAGGGGATGAAAGAGGGAGGGGGCTACTGGCCCGGCGCGGGCGGGGCGTCGGACGGCCCGCCGGGACCGGGGCGTTCGCCGGGCACGCGGTTGAGCAAGTCGTCGATCCGCGCCGGCAGATTTTGCAGCAGTTGGTCGGCGCGCGCCTGGGTCATCTTGCCATCGGCGACGGCCTGGTTGACCTGCTCGGTCACGGCCTGCATAACCTGTTCGGTAAGGGCCGCCACATCGACGCCGTTGGCCGTCAGCACTTCGCCGAGGCTCAAGCCCTGGGCGCGGGCCTCCTGGAGCAGGTCCCTGGCCGTCTTGTCGGTGGTTTGAGCTATCGTGTCCATCACGTCGTTCAGGATGTCACCGGCAGCGCCGGCGCGATCCATCAAACCGCCCGGCTGACCGAAAGCGCCGGGGCGATCCATCGGGCCGCCCGGTTGGCCGGCAGCGCCGGGGCGATCCATCAGGCCGCCCGGTTGGCCGGCAGCGCCGGGGCGCGCGGTTAAGTCAGGCAGCGACTTATTCATCGCGTCGGTGATCCGGGTTTCGAGGTTCGCCAGCAGTTCGTCGGCGCGCTCTTGAGTCATCTTGCCGTTAGCGACCGCCTGGTTGATATTCTCGGCCTCCAGCGCGATCAGCTTGTCGGTGATCTCGCTCACGTCCGCGCCGGCCGCTTCGATGAGCGCGGCGGCAGTTTCGGCCTGGGGCGCCAGCGCGATGATCTCCCGCGCCGTCTTGCCGGTCGCCTCGGCGAGCGCGCCGATCAGGTCGCGTGCAACGAGCAGGGCTGCGGCAGCCGGGCGGTTGCCCAGCCCTGGGCGCAGCGGCTGCTCCACCAGGCGCTTGACGGCGTCCTCAAGCCGTCCGGTCTGCGCGGCGACGACTTCGGCGATGATTGCGTCTACATCTGCGCCGGCTGCCTGCGCAATCTCGGCGAGCGTCTTTCCTTCATTGACCTGAGCAAGGACCTCCTCAGGCGTCAGGCCGGCGGCGGTCGCCACCGCCTCGATGATCTCGCGCACGACGCCGTCTTGACGAACATCCTGTACCTCGCCGGAGTCGGGCGGCAGCTCATCCTGGGCGCTGGCAAGGCCCACCGCTGCAAAACTGGTGACCAACAGCGCAACCACGGCCAACATGCTTACCCACTTCACACGATTAAACTTCATCTTGTACGTCTCCTTTCGATTTGAAATTGGAATAGTCTTCATCGTTGGCCCTATCATGCCGTGAATTTGTAAACAAAGTGTGACGAAACATCGCAAGTGCAGTAAATTCCTATGGCGAAAGTGTAAAAAAGGCACCGTATGGCCGATCTATCTATCATCATCGTCAGTTGGAACGTGCGCGACCTGCTCACCGCCTGCCTGGCGAGCATCCACCATCCCGGCGCGGAGGTTATCGTCGTTGATTCGGGATCCTCCGACGGCAGCGCGGCGATGGTCCGTGAGCGCTTCCCGTGGGCCAGGCTCATCGCGCTGGACCACAACGCCGGCTTCACCGCCGGGAACAATACCGGCTTGCGCGCGAGCACGGGCCGCTATGTGATGCTGCTCAACCCCGACACCGAAGTCATCGGCGACGCTTTGCAGCAGATGGTCGCCTATCTCGACGCACACTCGGATGTGGGTGTGGTGGGGCCGCACACGCTCAACAGCGACGGCACCACGCAGTCCACGCGCCGCCGCTTCCCCACGCTGCCGACCGCGTTCTTCGAGAGCACGTGGCTCCAGCCCTGCGCGCCGCGCCGCATCCTGGACCGCTACTACGTCGCCGGTCCGCCCGACGACGCCACGCTCGACGTGGACTGGGTGCAGGGGTCGGCGCTGATGGCACGGCGCGCGGTCTACGAGCAGGTGGGCGGCCTGGACGAGGGCTACGTGATGTACTCGGAGGAGATGGATTGGTGCCGGCGCATCAAAGACGCCGGTTGGCGCGTGGTCTATTTGGGCAGCGCGCAGATCGTCCACCACGGCGGCAAATCGAGCGAGCAGGTGACGGCGCGGCGGCACATTCACTTTAACACCAGCAAGGTTCGCTACTTCCGCAAGCATCACGGCGCACTCGCGGCGGAGACGCTGCGGGCGTTCTTGCTGCTCAATTACGCCTGGCAGTTGTTACTGGAGGCATTCAAGGGCGCGCTGGGCCACAAGCGCCCGGTGCGCCGGGCGCGCGTAAAGGCGTATTGGCAGGTGTTGAAGTCAAGATTAAGAGAATAGATTTCACCGCAGAGACACGGAGAACACGGAGAGGTGAAGTAGGATGCGGATAGGATTCATCACCGGCGAATACCCGCCGATGCAGGGCGGGGTGGGCGCGTTCACGCAGGAGATGGCGCGCGCGATCAAAGCGCTGGGCCACGAGGTGCGCGTGTTGACCAGCGTCGGCGCGGCGGACGGGCGTTACGATGACGGCATCCCGGTAGACGCTATCGTCGATAAGTGGCGCTGGGGCGCGCTGCGCGCGGCCCAGGGATGGGCGCGCGGGCACAGGCTGGACGTGGTGAACGTCCAATACCAGACCGCCGCGTACAATATGTCGCCCTACATCCACCTGCTGCCGCGCCGCCTGCGCCGGGTCGCCGCCGTGTTTACCACCTTCCACGACCTACGCGAGCCGTACCTGTTTCCGAAGGCGGGGTCGCTGCGCACCTACGCCGTGCTGATGCTGGCGCGCGACGCCGCCGGCGCGATTGTGACCAACCGCGAAGACGAGGAGATTCTGGAAGTCGATCCAAACATCAACCTGCGCCGGATTGCGATAGGCTCCAATATCACGGCGTCCGCCAGGCCGCCGGATTACAGCCGCGCTGGCCGGCGCGCGAAGATTGGCGCGGGCGAGCGCGATCTTGTAGTCGGGTACTTCGGCTTTCTCAACAAGAGCAAGGGCGCGCACGTGCTGGTCGGCGCGGCGGCGAAGGCGCGCGATGCCGGCGTGCCGGTGCGCCTGCTGATGATCGGCGGGCGGGTCGGGTCGAGCGACGCGACCAATACCGAGTACGGCGCGACGGTGGACCGGTTGATCGACGTGCTCGACTTGAACGACCGCGTATTCTGGACCGGCTTTGTCGGCGACGAAGAAGTAAGCGCGTACTTCGACGCCTGCGACCTGTGCGCGCTGCCCTACCGTGACGGCGTGTCGTTCCGGCGCGGGACCTTCATGGCGGCGATTGCGCACGGCTGTGCGGTGATTACGACCCGGCCATTCGTCGAACTGCCGGAGCTGGCCCACCGGGAAAACGTCTACCTCGTCGAGCGGCGCGACCCGGACGCGCTGGCGCAGGGCATCATCGACCTGGCGGACCAACCGGCGCTGCGCGAGAAGTTGGGGCGCGGCGCGCGCCGGCTTTCGGAGCTGTTCACGTGGGACAAGCTCGCGGCGCAGACGGTGGCTTTCTTCGAGGAAACCGCCGGGCGATAACCTACCACCCCCAACCCTTGATCGTATCCAGCGCGGCGTAGTTGGTCATCTCCATTGTGATCGGCGTGACCGAGATGTAGCCGTTGGCGACCGCCCAAAGGTCGGCGCCTTCCTCGCTGTGGTCGCCGGTCGGGAATTCGCCGCCGATCCAGTAATACGGGCGCCCGCGCGGGTCGAGCCGCTTGATTAGCTCGTCAACGTACTTGCGCCGGCCCTGCCGGGTGATCTGCACGCCCTTGACCGGGCCGATAGGTACATTAACATTGAGCAGGGTCAGCGGCGGCAGACCGTGCTCGGCGATGCGCTGCGCTATCAACAAGGCAGCCTCGGCGGCGCGCGTGTAGTCCGCGCCGCGCTCGCGCGAGTCGAGCGAAACGGCGAAGGCCGGCACGTCTTCGATGACCGCCTCCATCGCAGCGGTGACCGTGCCGCTGTAGGTGACGTCGCGGCTCAGGTTAGGGCCGTTGTTGATGCCGGACGCGACCATATCAATCGGCCTTTCGATCAGCCCCAGCAACGCCAAGGCTACACAGTCGGCGGGCGAGCCGGTGATCGCAGTCGCCGGGGTGCCGTCGTCCAGGTGGACCTCCCAGGCGCGGATCGGTTCGGATAGGGTTTTACGGTGACCCACCGCGCTTTGATTCTGGTGCGGCGCGACGACCGTCACGTCGCCCAGCGCGCGCATGGCCTGGGTCAGGGCCAGCAAGCCGGGCGCGTCTACGCCGTCGTCGTTGGTGACCAGGATGTGCATAAATACTCCCTTCTTTGTGAGAACAACCACAGAGAGCACGGAGATATCAGGAATTTCTCCGTGGACTCCGTGTTCTCCATGGTGAAATCGTTTTCATTCAAACAAAACGAAGGGAGTGTAGCACACACCGGGCGGCGTTGCGATTTGCAAGGATACAGGGTAACATTGCCCTGCCGATCTCCACAAACCGAAAGCCAAAAACACAAACCGCCGCGTTGGGCAGCGGTCTGGCGTGTTAAGGTTGGCTGACGGCACAGAACGCTTTCACTGCTCGCTCTCGAGGAGCTTGATTTTTTCTGTATAGCAATTGCCGTAAATCAAATGCCGGGCTACCCGTGCGACCGAGCTAAAACGTTTGAGACAAAAAGGACACCGGTAGCTGCTCTTTCCATGGTTGTTTATCGCTGTCACGTGTGTTTCTCAACTTTCGTTGGCGCCGTTCTACTCTGTCAAAACGACTTTAACCGGGGTTGAAATCCACGTAAATTGTGCGGTCAGGTAGGAAAAAGTTTAGGTTTCGTATAAGGACGCGAGCGTTAAGGTGAATTTACGCCTCAAGTTTGATTTATGCGTTATCGCGCATTTGTTGTAGAATAAAGCATCGACGTGTCATACCGTTATCCATTTGGCACAGGGACGTTTTATTAGTCATACTCCTTACAAGCATGACGGACATCCACCATGAGTAATCGCAACGTAGAAGTTCGTATCGACGATCGGGTTAGGTTGCTTTCGGCAGTGTTGGCGGCCACATGCTGGCCGGACGAGGAACAGAAGCGTAAGCCGCACGGCACCCATGCCCACGCACGCGGCACACGCCGGGTGCTGGCCGGGTTCGTCGAGCACCCGGCAATCCAGACCATGCAGCTTCTCATCGACAAGGGCGCGCCGCTGGAAGCGTTCTACACCTATATTATGGGGTTCTCGTGGCCGCGCCTGGAACCGACCGCCCAGCCGCCGCCTTGGGTGCCGTCGAGCTGGCATAAGCAGCTCTGGCACCTGTACGAGGTCGCCGGCCTCGACAAGTGGTGGGAAGAAGAGCAGTACGACTGGTCGGAGGCCGCTACGACCGCCGAGAACGTGTTGCAGGGCGTGGACTTCCACCAATTCCTGGAACAGTTCATCGGGCCGGTGACGCAGCATTTTTCGTTTAATCCCAACATCAGCTATCCCACCGACACCGAAATCGGCGTCCGGCTGGGCAACGAGATTTGCTGCATCGCGCCGCCGCGCATCGCCTGGGGCGACAACCCGCCCTGGCCCTTCGACGAAGACCCCGCGCACGTCTACCGCGCTGCACTGACCCAGTATGGCCGCCTGCTGATCCTGGGCTACCTGGCGCAGTACCCTGACGCCGTGGCGAAGGTCTCGTCGCAGCCGCTGCCGATTAACGAGCAGTTCGCGGCCAAGTACCCGACCTTTAACGAGCGCTTCGTCGCGCTGTTCATGGTGGGCGCAGTCGGCGTCTTCCTGGAGGAGGCGCTGAGCGAGCGCGAGGCGAAAGCCTATGTGCTGATGCAAACCAAAGTCGAAGGACTGAAAGTGCTGCCCGGCATGGTAAGCGTGCTCCGGCGCTACTTAGAGGGCCGCGCCGATGGCCGCTGGGACGAACTCCGCGAGTACCTGCCGCACTTTTCCAACCACCTACGGGTTGCCAAAACCATCACCACGCTCTAAAATCACCGCGCGTTACTGCGTGCTCAAAATCAAGGGGCCTGGCCGCCCCTTGATTTGTGATTCGGCGTGCCGCTATGAACGATCTTTTCGGTATAATCCAAAGCCGCCGGTCGCTGCGCCGGTACCGGCCCGCCCCCGTACCCCAAGCATCGCTCCGCCGTCTCCTCACCGCTGCGGCCTGGGCGCCCTCGGCGCACAACCGCCAGCCGTGGCGCTTCGTCGTCGTGCAGTCGGACCATGCCAAGCGCCGGCTGGCCGGCGCGATGGCGGCGCGCTGGCTCGAAGACGGCGCAAGCCGGGGGCGCGTCGTGCAGTCGAGGCAGCGGCTCGACGACGCGCCGGCGTGGGTGATATTCTGTATGACGCTGGCCGACATGGACGATTATCCTGATGCGCGCCGCCGGCAGGCCGAACGCGACATGGCGGTGCAAAGCGTAGCGATGGCCGGGCAAAACCTGCTGCTGGCGGCGCACGCCGAGGGGCTGGCGGCCTGTTGGGTCTGCGCGCCGCTCTTCTGCCCGGAGGTGGTGCGCGACGTGCTCGCCCTGCCCGCCGACTACGAAGCGCTGGGGCTGGTAACGCTGGGCTACCCGCGCGCCGAAGACCGGGCGCGGACGAAGGAACGGTATCCACTGGAGACACGGGTAACATGGCGATAAACGTTGTGGCGTTGGCGGGCGGCGTCGGCGGCGCAAAGCTGGCGCTCGGCCTGATGCACGCGCTCGGCCCCGACGCCGGCCGGCTGACCGTGATCGTCAACGTCGGCGACGACTTCGAGCACTACGGATTTTACGTCTGCACCGACCTCGACACCGTGATGTACACGCTCGCCGGGATCGCCGACCCGCTGAAAGGCTGGGGGCTGCCGGATGACACCGGCCACACGCTCGATATGCTGCGGCAGTACGGCGAGACAATCTGGTTCTACCTGGGCGACCGTGACCTGGCGACTCACATCCTGCGCACCATGCGCCACCGCGCCGGCGCGCGCCTGACCGATATCACCGCCGACCTGTGCGGCCGGTTGGGGATCAAGTCGCGGGTGCTGCCGGTCACCGACGCGCGGGTTTCGACGCTGGTCGATACGGTCGAGATGGGCACGCTGGGCTTTCAAGAATACTTCGTGCGCGAGCGCTGGGCGCCCACCGTGACCCGTCTGCGCTATAAAGGCGCCGAAAGCGCGCGCCTGACGCCGGAGGTTGAAGCGGCGCTCGACCGCGCCGACCTGATCGTCTTCTGCCCCTCTAACCCGGTGCTCTCTATCGACCCGGTGCTGGCGGTCGGCGATATGCGCGCACGCCTGGCGGCGAGCCGGGCCAGGCGCGCCGCCGTCAGCCCAATCGTGCAGGGGATGGCGCTAAAGGGGCCGGCCGCCAAGCTCATGGCCGAGATGGGCATCGAGGTGACGCCGGTGGGCGTGGCGGCGCACTACGACGGGCTGCTCGACGGCTTCGTGCTCGACGTGCAGGACGCCGCGCACGCGCCGCGCATCCGCGAACTGGGGCTTGATCCGCTGGTCACCGATACCGTGATGAAAACCGATGAAGACAAGCGGCGTTTGGCGGAAGAAATTTTGATGTGGAGCGATGGTAAGAATAAGGATTTATAACTGTGTGGGCCATTGTACCTGTTAAGCCGTGGAACCTTGCCAAGAGCCGGCTCCAGCCGGTGTTGAGCCAGGAGCAGCGCGAGCAGCTATCGGCTGCGATGCTCCGGCACGTGCTGACGCTGCTGGTCGAAGCGCCGGCGATTTCCGGCGTGCTGGTCATCAGCCGCGACTCGCGCATCCTGGCCGAGGCGCGCGCGCTGGGCGCTAATACCGTGATCGAGAGCGGCGCGCCGGAGCTAAACGCCTCGCTGACCCGCGCCACCCAGATCACCCGGACCTGGGGCGCTTCGGCGACGCTGATGCTGCCCTCGGACCTGCCGCTGCTCACCGCCGAGAATATCGCCGCTATCGTGGCGATGGGGCGCAGCGCCGACCGCATGATTGTGATCGCACCCGACCGGCACGAAGACGGCACCAACGCGCTGCTCATGCGCCCGCCCGCCGTGATCGAATATGCGTTCGGGCCGGGCAGCTTCGCGCGCCACAAGCAGCTTGCCGAGGCGGCCGGCGCAGCCGTGCAGATCTATCGCGTGCCGCAGGTCTCGTTGGACATAGACACGCGCGACGACCTGGCGCATTACCGGGCGATGGCGGCGGTCTACGGGCAGCCGCTCCTCTGGCCCGACCTGATGGAGCTTTCGCTGCATAGTTGATCGACGCCGACAACGTGTAGCGCTTTTTGTGGTTTGGACTCCCCTGGCTGAAACCGGGGGCTAATTTCGTAAGATTCGCGGCGTTGGACAGCGATTAGCCGCCACCTGAAGGCGGCGAAGCGGGATGGTTCATTTTGCGGGATAATTAACTTGACAAACCTTTGTTCTACAGACGCCATTTCTAAGTTCCGTTAGGGTTTCGTGGCCGAAATTCACACTTGAGTGCGTTTAAACTGTCCCCAAACGGCTAAAAAAGCTCATAAAATTTGGGGGTACGCTCCCTGGCACAATGTGGAATATGGCTCTGTGAGAAAAAGTGTCAAGTAAACTCTGAACCATCCCGGCGAAGCTACGAAAAACGTAGCACGATTCCTCAAACCATAGAATCCGATAGAACTAGGGAAATTCTCACATCAATTGACCGCAACATATGGACACCGCCGCCCGGCTCGCCGTCTACGCTGAAGTTGCTGCGGGAGGATCACTAGTAGACTGTCGCTCAGTCTGTTCATTATCGTTACTTTGGTATGCAGGAGAGTTAGATCTGTCAGAACGCCAAAACTTAGGATAATAAGGGTCGGTAAAGCGAGCCATATTAGTGTCGAGCGTCCATTTGGTTCCATCAGGAAGAATAGTCGTATTATCGAATTCGGCGTGAAAAAGCTCAACATCTTGCAAATTTGCTTCTCTAAAGTCAGCTCCTTGCAAATGAGCGAGATTTAGTTTAGCACCCTGTAAATTGACGAAGTGCAGGCGTACTCCGAGCAAATAAGCTCGATATAAGTCCGCCCTTTGCAACTTAGCACATGTTAAGTCCGCACCGTCCAATCTAGCACATGGCAGTTCTGCTTCCCGCAATTCAGCGCTAATCAAAGTTGCTTTTCGCAAGTCAGCATTTGCCGCATACACTCCCTGTAAATTAGCTCCTATCAAACAAGACCTTTGCAGATTAGCACTAATCAAATGTGCTTTCTCAAAATCAAAACCACTTAAACTAGCGTCTTGCAATCCAGCATTCGGAAACTTTTCTCCTCCCAGTGATCCATCTGAGTGCCAACCATGCCGCCTGAGTTCCTCCGCCGCTGCGACTGCCACATCATTTACACCGCTGCTCATCTTCGCAATCAAATCTCGCTTGAGTTGTTCCTTTGCTTTTTCTGCTTCTTCTCGTTTTTCCCGCTCGCCCAAAAACCGCTCCAACAGCCAATACATCACCACTGCACCGATGATTTCTGTTCCCAGATTCATTCCAAGATTGAACCACTGCTCGCTGACTATCTCTTTTACAAGTGGCGATTCCGCTAGCACGACTAACATCAACGTCGTGACGAGCGCTAAACCGACAAAGCCAACTAGCCAATACATCCGCTGCTCCGAAGTTTGCGACATTTCGGGCGAGATATGGAACACCCACAGAAGAAACAGCGTTACTACCACAGCGAACACAGCGAATCCAACCAATATAAAAGTTAGACAAATTACTTCCATTGGTCACCTCCTTGAACTGATACACCTACTTTAAGCTTTCACCCAATTTTTATCAACACAACTTTTTAGGGTTCCCTCCGCCAAGCGCGGTATACTAGGAGCGCTTGGCTATGACTCCGAGGAGGAACCCCATGCCCAAACGAGTAGCCCTCTACTTGCAAGATGCCCATCCCATCCCGGACGGCATCCAATACGTACAGTACGCCGAAGCCAAAGGCTTCGAGGCGGTGTGGCAGGCCGAGTCCCGGCTCGTCCGGGACGCCATCGTGCCGATGGCCGCCTTTGCTGCGACCACCAAGCGCATCAAAGTCGGCTCCGGCGTCATCAACAACTGGACGCGCAACGCCGCCATTATCGCCGCGACCTTCCTCACGCTCGACGACCTGGCCCCCGACCGCGTGATCTGCGGGATCGGCGCGTGGTGGGACCCGCTGGCGAAGAATGTGGGCATCGAACGGCGCAAGCCCTTGCAGGCCATGCGTGAGGTGGTCACGGTGGTGCGCGACCTGCTGGCGATGAAGAACGTCACGTTTCACGGCGAATTCGTCAACGTGACCGGCATCGAGCTTGACATCGTGCATGGGCGCCGCGCGCCGCGCAATGTGCCGATTTATATCGGCGCTACCGGCCCTAAGATGATGGAATTGACCGGCGAAATCGCCGACGGTGTGGTGCTCAACTACCTCGTCTCGCCGAAGTACAACGCCGAAGCGCTGGAACGGCTCGAAGCCGGCGCCCGGCGCGCCGGGCGCAGCATCGGCGATATCGACCGCCCGCAGCTCGTGGTTTGCTCGCTGGACGCGAACCGCGACAAAGCGCTGAATAACGCGCGCAAGCTGGTGACCCAGTATCTCGGCCAGCAGCCGCACATCATGAAGGCCAGCGGCGTCGACCAAGACCTGCTCGACGAAATCCAGCAGGTGCTCACCTGGCCGGCCACCGAGGAACAGATCGAGCAGGCGATGGAACTGGTACCCGACGAGGTGGTGCAGTTGATTACCGCATCCGGCACGCCGGCGGAATGCCGCGCCAAAGTCGATGAGTACCTCGCGGCCGGCGCGACCTGCCCCATCCTCTACCCGTTGGGCGACGACGTGAAAGCAATGATCGACGTATTCGCAGTCGGCAGCTAGCGCCCGGCCTAATCGCCAACCGCTAACTGCTAACCGCCAGTCGCCAATTGCTAATTGCTAACAGGCTAACCGCTAATCGCTGAAAAATGATTGACCTGCAACCCACCTCTAAACACTGTTTCGTCTGCGGCATCGAAAACCCGGTCGGGTTGAAGCTGCGCTTTGTCAACAACCCGGACGGCACCATGCAGACTATACTCAACGCGCCGGAGCACTTCCAGGGCTACCCCGGCATCGTACACGGCGGCATCGTTGCGACCGCGCTCGACGAGACGATGGGCCGCGCCGCGATGAACGCCGACGGCGACCGTTTTTTGATGACTGCAAAGATGGAGATTCGATACCGTCACCCTGTACCCACCGGCCAGCCGGTGAAGATCGTCACGCGCATCGAGAAGGACCGGGGCCGCCTGGTCACGGTGAGCGGCAAGGTTTACCTACCCGACGGCGCCTTAGCGGTAGAGGCGACTGGCCTGATGGCGGAGATGCCGGAGGCGATGCGCGCCGGCATGGACCCGGAGGCGCAGGGCTGGAAGGTGTACCCGTTGGGCGTCTATCCGGGCGACGATGCACTGCAAGAGTAGTAACAGCACCCGCCTTATGCATCTTCAAGGACGGCAATATGGACGAATGCAATTTAAATCATTACGATATTTTCGCCGAAGACTACGACCGGCATTTCGGCGTACTCACCCGCGATATCCCCTTCTACATCGCGGAAGCACAGCGCGCCGACGGCCCGGCGCTCGAACTAGCGTGCGGCACCGGGCGCGTGTTGGTCCCGGTGGCGAAGGCGGGCGTCGAAGTGACCGGGCTGGACGGTTCGCCGGAGATGCTCGACAAACTGCGCGCCAAGCTGCCCGGCCTGCCGGCCGAGGTGCGCGCGCGCGTCAAGCTGGTCGAAGGCGATATGCGCGATTTTGACCTGGGCGAACAGTTCGGGCTGATCTACATCCCGGCCCGCTCGTTTCTGCATCTGCTCACACGCGACGACCAGAAAGCCGCGCTGGCGTGTATTCACCGCTGCCTGCGCGACGGCGGGCGGCTGGCGCTGAACTTCTTTAACCCGCTGCTGAAAATCATCGAGCCGGCGGCGCACCGCTGGCAGTCGTACTTCGATGCGCCGCGCCAGTTTATCCGGGCCAACGGCAACCGGGTCATGGTGTGGAACACGCGCTATTATGACACGGTTACGCAGGTCACCGAGCAGTATATAATCTACGAAGAAATCGACCCGGACGGCCACGTGGTCAACCGGCGCTATCTGCCGCTTACGCTGCGTTGGATTTACCGCTTCGAGTTTGAGAACCTGCTAGAGTTGTGCGGCTTCGAGATCGAAGCGCTGTACGGCACCTTCGACCGCCAGCCGTTCACCGACCAGCAGCAAGAATTGATCTGGATTGCACGCAAGGCATAGCAGACCATGTACAACCACGCGCCGGAAGGAGTTGGTCAGCGACCTAATTGACTCTCCCTCACCCCCAACCCCTCTCCCACAAGGGGAGAGGGGAGCCAGAATCGGTGCGCAGCGGCTCCGGTTCCCCCTCGCCCCGGCGTGGGAGAGGGGGTGAGGGGGTGAGGGGAAGAAAGCGCTAAGTCAATTACGTTGTTGACC
>JAFGMM010000029.1 GCA_016927535.1 Anaerolineae bacterium
AGCCCCTCGCCCCTCGTGGGAGAGGGGCTTGGGGAGAGGGGGAACAGGTGCACAAACGGTCAAAATCCTTAAGTTGATGCATATGGGCGGGGTTCAACCCCGCCCCTACCATTCGCCACAGCATCATCATACGGCGAGGCGCTCTGCCGGGGCGCCTCGTCCTCATGCCCGACCCCGCAACGCTCATTAACCTCTAATCTTCTCTACGTACCTTTTATGCATCCCTCGTGTTAAATATACTGAGGAGGGATGGTACTGTTTGCAACCCGACCAACTCCCGAACATAACCGCCGAGGTTGTCAGAAGATCATATTTGTATTAATATGGAAACAAACGATAATATCGTAGATGTAAACCCCTCTAAAAATACAACTCATAACAGCCCGCAGTGGGATACCTGGACCCGCCGGGTCGTCACCGTTATTCTTATGCTGGCCGGCGTCTACGGCTTCTCCCTGCTCGTCCCGGTGCTCCCCCTTTTAGTAACCTGCTTGGTCGTGACCTTTGTGCTGTTTGCCCCGGCGCGTGCCATCACCCGCCGCTTGCGCATTCCCTACGCGCTCGCCGTCGTCCTGCTCTACGCTATACTCACAGCTTTTGTTCTGTTCGCGCTCCTCATCTTCGCGCCGTCCTTAATCAACTGGGGTAACAGCCTGGGGAACAGCGTCGAAGCTGCCTATGAAGACCTGAAGACCGCGCTTCGGAAATACGAATCGCCGGACGGCATTGTCAAAGTCTTGGGCGCCGAGATCGACTTGAACCCCGTCATCCAACCGGTGCGCAACCTGGTCCTCGACGCCGCCACCAAACCGACTCCGCTCCAGCCTGCCCCGGATAACTCATCCGTGAATGCGAACGGCAGCGCCGCTCTCCAGATCGACTTGCAGGCCATCATCGACAGCACGCTCAATGTCGCCGGCACACTGGGCATGACGCTGACCGCCGCCATCACCGGCACGGTCGGCTTCTTGGTCCAGCTAACCCTCATTATCATTCTGACCTTTTTTATGCTGTTGGAAGTGCCGCGCACGTATTACACTTTCTTTGAGCTTATCCCGCGCGCCTATCACCGGGAATATGCCCTGCTGCTCGACCGGGTTTTTTATGTGTGGAGCCGCTTCATCCGGCGGCAGCTTGCCAGCGGCTTGCTCATCGCTGCTCTAACCTGGGCACAGTTGACGTTGATGGGTATTCCCGGCGCAGAGATCCTGGCTGCCTGTACCGGCGTCCTTGCGCCGGTCCCGGTCATCGGCACCCCGCTAACCCTCATACCGATTGCGCTTGTTTCGCTGCTCCAGGGGTCCGGCGTCGCCTTGTTCGCCGATCTGTCGCCGGGCGCGCTGGTGCTGCTCGTGGTGGGGATCAACTTCGCCGTACAGCAGGTCATCTGGAGCCGCCTCGCCAGCGAGAGTATGCACGAGACCGTCGATCTGCCGGTGCCGGTTCTGGCGATTGGTCTGTTCGTCGGGATTGCAATCGGGGGGATTGTGGGTGCGTTGCTGGTGCCGCCGATGCTGGGGATGCTGCGCGTGATCCTCGAATATATTTTACCGAAGCTGATGAAGCAAGACCCCTACCCAGGCGAACGCGAACCCGTTCTCCTTCACGAGGGTTTATTTGCACCGGTTCCGTTCTGGGGCCGCCGTTTCGTGAGCAAGATTACGGTGCGATTTCGGGGGATACACCCCCCTGCTCCTCAGTGATCGGCAGGGCGGCAATCTCGGCCTCTTTCAACTCAATGTTGACCACTTCCACCGACACCCAGCCGCGCGTGCCGGAGGAGGTCACGACGAACAGCCATGCGGTATCCGGGCTGCGCCCGATCGCGCCCAGCGGCGTCCCGCCGGGCAGTTCGGCCAATACCGTCGCCTGCGTTGACGGTCCTTGCCGCAGATTCGCCTGGTTATACACCGAGATGCTCACCGCGCCGGGAATCAAGCCGGGGTCGCTGGTCGGGAGCGGCGTCGGCGTAGCATTGGCGCACTGGGTCTGTGCTTCATTGCGGCGCGTCTCGACATCGGGATCATACGCCATGTTCAGCGCTTCTTGATACCACGGCGCCGCCGGGCAATAGTCGCCGCGCCGCGCAAACGAATCGGCGTAGCCCCGGTAGGCCAGGAACAGCCGGCGCCCCACGTCGCGGTACTCCGGCACCCGGAAATACAATGTCTCTAATGCCTCAATCGCCCGCTGCCAGTCCACGCCCATAAAATCCACCGCGCGCAGGTACTCCGCCGCCAGGTCGCGCTTCGACTGCGCCTCCTGGGACACCGCGCCGTACACCATCGCCCGGTCGATTAAGTTAATGCCCTCTTCCAACCGGTCCGCATCGATGCGCTGCACGCCCAGCGTCGTCAGGGCATTCAGCAGCATCTCGCGCACCTCGGCCTGCCGGTAGTCCGGCACTGCGCCCGCCGCCAGGTCCAGCCGCTCGATGGCCGTTGTCCAGTCGCCCGCCTGGTACGCCGCCTGCGCCTCCACAAACGCCGTCTCCACGTCAACCGGCGGCGTCGGCTCGACCGCGCCCGGCTCCGGCGTCGGTGTGGGGGTAGGTGTCGGCGTGGTAGTCGGCGGATTCTCTAAAACCCACTTTACGCGGTCGAACTGCTGCTTGGCGTCGGCATATGCCGGGTTTAGTTGAACGACCGCCCACAGGCGTTCGTAAGCCAGTGCGTAGTTCTCCGTCTCGATATCCGTCATCGCCTGCCGGTACTGTGCCTCGATCTCGCCGCGCACGCGCAGCGCGTCGGTGGCGCGCAGGTCGGCCTGGCCCTGGTAAGCGCCCAGCAAAAACCCGCCGCCGAGGCCGGCCACCAGCACACAGCCGGCCATCAGGAGCAAGATCATCGTAAAAATCATCGAGCGGCGTCGCGCCGCCCGCCGGTAATCTGGATTCCGCATCGTTACAACATCATCCTGACAGCTTCCATAAACCGCCGCATTATAAAACCTTGTCCCATCCCAGTCAAGCCGGCGTCTCGGTCGGCGAGGCCGTCGGACTCGACGTCGGCGTTTCGGTAGACGCCGGCATTTCGGTCGCAGTAGGCGTTTCGCTCAACGTCGGGGTTTCGGTAGACGTGGGCGCTTCGGTGAACGTCGGCGTAGCGCTTGCCGTCATGGTCGGTGTCGCCGACGGCGTGGGCGTCGCTGGTGGCGCCGGCGTCGATGTCACACTTGCCGTCATTGTGGCAGTCGGCACAGCCGTAAGTGTGTCCGTTGGCGTGGGCGTTGCCGAAGCCGTCGCCGTTACCGTAACCGTCGCCGTCACGGTTGGCGTGGGCGTCGAAGTCGGAATCAGCGTCAATGTAGCCGCCGGCGTGCTCGCCTCGGTTCCGGTCGGCGTCGAAGCCGTTTCTGCCAACTGTGTCTCCAGCCAGGATCGGAGCCATGCCAGAAACCACCGTATCAGCGCCCAAATCGGCCCCGTTCCCGGTTCTACTGGCGCGCTCGTTGGCGTCGGAGTACTCGTTTCGGTTTCGGTCATCGTCGCCGTCGGCGTATCAGTCACGGTCGGCATCGGTGTGTCGGTCAGCGTATCCGTCGGCGTGTCGGTCGGCGTCGGCGTACCGCTTGCGGTCGCCGTAGCCGTGTCGGTCAGCGTATCCGTCGGCGTGTCGGTCGGCGTCGGCGTACCGCTTGCGGTCGCCCTAGCCGTGTCGGTCGGCGTATCCGTCGGCGTGTCGGTTGGTGTGTCGGTCGGAGTCGGCGTATCGGTCAGCGTATCCGTCGGCGTGTCGGTCGGCGTATCGCTTGGCGTATCGGTCGGCGTCGATGTATCCGTCGGCGTGTCGGTCGGCGTATCGGTCGGCGTCGATGTATCCGTCGGCGTGGCTGTGGGCGTATCGGTCGGCGTGGGCGTATCGGTGGGCGTGTCGGTCGGCGTGGCTGTGGGCGTATCGGTCGGCGTGGCTGTGGGTGTATCGGTCGGCGTCGCCGTGTCGGTTGGTGTATCGGTCGGCGTGTTCGTGGGGGTGTTGGTCGGTGTATCGGTCGGTGTGGGCGTATCGGTCGGAGTCGGCGTATCAGTCGGCGTCGGCGTCCAGGCTGCCGCCGTATTCGTGGCGTCCAGCGCCGCCTGCGCGGTCAGAAGCGCCGCCTGTCCTGCCGCCAACTCCGTCCCTAGCGCGTTCAATGTCGATTGCGCCTGCGCAAGCTGGGTAGCCGTGCCGGCATTCTGCGTGCCGGAAACATACGCCGTCGCCGTGAGCCACGCCTCGACTGTGCCGGTTATCTGCGCCGCCAGCGCGCGCTGAGTTGCTGCCAGTTCGCCGGCCCAGGTCTCAAGCGCCGCCCGTGTCGCCTCCTCGACCGTCGCTCTGGCTTCTGCTGCCGCGGTCGCCGCCGCCTCCCGCGCGAGCTGCGTGCTCGTCGCTTCCCACATCACCGCCGTCAGGGTCATATCCTGAGTTGAGGTCGGTGTTTCGGTCGGCGTCGCGGTTGAGGTCGCGGTCGGCGTTTCGGTCAGGCTTGCGAACGGCGTCGGAGTCGGTGTGAGCGTGACCGTCTCCGTGGGCGAGGGCGTCATGGTCGGCGAAGGAAACACGAACGGCGCCGCGGCAATAAAAGGCTTTGGCGACAGAATCTCAAATCCTACCAACCCGACCAACACCCCCAGCACCAACGCCACCAACAGCAGGAGCGGGTAACCCGCTCGCTGCTTCTGCGAGCGCTCCGGCGGCAGCGAAGCCGTCGAATCGTTGTCAGACTGTGGGCGCCGGCCCAGCACATCGCTTCGCGCCATCGCACCGCCCACCCGCGCCCGGCTGCCTTCGGCAATCGCCAGCGCCTCCTGGAAGGCGTTCAACACACCCAACGGACTTTCCCAGCGCAACTCCGGGCGCTTCGCTAAGCACTTAAGGATAACTTCCTCCACACTGTCCGGCAGGCCGGGATTGAAACGGCGCGGCGAAGGCGGCGGCGCGTAAATCTGTTCCCAGCGCACCCGCTCGGCGCGCGGCCCCGGCAGTGTGCTGAGGTCGCCGGTGAAGGGGCGCTCGCCGCCGGTAACCATCTCGAACAGCGTGACGCCCAGCGAGTATACATCCGAGGCCGGCGTCAAGTCCTGCTGCCCCCGGCACTGCTCCGGCGACATATACGCCGGCGTCCCGACCGCCGTCAGTGTCACGGTCGAGGTTTCGGCGATGCGCGCGACGCCGAAATCGGTGACGAGTACCTGCCCTTGCCGGTTAATCAACACGTTGCCCGGCTTCACGTCGCAGTGAATGACGCCGTTGGTGTGCGCGTAGTGCAGCGCCGCACAGACCGGCTCCAGGTAGCGCACCACCTCGGTCAGGTTCAGCGGCTCGCCCCGGTTGAAGATCAAGCGCCGGAGCGTGATCCCATCCACGAAGTCCATCAGCATAAAGACCAGGTGGCGGTCTTGCTCCAGGCTGTAGAAGCGCACGATATTAGGGTGTTGCAGGCGCGCGAGGGTTTCGGCTTCCTGCTGGAAGCGCCGCACAAAGTCGCGGTCTTCAGCGAAGTCGCCGCGCAGTTGTTTCATCGCCAGGTAAGCGGCGCGCGCATCGTCCCACACCTTGTAGACGCGCGCCATCCCACCTTCGCCGATGAAGCGCTCGACGCGATATCGACCGAGTAGGGTTTGCCCCAGAAGTTCGGTCACCTGTTACCCCCTGAAACTCACCACAGAGACACAGAGAGCACAAAGAAATTTGTGCGCTCTCTGTATAGTGCGCAGCCATAATAAAACGCTCATGGCACCACATCCAGCACCGACTGCATCGCCCAACCGGTCACCGGCTGCCCGTCGGCAGGCGTCAGCTTGAGCAGCCACCA
This sequence comes from Anaerolineae bacterium, assembly GCA_016927535.1. Classification (GTDB taxonomy): domain Bacteria; phylum Chloroflexota; class Anaerolineae; order Aggregatilineales; family JAFGMM01; genus JAFGMM01. Next base: position 5,797 of record JAFGMM010000029.1, read on the forward strand.
CACCGCGCTGCTCGCATCCCACGTCGGGCCGCCCAACACCTGTGCACGGTGCCCTTCTACGGCGTGGAACACTTCGCCGGCGTCTGCGCTTGGCTCGACGTGCAGCGCCGCATCGGTCACAAAGCGCACCGCTGCCCCCGCCGGCTGTAAAAACAGCGCGTTTGGCGTCTGCGTGGCAGCGCCCTGGAACGGCGCCGTCCCGGTGACTGCCAGAGTCGCCGGCGCGGCGGAATCGCCGGCCCCGCCAAGCAGGATAAACGCCAGCCCGATCACCAGCATCGCCAGCGCCGCCAGCGCTGCCGGCGAGCGCCACCAGTCACGCGGGACGCGCCACCACGCGCCCTGAAACGGGCGCTGCATGACAATCGAGCGCGCCAACTCCTCCTCCAGGTCGGGCGACTCGATCACCGCCGCCGGCGGCATACGCGGCTGGGTATCGAGATCGTCTTCCGGCTCGACCGCCTGGAGCACCAGCACGGTGATATTATCTTTGCCGCCGCGCTCGTTCGCCAGCGCCACCATCGCATCGACCGCCTGCTGCGGGCGCAGCGTGCGCACGTGCTGCGCGATTTCCTCGTCGGGGAGGTAGCGCGTCAGGCCGTCGGTGCACAGCACCACGATATCCCCCATCCGCAGTGGCCCGGCGAAGACGTCCACCTCCACCGACGCGCCGCCGCCCACCGTGCGCGTCAACAGGTTGCGCTGCGGGTGCGCGGCAGCGTGCTCCGGCGCGACCTGTCCCTGGCGCACTTTCTGCGCCACCAGCGAGTGATCGTCGGTGACCTGGCGAATCTGGTCGCCGCGCACCAGGTACGCGCGGCTGTCGCCCACGTTGGCGACCAGCAGTTCGCCGCCGCGCACCAGCGCCGCGACGAGCGTCGTCGCCATCGGCTGGGCGCGCGGCACGCTGAACTCGTAGATGTCGGCGCTTGCGACCTGCACCGCCTGGATCAGGCGAGCCTGGGGGTCTTGCCCGTCCATCTCCTCGACCTGGCCCTCCGGCGCATAGTAGTAGGCCAATGCCTTACGCACCGCGTACCGGCTCGCCACGTCGCCGGCCGCCGCGCCGCCCACGCCGTCCGCGACGACGTAGAGCCGGCCGCGCGCCGCCAACTCCTGCGGGTCGTCGGGCGTGTAGTAATCGGCATAATCTTCGTTGTGGCGGCGCGTCCGCCCCACATCGGAGCGGAATGCTACGTCGATACCAAAGGACGATGGTGAATCGGTCAAAGGAGGCTCCTCTAAGCGATTAGCGGCTAGCGATTAGCTATTAGCAGTTAGCGATTAGCGGCCGGCATCCGGCCCGCTACCGGGAGAGTCTAACGTAGGTTGGATGGGGTCACAAGCAAACGGGTAGACAAAAGTCGGCGCGCCGGCTTTATCAATAGGGGCGAAGCGCGTTCGTGCCCAGGAGCGGCGCGTAGTGTTTGTGATTGCGAGTGTAGAGCGGCAGCCCGGTGCGCGCCGCTGCCGCTGCGATCAGACAGTCGGCGTAGTCGATGCCGTGGCTGAGTCGAAAATTCGCCAACTGCTCCATCGCCCAGAACGTATCGGCTTCGGTGATGGGAAAGACCCGATATTGTTCGAGCAGCTTCACCAACTGCTGCAAATTGACCTTGTTGGTCGCCCCTCTAACGACTTCCATCCAGACGACAGCCGATATGCCGAAGCGATGGTCGTCTATGCTGCGCAGCCACGCGACGGTCTGCGGGTCGTCTCGAAGGATGCCGATCAAGATATCGGTATCGAGCAATGCGTCAACATTTATTCCCAGTGCGCCCATGGGTCCCGTCTTTCCGCAGCTTCACGGCGCATCCGCAGCGCATATTCCGCCGGGTCACCGATATCGTCCCGGTCGGCCCAAAAGCCAACCAGCGGCGAAGCCAAAATCTCCGCAGCAGTCGCCGGGTTGGTCCCGTAGCTCTCGTCGATAGTGATGTGAGGAAGGATAATAATCCTTACTCTCCCGACCGGTACATCCGGCGGCAGTTCTCCGTCGAGCACCAGGCGGCGGTCGTCAGTGATGGTCGCTTCAATTACGTCGGGGATAGCCATTGTCGCCTCGCACAACTCGCTTGCGCGCTCATTATACCACGCCGCGCGATCCCGCTGGAGCGCAAAGTCACTCTGCAAGAGAAGCGGGAGCAGCTACGCGAAACCCAACGCTTCCAAATGGGACATTCAAGAAGGCTTCAATGCGGCAGGCGGCGCGGGCAGCCCACCGATCGTGGTAGAACGACCCGCCGCGAAATACGCGGGAATTACCGCTTGCCGGCCCGGTCGGGTTAAATTGGTCGCCGGCCGAATAAGACCCATACCGGTCCGCCGCCCATTCGCCGGCATTGCCGCTCATATCTAGCGCGCCTACCCACGACGCGCCACCTGGATAGCTGCCTACCGGAGTCGTGCCACCTACACAGTATCCTCGTTGCCCGTAGAAATTCAACAGATCGCATGTCGGCGGCTCGTTGCCCCAGGGATATTCGTATCCTGCCGGCCCGCGCGCCGCATACTCCCACTGTGCTTCGGTCGGCAAACTGACGCCCAGCCACCGCGCATAGTCCCTTGCCTGGTTCCAGGAGACGAATATGACAGGATGGTTTTCATAGGCAAAATCATCGTAATAGTCGCGGTTGCTCGGTGGTTCGCATGCGCCGGCGTTCACACATATCTTGTACTGCGCGTTGGTCACCTCGGTTTTGCCGATCCAATAGGCGTCTAGGCAGACTTCATGCACGGGTTTTTCGTCGTCATAGTCACTTCCCATCATGAAGCACCCTGCCGGCACATATACGAACGTCGTGCCGTTAATCACTGTCTCAGGCGGTTTCCAGTCACTGGCCTTGTCGCCGGGCGCATAGGTGGGGCGAGGTGTCTGTGTGGGCGTGTCTGTAGGCGTCGCCGTATCGGTGGGTGTGTTGGTGGGTCTATCGGTGGGTGTGTTGGTGGGTCTATCGGTGGGTGTGTTGGTGGGTCTATCGGTCGGTGTGTCGGTGGGTGTATCGGTCGGCGTGTCAGTAGGCATGGGAGACGGTGTAGGTGTATCTGTCGGCGTATCGGTTGGGGTGTCAGTAGGCATGGGAGATGGTGTAGGTGTATCTGTCGGCGTATCGGTGGGCGTAGGAGGTGACGTGGGCGTGTCCGTTGGCGCGGGTGTGTCGGTGAGGGTGAAGGACGGCGTAGGTGTGTGGGTCGGCGTATCGGTGGGCATGGGAGACGGCGTGGGTGTGTCGGTGAGGGTGAAGGACGGCATAGGCGTATCCGTTGGTGGCACTGTATCGGTCGGTGTGGGTGTATCGGTGAGAGATGGCGTCGGTGTATTGGTTGGGGTATCCGTGGGTATGGGGGTTGGCGTAGGGGTGCTGGTCGGTGTGGATGTGTTAGTTCGGGCCTCAGTAGTTCGAACTTCCGCAATTCGCGTCCAAGCTGCCTCGATCGTTTGTGTGTAATCACAGGTGGGTGTGGGGGGCGACGTCGGTATGTCGGTCCAAGCGTCGGCGGTCTGGGTCAGTAGCAATACGGCTACGGTTTCAGGCGGGATAGGTGTCTCAGTTGGCGTCGCTGTATCTGTCGGTGTGTCAGTGGGCGATTCAGTCGGCGTGGACATGTCCGTGTCGGTAGCAGCCGGCGTTTGCGTTGGAGTTGGTGACGATGTGCCATCAGGACGGGATACCGTTGCGATAATCACGAGCACCACAACCGCCGCAATTGCTACAATTGCAGTTGCACCAACACCCGATAATGGTTTTCCATTCGGCGGTTTCCAGTGATCCGACCCCAGCAGTTTTTTCACTTGCGGTGATCCGAATACACTGTCTACTTCGTCGTCCGTCGATCCCGTAATCTGTTGATACAGCGCTCTTATACGATCCTGCTGATATCCACTTACCATGTTGTGCGCTGCTTTCAACAATTTCGAAATATCCTCTTTGTCATAAGGATCGTATAGCGCTTTCACCACATTGGCGACAAAAACGGACGTCTCTCCGCTGTATCGGTCGATTTTAAGCTCGTCACTCATCATTCGCGTAATGAAACCATAGATTTCGGAATTTCAGAAACCAGGGTGCGATAGACCTCTGGCGACAGGTTCAATAACTC
>JAFGMM010000214.1 GCA_016927535.1 Anaerolineae bacterium
CTCTCCATCCAATGGAGAGGGGGATAAGAGGGGGTGAGGTATTTTCATCCTCTTGTGGTGTCGCGCAGCGACATGGTTAGCTCCACAGAATGGAGAGGGGGAACCGAAAGCGTCGCGCGGTTCTGGAAGTCTCCCTCGCCATGTCATGGCGAGGGGGATGCTTCGCAAGGGGGTGAGGTGTGCTTGTGCTCACACCTCGCCCTGGGGCGAGGGCTGCGCGCTTAGTCCTCCACGACGCGGATATGCAGTTCCTCCAACTGGATCGGCTCGACCACGGAGGGCGCATCGGCCATCATGTCGGAGGCTTGCTGGTTCTTCGGGAAGGCGATCACCTCGCGGATGTTCGGCTCGCCGGCCAGCAGCATCACGATGCGGTCGATGCCCGGCGCGATGCCGCCGTGCGGCGGCGTGCCGTACTCGAAGGCTTCCAACATATGCCCGAAGCGCTCGCGCGCCGTCGCCATATCCAGGCCGATCAGCTCAAAGACGCGCTCCTGCATCGCGCGGTCGTGAATCCGGATGCTGCCGCCCGCCACCTCATAGCCGTTGCACACCAGGTCGTACTGCGCGCCGCGCGCCGCGCCGGGGTCGGTGTAGAGCAGGTGCGCGTCTTCGGGCAGCGGCGCCGTGAACAGGTGATGCGAAGGGTCCCAGCGCTGCTCTTCCTCATTCCAGAAGAACAGCGGAAAGTCGATGACCCAGCAGAACGAAATCTTTTTCGGGTCCGCCAGTTCCAGCCGCCGGGCGAACTCGCGGCGCAGCGCATCCAGCGCCGCGCTGACCATCGTGTACTCGTCCGCGACGAACAGCACCAAGTCGCCGGGCTGCGCGCCGGTCGCTTCGAGCAGTTCGGCCAGCCGTTCGCCCTCGAAGAACCGGGCCGCGCCGCCGCGCGCCGTGCCGTCTGCGTTCACCGCCAGCCATGCCAACCCCTTTGCGCCCGCCTCCTGGACGATGACCTCCAGTTCTTCGGCCTGCCGGCGGCTGTAATCGCCGCAGCCCGGCGCGACCAGCGCCTTTACCGCGCCGCCCGCCTCCACCGCGCCGGTGAAGACCTTAAACTCGGTCTTGGCGGCGATCGCGCTCACGTCCGTAAGCTCCAGGCCGTAGCGCAGGTCGGGCCGGTCGGTGCCGAAGCGGTCCATCGCCTCTTTGTAAGTCAAACGCGGGAAAGGCTCGTACAGCAGCTCGCAGTCGCTCACGTCTTTGACGATGCCGGTCATCAGCGTTTCGATCAGGCTCATCACGTCGGCGCGCTCGACAAAGCTCATCTCCAGGTCGAGTTGGGTGAATTCGGGCTGGCGGTCGCCGCGCTGGTCTTCGTCCCGGAAGCAGCGCGCGATCTGAAAGTAGCGCTCGTACCCGGCGACCATGAGCAGTTGCTTGAGCTGCTGCGGGCTTTGCGGCAGCGCGTAGAACTTGCCCGGATGCACGCGGCTGGGCACCAGGTAGTCGCGCGCACCCTCCGGCGTGGTCTTGAACAAAACCGGCGTTTCGATCTCGACAAAGCCGCGCTCGGCGAGAAAGTCGCGGATGTACTTGACCACTTGGTGCCGTAAGATGAGGTTGCGCTGCATCCGGCGGCGGCGCAGGTCCAGGTAACGGTACTTCATGCGCAGCGCTTCCTCGACCTTTTCGTCGCTGTAGATGTAGAAGGGCGGCGTCTTGGCCGGGTTGAGGATTTTGATCACGGTCGCCTCCAGTTCGATCTCGCCGGTGCCCAAGTCGGGATTGACCATTTCCTCCGGGCGCGCCCGCACCACGCCGGTCACTTGCAGCACATACTCACCGCGCGCTTCGCTCGCCGCTTTGTGCGCCTCCCCCGACTGGGCCGGGTCCGCGACGATCTGGGTCATCCCCCAGCGGTCGCGCAGGTCGATAAAGATCAAGCCGCCGTGGTCACGGCGCCGGTTCACCCAGCCGGCCAGGGTGACGGTTTGACCCACGTGTTCTTTGCGCAGTTCACCGCAGGTGTGTGTTTTCAGCATGATTCAACCTCTCTTTATGAGACGCATCAGGTCAATGGATATCGATTTAATCAGGTTGGATAGGGGAAATGGAGCTTTTAAGGGACGGGCGCGCGATTCCCACACTAAGCGCCCGTCCCTTCTAATTGGTATCTTTGGGCAGCCTGCTCTCGACCGGGATGCCGCACAGGAAGCGGAACGGGGCATCGCCGGTGTTCTCATAAGAATGCCGGACATCGGCGGGCACAAAAACCACGTCGCCGGGTTCCAGGTCATGCCAGGTCTCGCCCAGCAGAACGCGCCCTTTGCCCTCTAAGACAAAATTCTCCTGCTCCCACGGGTGCGCGTGGTCAGGTGTATGGCCGCCGGGTGCGATCTCAAAGAAGCGCAGCGCATAGTTGGGCGCGCCGTCGTTTGCTTCGTTGATGAGCCAGCGCAGGCTCACGCCCGGCGCCTCGTCGCCGACCACTTGCACAGGGACTTGTGTGTAGTGAACGACTTTGGGTTTTCCGGCAGGCATAAACGAGTCTCCTCGAATGAACAACTCGCGTATAGCATAACACGTAAAGGTGAGTTTGACACATATTGGTGGGAGGACGCACGCAAGAAAAAAAGGCGAAAGGGAGAAGCCGGAGAACATGGCCTCCCCCTTTCCCTTCGTGATTATCCGGCTTCCGCAGTGCCGTCGTGCAGGGATGATTCCCCGGTGGATGAAACAAAGCTGTAGCGCATCTGGGTGAGCGTTTCGCGGCTTTCAAAGCCCAGCCGCTCCAGCGCCGCCGCCGCTGCCTGGTCTTCGTGGGGGTGTTCGATCACGACCGGGCGGCGCACACCCCATTCGCGCAAGCGGCACAGCGCGTAGACCAGCAGCGGCATCTCGACCTGCCCGCGCTGCGCCGGGTGAACCAACAAAGTCAGGTGAGTCAGGCGCTTGCCGCCGGGCAGACGCACCAGCAGCGCCCCCATCGCCGCCCCATCCGGGCCGGGCGCCCAGTACTGCACACGGTTCGGGATGCCCAGCAGCGCCCGCAGTTGGTCGCCCACGCCCGCCCTGAGCGTGCCGGGCCGCAGTGGGCGCAGCCAGCCTAACCCATACGGGCGGGTCAATTGGGCCAGGCGATCAATCGCGCGCCAATCCCCGCCGTGCGCCTCCCGGATATCGACGCCCGGCCCGTCACAGGCGAAGGGCGGCGCGGCGGCATGCGAGGGGCGCCGCCAGGTGGTCCAGGTGCCGCGCTCCACGAAGCCCAGGCTCCGGTACAGCGCCTGCGCCGGTGCGTTGTCATGCCGCACCTGCAAATCGCCCCAGCGCGCGCCGTACCCCGCCAGCGCGTCCAGGCTCAGGTGCATCAAGCGCCGCGCGATTCCCCGGCGGCGGTAATCGGGATGCACCGCCACGTTGGCGATGATCCAACCGGCCCGGTTGGCCTCCGTGCGATACAGCGAGACATTGCCGACCAACCGCCGATCTTCGATCCAGACAAAGCCACTCGCCAAGCCTTTGACCATTTTGTTTAGGCCGTACAGCAGCCACACCAGCGGCGCGAAGCGGCTCAGCGCGCGCATCTCCTGGATCACGGCGCGCCCGCCGGCATCGAGTTCGTCCCGGAAGCAAACCTCAACCAGGTCGGCGACGCCGCTTAGGTCGGTGCGCAGATTGAGCGGGCGGGGACCCTGGCGCCTCGCCCCCTCCTTGGTGGTCAGCGCAGCCGTGCTCACTTAGATCGCCCCTCCAGTGCGGCCAGCAGCCGCTCGGCTTCGTCTACATTAATCTGCCCGTTCTCCAGCATACGCAGCACGGTCATGCGCTCCTCATCGCTCACCGGGGGCGGCGGGGGCGGTGAGGGGGGCGGTGGTGGAGTCGGCGGCTCGCTCCACGAAGCCGACCAGGTGCGCGTCCGATCCTTCTGGTCGCGGCGCTCGGTGGCTTTGCGCAGCCGCTCGGCCCGCTTTTCGGCCTGCTGGCGCAGCCGTTCGGCGCGCTCCTGCATCTTCTCGGTCTGGCGCGCGATGGTGCGGCTCAACTGCTCGTCCAGGTTGGAGAGCTGCTGGCCCAGGCGGGTTTCAATCGAGGACAGGCTCTCGGCCAAACGTTCGTCGAAGTCGAAATCGAAGTCAAAGTCGAATTTAAACTGGAGACCCTCGCCCTCGTCTTCTTCTGCGCCGTGCGCGAAACGAATCTCGCCGCCGGCTTCAATCGTAACCGTCGCTGTGCCTGCGCCAAACGTGACGACTTTGTGCGCCTCGTCTCGGGTCAGTTCGGCGTCCTTCGTCTTGATGTTGACGGTAGAATCCGGCGGCAGCAAGAAGCGCACGTTGCTGTCCGGCACCACGCGACACACCACGTCGGCCCCCACGGTGAAATCGTAAGTGTGGTCTGGGTGGAAAGGCATGCTCAGCACCAGGTCCGAGCCGACCCGTTCAACGACGCAGCTACCCTGCACGTTGCCGACGAAAAGGTCGGCGCCGACGTTCTTGATAGACACATCGCCGGCCACCTCGCGCACGGTCGCATCTGAGCCGACATGATCCACGGTCAGGTCGCCGCTGATGCGGCGGGCGCGCAGGTCCGCCGAGATATTCGCCAGCGTCGCCGGGCCGACATCGCGCAGGATCAGGTCGCCGGAGACGTTGTTCAGCAAAATCTCGCCCTCGATGTCGGTGACGCGCACGTCGCCCGCCACCGGCCCCACCTTGAGTGAGGCGCGCGCCGGCAGGCTCAGCTTTACGTCGCCGGTGCCGGTCACGGTGAAGTCGTTCGTGCCGTCCTTCTGGTTCACGGCAACCCGGTCGCTGCGGATGGAAAGCGCCTCGCTTTCCCAGCCGCGCACCCGCAAGTCGCCGCTCACAGGGCTGAGCAGTATCGAAACATCCAGGTCGGGAATAACGTCAAAATTAGCATTCGATGACATGAGACTATTTTACCTCCAAATTCACTTTATAGTATTGCGGCGTATAGTGGGTTTTGAGCCTGGTGCCTGCCGCAATCAGCACATCGCCGGTGGTCAGCGCCAGGCGCTCGATCAGGCCTTTGGATGGATGCTGTACGGACCGGTTGATTTCGGCCTCGCGCATAAGCGACTGATTCCGCAGTTTGATGAGACTAAGCGTCTTGTCGGAATGTTCTTGCATCTGACCTGCTCCTAAAAACTCCTCATTCCTTCGGGCGGCTGCGCAGTTGCATTACGGCTGTTTCTGAACTGATCCGGCCGGCTGCCAGGTCATCGAGGATACGGCGGCGCTCTTCTTCGGATACGGCGGCTTCTTCCGCCTCAGCTTCGATGTCTTCTTCGTCAAGGGTGTAGCCGAGCGCTAGAATTACGTCGTCGAGCCGGGCGCGCACGGTCGGGTATGAGACATCCAATTCTTTTTCGACCCGGTTGATCTTGCCTTCGCAGCGGATGAAGACCTCGATAAACTTCCATTGTTCGGGGGTGAACTTAACCAGCGGGCCAAGCGTAAACTGTCCTTCGATAGCCGTCGCACAATCCAAGCATTGCAGCCGGGTGACCACCAACTCGCCGCCGCACACCGGACACTGACCAACCACTGGGTACATTGAGCTTCTCCTTATGAATTTTAATATACATGTCGATTACTGTGGTAAAAATAGCATATCTTTTTAAATTTGTCAATATCAGGATTGAATTTTCTTATATCGAGTTCAAGAATTTTTACCGGATATCCGCCTTGCCCGGCGCGACCGTCTTACTTGACTCGCACTGCGCTTCGCAGTACAATATTTGTGAACGAGCGTTCGTTCGTGTCTGTGCAATCTCGGAGGCTCAATGAGCGAAGAAACCTCCTCACGCCGCGATGCTATCCTCGACGCCGCCGCGCAGTTGTTTCAACGGCAGGGCTACAGCGCCACCAGCATGCGCCAGATCGCGCGGGCGGCCGGCTACGAGGCGGTCGCCGGGCTGTACAACCATTTCCCCGGCAAAGAAGACATCTTCGCCGCCGTGCTGGAGCGCCGCGCGCCCTACGACGCCCTGCTGCCCGTGCTTGAAAACGTCACGGGCGACACCGCCGAGGACCTCTTACAAAACTTGCTGCGCGCCGTCATTCCCATCATGCGCGAGCGGCTCGACTTTCTGCAATTGATCCTCATCGACCTGCAAGAATTCGATGGACGGCTGTTCAGCAGCTTCTTGCAGCAGGTCACCCCACACTTTGTGGGCATGTTGTCCCGGCTGCTGAGCTTTCCCGAAATACGTCCTGATCTCAAGCCGCAGATCATCCTGCGCGCCATCGTCAGTGTAATCATCGGCTACCTGTTCACCGAGATTGCAGCGAGTACGCCAGCCCTGGCGCATCTGCCCTTCCCGCCCGTGGTCGGTGAAGCGTGGCTAGAGGGACTGGTTTCGATCTTGATACACGGCATGACCGTCTCACCGGAGGGAAAAGTCAAATGATAGCAGTTCCGACCCGCACCGAATCCACATCCGCGCCGCCGGATACGGCGTCTCAAGCAAAGGATGCCGTGACGGCGCGCGACGTATACAAGCGCTTCGGCACAGTGCACGCGCTGCGCGGCCTCTCGCTGAGCGTGCCGGCCGGCGCAACCTACGGCCTGCTCGGCCCAAACGGCGCCGGCAAGACGACGCTCATCCGCGCCATGGTGGGCTTGATCCGGCCCGACGCCGGCGCGGTGCAGGTGCTCGGCGTGCCGATGCCGGACCGGGCGATTCTCTCGCAGGTAGGCTACATGCCGCAAGCGCCTGCCCTCTACGAAGATTTGAGCGTCCGGCAGAACGTGGCGTTCTTCGCAGCGATGGCGGGCGTGTACGCCGCCGCCGCCGTCGATGCGGCGGTTGCGCTGGTCGATTTGAGCGAGCGCGCACACAGCCCGGTCCGCACACTCAGCGGCGGCATGCGGCAGCGCACCTCGCTGGCATGCGCGACAGTACACCGCCCGCGCCTGCTCATCCTGGACGAGCCGACCGTGGGCATAGACCCGCAGCTCCGTGTGCAGTTCTGGGAGCACTTCCGGCGGCTCAACGCGCAGGGCGTGACCATTGTCGTCTCCAGCCACGTGATGGACGAGGCCGAGCGCTGCGACCGGCTGGGCTTCATCCAGGCCGGCCGTCTGCTCGCCGAGGGCGACGCGGCGGAACTCCGCGCGCGCGCCGGGACCGATACACTGGAAGAGGCGTTTTTACACTTTGCGGAGGTGTGACATGATCGATTTTAGACGTTCTAAGTTCATCTGGCGCTTGATGCGATTTTTGAACCGGCGCGTCATGGCGCGCGTCTACGGCTCCGGCTCCGGCTCCGGTTCCCAAAGCAAGCTCGGCGGCACGGTGTTGATCCTGACGACCACCGGGCGCAAGTCCGGCCTGCGGCGCGAAACGCCGCTCCAGTACGAAGAAAACGACGGCGTATATTACGTCGCTGCGGCGCGCGGTCCAAACGCCGATTGGTTCCGCAATCTCGCCGCGAACCCCAATGTACAGGTGCAGGTCGGGACGCGCCGCTTCGATGCACGCGCCGAACCGATCACCGACCCGGCCCGCACCGCCGATTTTCTCGAAATGCGCCTCCAACGCCGTCCGCGCATGATGCGGGCGATGCTGCGCCTCGAGGGGCTGCCGGCTAATGCCACGCGCGCCCAGTTAGAGGCGTTCGCGGCGGACCTGGCGATGGTCGCGATTCATCCGTATGAAACAAACAATGAAGAAGAAGGAAACGAAAACGAGGTTGAAACCCATGAGCAGTAAACGCACTTTGACCCTGGCTTGCCGCGTCGTCTTGCAACTGCTGCGCGACCGGCGCACGCTGGCCCTGATCTTGTTTATGCCGTTGGTCGTCCTCACCATCGTCGGGATTCTGGTCCGGGTCGCGGCCGGCGATGTGGCGCTCGGCGTGGTGAACGAGGACACGGGGACGAGTGTGCTGGTTACCCAGGTCAACCTCGGCGACGCGATCACCGAGAAGCTGCAAGCGATGGACAGGGTAACCGTGCGCCTCTTCACGCCGGAGGATGCCGCCGACGCGATCACGGCCGGCGCGGTCGATGCGGTGGTGACCTTTGCGCCCGCCTTCTCCGCCGATGCGCGCGCCGCCGGGCACATCACCCTCGACGCGACCTTTGAAGGCTCTGACCCGATGGCCGGCATGCAGGCCAATGCGGTGCTGCTGCGCGCCGGCATGGAAGCCATGGCGGGGCTGGCGCGGCTTGGCCTGGGCGCGGGCGCGCCGTCGTTCGACGCGGACGAATTGCCGGTCGAGGTCAACGCAGCTTACCGCTACGGCGGCCCGGAGTTCGACTCGTTGGACTACATCGCGCCGGCGATCATTGCGATCTTCGTCTTTCTGTTCGTGTATCTACTGACCAGCGTCGCCTTCCTGCGCGAGCGCACCGCCGGCACCCTGGAGCGCCTGCAAGCGACTGCCGTCAGCCGCACCGAGATCATGATCGGCTATATGCTGGGCTTTTCGGTGTTCGCGCTGGCGCAGTCGGTTATCATTCTGCTGTTTACGGTGTTTGCGCTGGGTGTGCATTACAAAGGTAACTTGCTGGTCGTTTTCATCGTGGAACTGCTGCTGACCTTCGTATCAGTGGACATCGGCATCTTTCTTTCGACCTTTGCGCGGAATGAGTTCCAGGCGGTGCAGTTTATGCCGCTTATCGTAGTCATCCAAGTGCTGCTCTCCGGCGTGTTCTGGGCGATTGAGGATATGCCGGCCTGGTTGCAGCCGGCGGCCTGGCTGATGCCGCTCACCTACGCGAACCGCGCGCTCCGTGACGTGATGATTAAGGGCTTCGGGCTGGGCGATATCTGGCCGTATCTGGTGGCGCTGCTGGGCTTCGGCGTGCTGATGATCGCGGCGGGCGCGGCGACCATCGGGCGGCAGCGCGCCTAGCGCCCCCACGTTGAAGATTAAAAAACGTTAAGTCTTTGCCGTGCCCGGTGTGCAAACGTTGCGAAGTGCCTGTAACCGTGTTATAACATTGCCAACCTGCCATGCACGTGATACCACACACGTTTTGAGCCAACGTCCTTTGATTGGGAGGCGGTTGTCCTGGGTGGAGATGTTAGGCTATGCGCCGAGGTTGAAGCTTCAGGTAAGTCTCCCACCTGCGCGAGCAGGTTCAAAATCAAGTGGTCACACGACATGGCGGGGCCTTTTGAGAACCTCTTTCGCAAGAGGTTTTTTTGCCGTGTGTCCTTGTGACAAAAAATGTCACAAAACTTGACATCGTGACCTACCCCCTTTATACTCTTTGCCACGCCTGCGCTTCTAAATATCTAGCCTTCAAAACCATGCAGAGAGAACGAGTCGCCGACGATATCTATGTATTTATCAGTGAAATCTATGCGCAGGTTACGGCAGGCGCAGTCATTACGCCTGAAGGGTCGATCCTGATCGACACGCTGGTCTTCCCGTTTGAGACCAGGGCCATCAAAAACTTTCTGGAAAATCGCCTCAACGCGCCGGTGCGCTACCTTGTCAATACCCATTACCACGCCGACCATACCTACGGCACCTGTTTCTTCCCGGATGCCCTGGTAGTCTCACATGACCTGTGCCACCGGCTCCTGGACACTGTGGGACGCCAAGCGCTGGCCGAGGCGCGCCAAAGTACTTCGCAGCTCGATGAAGTTGAGGTCGTGCTGCCTCCGGTAGTTTTCGATCAGGGCGAGCTTTTTGTGCACCTGGGCAATAAGACGCTCCGTATGTGGCACACGCCCGGCCACAGCGCCGACTCCTGCGTCTGCCTGGTCGAAGACGACCGGGTGCTTTTTGCCGCCGATACGATCATGCCCGTGCCCTACTTCGTCGATGGCAGCTATGCCGACTTCGTGGCGTCGCTCAAATCTTTGCAGAATCAGAGCTTCGAGAACGTCGTACAGGGCCACGGCGAGGTCATCTTGCGCGGCGAGATCGAGTCCAAGATCGAGAGCGACCTGGACTACCTGGCGCGGCTCCGCGAACACGCCGAGCTTGCGCTGCGCCGCAAGGACCCGGAAAAGTATATCGAAACCGTCGATATCGAGCTTTGCGGCAAGAGCCGGATTCTGCTCAACGGCGCAGTACAGGAGTTGCACCGCGCCAACCTGCAAATGCTCTACGAGCAGGTCAGGGCCGAGCAGGAAGGTGAATAGCTTGACTCTGGCCCACGCACTCCGTTTTACACCTGAAGACCTGGAAGCCAACCGTCGGGGGATTCTCAGTGAGCGGCAGGCGCGCGCCATCCGGCGGCGCGCGGCGCTCACTGTCGCGCGCGCGGCGGTTCTCTGCGTTCCGCTGTTCATCATCCTTGCACTGCTGTTCAACTCGTCCGGCGTCGCCGGCATCCTGTGGGCGCTGCTCTTGAGCGGCGTGCCCTACCTCGTCAGCGCGGTGCGCCTGTGGCCCGCCGTGCGCGATGCCAACGCTTTGCAGGTCGCGCCGGCCGGCGGCTACGTCACTGCCGAACGGGTGCGGCGGCTGGGCTTGGCGCCGGCTTACTACTTCGTCGTGGATGGGCAAACTCGCTTCCGCACCGACCGCCGGGCCTGTCTGTCTTTCACCGAAGGGCCGTACACCGTCTACTATCTGCCCACTGCGCGCCGCGTCGTCAGCATCGAAGCCGGTTGACAAAATAGATCATATGTTCTATTATACATCTTGATTTATCCGCATTTCCCCCTCTAACCAAAGAGAGAGCAAGGAGCAAGCGCATGGAACCGACTATTATAACCAAGCCGGCGTTTACTGCCGTCGGCATGAAGTATCGCGGCAAAAACGCGACCAAGATGGAGATTCCCCAGCTGTGGGAGGCGTTCATCCCCCGCAAGGACGAAATCAAACACCTCTCGACTCCGCAGATTTCTTACGGTGTGATGGACAACTACGACCCGGCGACCGGTGACTTCGACTACCTGGCCGGTTTCGGCGTGGACCGGGCTGAAGACGTTCCCCAGGGGATGATGCGCTGGGATGTGCCGGAGCAGCGCTATGCCGTCTTCGCCTGTAACTTGCGCACCATCCACCAGGTCTTTGACTTCATCTACAGCCAATGGCTGCCGCAGTCAAGCTACCAGCGCGCCGAAGGACCGGAGTTCGAGCTTTACGACGAACACTACTGCGACGACGACTCTCCCCTGTACATTTACATCCCCATCCAGTAAGGTACGGAAAGTGGAGCAGGGCATGCACATCAACTTAAGAATTTTGACCGTTTGTGCACCTGTTCCCCCTCTCCCCAAACCCCTCGC
>JAFGMM010000215.1 GCA_016927535.1 Anaerolineae bacterium
CGGAGCGGTTCCGGCCCCCTTTCCCCCCTTGTGGGGGAAAGGGTTGGGGATAGAGGGGGAAAGTTCCGACGGGTCGTTCGTGCACCCCGTAGAAAAGATGCTGTGCCGATACCGGGCCATAAGTGTTAAAATCGGGCCTCAATCGTGATTGAACCTGTGTCGGTTAAGTTCAAATCAGAAAGTGAGGCAACATGACACGAGTAGCAATAATCGGCGCCGGAAGCACGGTCTTTGCCGTGCAAATGATGATCGATACGATGGCGATTGAGGGCCTGGACGCGGGCAGCTTCGCGCTGGTCGATATCGACGGACCGCGCCTGGAGCGTGCCCATAAGATCGCCGAAAAGGTAGTCGGGATGGCGGGCAAAGGCTGGACCGTGGAGGCTTCGACCGAACGCCACGACGTGCTGGAAGGCTGCGACTATATCATCAACACGATCGAAGTCTCCGGCTTGCAAACCGTCAAGCACGATTATGAAATCCCCATGAAGTACGGCGTAGACCAGTGCATCGGCGACACCATCGGCCCCGGCGGCCTGTTCAAGGCGCTGCGCACCGGCCCCGCGTGGATCGACATCCTGCGCGATGCCGAGGAGCTGTGCCCGGAGGCCGTCGTGCTCAACTACACCAACCCCATGTCGCTGCTGATGCTGGCGGCGTTCCAGGCGGTCGATATGCCGATGGTCGGCCTGTGCCACTCGGTGCAGGGCAGTTCGATGCAGCTTGCCGGCTACCTGGGCATCCCCTACCCGGAGCTTGAATGGAAGTGCGCGGGCATCAACCATAACGCCTGGTTCACCGAACTGAAGCGCGGCGGCGAGGATATGTACCCGGTGCTGCGCGAGCGCATCAAAGACCCTAACATTTACGAGTTGGATCCGGTGCGCTTTGAGGTCATGAAGTACCTGGGCGCGTTCGTCACCGAGAGCAGCGGGCACTTTTCCGAGTACGTGCCCTACTTCCGCAAGCGCCCCGAACTGATCGAGAAGTACTGCCGCGCGCATTACCTGGGCGAGAGCGGCTTCTATGCGCGCGAGTGGCCCAAGTGGCGTGCCGGCGCCGAGCAGCACGTCCAGCGCATGATCGACGGTGAGGAACCCATCAACATGCACCGCAGCCACGAGTACGCCTCGTATATCGTCGAGGCGGTGGAGCACAACAAACCGACCGTGATCTATGGCAACGTGATGAACTACGGCTCGATTGACAACCTGCCGCAGGACGGCTGCGTGGAGGTAGCGTGCCTGGTGGATCGCAACGGGATTCAGCCAACCTACTTCGGCGCGCTGCCGGAGCAGCTCGCTGCGCTGAACCGCGCACATATGGCCTTCCACGAACTGGCGGCGCAGGCCATTCTCAACTTCGACAAGCAGGCCGCCAAGTACGCGCTGATGATCGACCCGCTGACGGCGGCGGTGTGCTCGCTGGACGAGATCGACCAGATGTTCGAGGAGATGTTCGAGGCCGAGCGCGATTATCTGCCGGGCTTTGAATAAAATAACTTCTAACGGGTGGGGCGAGCCGTCGGCTCGCCCCGGTTGTTCGGTTACGCCTCCCCCCGCAGCCGGTAACCCACGCCCCACACCGTTTCGATTGCTTCGCCCGCTGCGCCTAACTTCTTGCGCAGCCGCATCACCGCATTATCGACCGCGCGGTCGCCGCTGATGTAACCGGCCCCCCACACCGTATCGAGCAGATCTTCCCGGCTGAAGGCGCAGCCCGGATCGCGCAGCAGCAGGTGCAGCAGGTTGAACTCGGTAGGGCTGAGATCGAGCGGCGCACCGTCGAGCGCAGCACGATGCGTAATGGGATCCAGGGTTATCGCGCCCCAGGTCACCACGCCATCCCCAGCCGGACGGCTTTCGGCCCGCGCCGGCGCGCTAAATTCGGCGCGGTGTAAAATTGCCTGCACCCGCGCCAGCAGTGCGCCCACGCTAAACGGCCCGGCTAAGTAATCCGACTCCGGGCCGGGCGCGGGGCCGGTTTCACCGCCGGGCGCGGCGAACGCCAGCACCGGCGCCGGCGCCGCCTCGCGCAGCCGGTCCAGCAGCTCCGGCCCGTCCAGACCGGGCAGCGCCCAGTCGAGCACGACCAGGCTGGGCCGGTAAGCCGCGTGCAGCGCTAGCGCGGACTCACTGTCGGCGGCCCGCAGTACCTCGTAGCCGCAGGCTTCAAGCTCGCGGCGGATGGCGGCGGCGCGGTCGTGTATGTCTTCCACGAGCAAAATGGTCGCCATCGGTTGCCTTCGCCTTCAATCGGTGGGCGCGGCGGGCAGCGTGAAGCTGAACTTACTGCCTTGGCCGGGTGTGCTTTCGACCCCCACCTTGCCGCCCAGCCGTTCGACGATGCGCTGCACAATCGATAGCCCCAGGCCGTGCCCACGGGCGCGCATCCGGTCCAGGCGCGTGAAAGGCGCGAACAATCGTTTCCGGTCCTCCGGTGCGATGCCGCCGCCGTTATCGCGTACCCAGAAGATCACCATGCCGCCGGGATGCGGCGCTGCGCCCAGTTCGACGCGCGGCGGCTGCCCGCCGTACTTGATGGCGTTGCTGATATAGTTGGCCCATACTTCCTCGACCCACGGCGCATATCCCAGCGCGGCAGGCCATGCGTCCGCCGGCAGCAAGACGATCTCGGCCCGGTATTCCTCGATCATGTAGATCAACCGCTGCTGCGCTTCGACGGCGATTTGCTCCATGTCGAGCGGCGCCATCGGCACCTCTTCGAGCCGGCGCACTCCTGCTAATACCAGCAGTTCGTCGATGATGGTGTCCATTTTGTAGGCGTTCCAGATGATGGAGCGCAAGACTTCCAGGTGCATATCGCCGAACGCGATATCCGTGCTCTGGCGCAGCAGTTCCGACATGCCGATCACAATCCCCAGCGGCGCTTTGAGGTCGTGCGCCACCGTATGCGCGAAGGCGTCAAGCTCGACGATCAACCGTTCGCGCTCTTGTTCGGTCTGCGTGCGCTCGGCGTCGGCGTCTTCCAATTCGACGACGCGCCGGCGCAGCCCGGCAAGCTCATCGAGTAGTTGTTCTTTCGTCTTGTCTACATCGCGCATGGCCCCCATCCTTTGCCAACCTCATTCAATGTACCACAAGATGAGCCGATAGAAACAGATTTACCGACTGTTTGGTAGAAAAGGATAAAGAAAGGCAAATTTTGACGCTCGCATGACACTTGGCTAAACTCGCAAGTGTAAAGGGATCGGAGTCTAGGGGGCCGGTGAGTGTCGGCCCCTTGTCGTGTTGAATGCGTGGTTTTGCCTTAAGGGAGATAAGTGATCTCGAATCGAGTGCCCGGCGCCGACAGCAAATATAAAGTGCGCACTGCTGCTCTTCTGCGCCGCGTCCCGCTCCTGCTCGATCTGGTGATGTGGCTGGTCCGGCGCCTGCGCCTGCCGCGCTTCACCGCCGGGGTCGCCGGCGTCGTGGTCAACGACGAAGGGCGCGTCCTGCTGCTGGAGCACGTCTACCACGTCGAGCATCCCTGGGGGCTGCCCGGCGGCTGGATCGACCGGCACGAAGACCCCGACGCTGCTTTAATCCGCGAGTTGATGGAGGAAACCGGGCTGCGCATCTCGATTGAGCGCCCGCTGCTCACCCGCGTGCACAGCACCCGCGCCCACTTCGATTTTGTTTTCCTCTGCCGGCCGCACGGCGATGTGCAGCACTTGAACGGCGAAATTCTCTCCTATACATGGGCGGATCCTCTGAACCTCCCCCGCGTCTGCAAGTTCCACGCCCAGGCCATCACTGCCGCGTCGCAAGAGGTGCAGCGCCATGAGCTATAGCAGTTACAGCGGGCGCCGGCAGGGCGGGTTTCCCTGGTTGGAGATTGTTTCCATCGGCCTGCTCATCGCCGCGCTGGGGCTGACCTTTTTGCATATGATCGCCTTCGCCAGCCAGAGCGAAACTTTTGCGCCCGGCACTTGCGTCGGCGATATCTGCCTGGATTACATGTCGCGCGCCGAAGCGGTCGCCGTGCTGGAGCGCGCCTATGCCAGCTCTATCGTCCTCACCTACCAGAACAGCGCCTTGCTGCTCGAACCGACCAGCATTGGCTTTCGTCTGAATTCCGATACCATCATGGCTGAGATCGAGCGCACCGTTCAAAAGAAGAGCTTCGCTGCCGGCTTCTGGGATTATCTCTGGCGCCGCCCCAACGAGCCAATATCGGTCGATGTTTCCTCGCAGTACATCCCGTCGCAGTTGCGCCAGTTTATGCAGGATGTGGCGCGGCGCTACGATTCGCCGCCGGAGCCGGCCGGCTTCACCCTGGACACGCTCACCTTCCGGCCCGGCAAACCCGGCCATACCCTCGATATTGAAGCCTCATTGCCGTTGATCGAGGCGGCGCTGAACGACCCGGCGAGCCGGCAGGTTGACTTGGTTGTCAAGGCGACCGACGCGCCCGAACCCGATCTCACCACCCTGCGCGATCTCATCATTGCTTACTTCGACTCGGTGGGGTTCGTCTACGCCGGGCGCGAACAGCTTGCTTCGATCTTCGTCATGGATCTGCAAACCGGTCAAGAGATTAACATCAACCCCAGCATCGCCTTTGCCGGGATGAGCATGATTAAGATTCCCATCCTGACCGATATGTTCCGCCACATCGACGATGCGCCGAACAAAGAACAGGCTTATCTCATCGCCCAGACCATGATCTGCTCCGGCAACTACACCGCCAATTTGATGCTTGCCGAGATCGGCAGCGGCGACCAGTGCCGGGGCACGACCGACGTCACCGAGATGCTGCACGCGCTGGGGCTGAAAAACACCTTTCTTACCGCGCCGCTGGTGGAGGTGGGCGCGCAGGAATGCCCTTTCGTCACGCTCCAGACCGACGCCAACCAGAACCCTGCTTTCAACACGCGCCCAGACCAGACCTCGCAAAGCACGCCGGAGGACATGGGCACACTGCTCAGCATGATCTACGACTGCGCGACCAACGGCGGCGGTCTGCGCGCGATCTACCCCGACCAGTTCACCGCGCAGGAGTGCCGGCAGATTCTCGAAGTGATGAATGGCAACCGCATCGGCGTGCTCATCGAGAAGGGCGTACCGTCGGGGACGCGCATCGCGCACAAGCACGGCTGGATCGAAGACACGCATGGCGACGTGGGCATCATCTTCACGCCGGGCGGCGATTATGTGCTGGCGATGATGTTTTATAACGCGGAGTTCCTCAACTACGAGCAGTACTGGCCGATGATGGAGACCATCTCGCGCGCCGCCTACAACCTGTTCAACCCGGAGACGCCGCAGCTTGCCGCGCGCGAGGTTGACCCGGCGGAGCAGTGCCGCACCGACGACCGCGCGCGCGAGGTCGTGGACCTGGATAATATCGAGCCGTTCGTGCAGGTGGTGCTGCCCGCGCAGGCGCGCGCGCCGCAGTAGCGAGGTTACCGGTAGTTCCCCTCGCGCCGCCACACGTCCAGCATCAACTCGTAGCGCGCGAGCCGCATCCCCGTGTAGACGCAGTTGCTCGTCGAGAAGATGTAGCCGCCGCCCGGCATGCCGTGCTTCAGCGCATAGCGCGCCGACTCGACCACTTCCGCCTCGGTGCCGGTGTCGAGCAGCCCGCAGTTCACATTGCCGATCAGACAGACCCGGTCGCCGTACCGCCGCTTGACCTCTGCGATATCGACGCCGCCCTGCGGGTCGAGCGAGTGCAGCGCGTGCGGGTTGGCCTGCACCAACTGGTCGAGGATCGGCATGATGTTGCCGTCGGTGTGCTTGATGACGTAAAAGCCCAGGTCGCGGTAGCCGGCGACCAGCTTCGCCAGGTACGGCGCGACGAACTCGCCGAACTGGTTCGGGCTGAGGAAGGGGCCGGTGTTGAAACAGTAATCCGCGCACAAGGCGAAGCCATCAAGCCCGCCATGCGCCCGGTACTGCTCCGCGTCGACAAGCGCGCGCTGCACCATCGCCTCCGCCTCCGCTTTGACCTTCTCCGGCTCGTCAACCAGCCGGTACGCAAAGTCCATCATCGTGTCGCCGCCGGGGATGCTGAAGGTCGCGTCGCCGTGCCGCATGATGAAGTAGCGGTCGCCGGCGCGCGCGCGGATGATGTCGATCAGGCGGATGGTTTCCTCTACCGAGTCGGGGTTAGGATGGATGAAGATGGCGTCGTGCTCGAAGCGCTCCGCCGTCAGCAGGTAGGCCTCCGCCATGTCGCGCCGGTGCAGTTCGCGCTCCTTCTCCTCCATCTGTGTCCACTGGCTGTAGCTGCGGTGCGAAGGGTGCACCTTGCCGAACGCCTCCATCGTGAGGAAGAAAACCAGCTCGAAATGCGGCACGCGCCCGGCGATGGGCCGGCGTTCCAACGCCGCGATAAAACGCTCTTTGGGTGTCACCGTGGCGATTCCTCTCTTTACGAATAGCGAGTCCGAGACACAACACGAAGGCGGCCTGGAGCGTTTGGATTCGGTCCTGGCGCCTAGGCCAGAGACGAAAGGTAACCGGGGCGATAGCCGGTGGATGCGAGCGCAACGGCCTAAATCCGACCTTTGCTATCTATAATTTGTTTTCCCATACCGGCCAATGCCGTAACCAACCCGGTTTGCAAGTCGCGCAGGGTATCCACTTCACCCCAGTCGATGCCCAGGTCTACGACGGTCTCGGCTACCGCATCCGAAATGCCGGTGATGATGGTGCGGGCGCCTTTGAGCCGTGCCGCCTGGATGGTTTTGTTAAGGTGGTCGGCGACGCCGCTGTCAATAACTGCCACACCGGTCACGTCGAGGATGACGACCTTTGCCCGGTGTGTGCTGATCCCGGCCAGCAAAGCGCGTGTGATCTCGCGGGCGCGGCTTGAGTCGATGCTGCCCACCAGCGGCATGATGATGATGCCCTCAACCACCGGGATGATCGGCGTCATCAACTCTTGCAGCACTTGCTTTTGCGCTTTGATGATTTCTTCCTGTATGCGTACGAACCCGGTCGTCTCCGCGAGCGCGTTGAGCCAGGGAGCAACTTTATCGGCGTCCCAGTCTTTTACCGGCTTCATCTCGACTTCGCAAACTTCGTCCCCCTTGCCCACACATTTTCTCTCGATGGCAAGCAGGTCTCTACCTGTGAATGCGCTGCCATAGCCGCTGGCGTAACCGGTGAGGGTATAGCACACTGCCTCGTCGCTCAAGCCAAACTCTTGCAAATGAATCTCGGCTTCGTATGAATTCTTCCACAGCCCGATGTGATAAAAGTAGCCGGTCTCGTGGTCGAAGTCCATAATCTGGCTTTCGCTTCGCACAATCCCTTCCCAGGAGTGCATCACCGGGCCTGATCCCATCTTGTCCGCCTCTGTGTCCCAGTCAAAGGCGCTTGTAAGGTTCTCGTAGTCGCCTTTTCCACAGGCGTAGCCAAATTCAAATAAGAGCTTCTTGTAATAACTTTCGCCCAAATGTTTCCTCAAAAGCTTTCTTAGAATGGCGAAAGCTCCCTGGCGGAAAAGGAGCATCCGCTCCTGCCCCAAGAGTATCTGCCCGGACTCCGGATGAAATTGCAGCATCTCGTAAAGATTAATGTCGTCTAGTTTCAACGTAACTTTCTCCTATAGGCGGTTTTGTAAAATACCGTAGTCGCTGAAAAAGCGGCACACCAAGCGCATCTCAAAGCCTGTGAAGCCGGCTCAGTCTAATCTTAATTTATTTCTTATTTCGTCGCAATTCTACTCGCCGCTATAAAGCCTGGCAAGCCACATACAGACGGTACGGTCCGATTATAACCCTGTAGCATTCGGCGCAGATATACATAGAGCACAGAAGAATTTTTGTTAACTCCTGTGTCTCTGTGGTGAATCATTCTCGTTCGTCTTCGCTAGCGGCGTACAGAAAACCGATCTCGGCGTGCGCCGGGTTCGGAGCCGTCGCCACATGGAAGCCCTTCTCGCGCAGAAAGCGCACCAGGTCGGCGTGTGAGAACCCGGTCACCCCGTCGTGGTACTCCATGCTGATGTGCCTGATTTTGCGCAGCGTCGCATCGCTCGCGTGGAACAGGATATCGTACTCGCCGCCCTCGCAGTCGATCTTTAAGAAGTCGCACGCCGCCAGCCCCAGCGCCTCGAACACGCCGTCCAGCGCGATGCTCTCCACTGCCACCGCGCCGCCGGCTGCCGCCGTGCTGTGCCGCACCGCCACCCCGCTTGCCGTGTCGAGCAGCAGCGTCTCGGCGCGCGCGCCGACCGCGCAGCGAAACGCCTCGACGTTCGAGACGCCGTTCAGCGCAAGATTCTCTTGCAGCAAGGCAAACGATTCGGGGAACGGCTCGTACACGTACACCCGCGCGCCGGGATGCGCACGCGCCGTACAGATGGCGAAGTCGCCGAGCGCGCCGCCGATATCAATCACCGTCCAGCCGTCCTCGATTGAGACCGCGTGGCGCTCGTAGTCCCGGTCCAGGCACGCCTCTTTGATGATCCAGATATCCATCGCCGAGCGCACCTTGAAGCGGCAGCCGTCGCGCAGTGTGATGATAAACGGGCGCGGCGCCGGCCGTCCCAGGAACACCGCCAGCACCGCCCGGCGCGGCCTGATGTCCCGCAAAAGAGTCGGGATCGACCGGAGGTAATAGGCCCAGCGCGACACGAATAAGGCCATGCTTCTTGCTGCTTTGCTCCAAGACGTCTCAGCTATCACTCAGCACCGCCGAAACCGCCGCATCCAGCCCCATTGCCCCACCGCGCGCCAGCGCTGCATCGAGCGCGACCGGCGCCAGGCGCGTTCGCAGCCGGGCAAACAGCGGTTCGACGTCCAACTGCCGGGCGTAAATTGCCAGCGCCGGGTGATCCACCGTCAACCCCAGGAACGCCGCCGCGCGCTCGTATTCGTCTGCGCGCGCATACACCGCCCCCACCCGCACCAGTGTGCGCACCACGAACGGAATCGCCCCGGTCTCGACCGCCCGGCGCAGCGCATCTTTCAAATATCGCCAGGCTGTTCCCAGTTCGCCCTGCTCGGTGTATAGGTGCCCCATATCCGAGAGCGTGCTGGCGATTCCGCGCAGGTCGCCGATATCGTGCCGGACCGCCAAAGCCCGTTCGTAATAGTGCAGCGCTTCGCCGTACTTGCCTTGGGCCGTGGTTACCCCGCCGAGGTTGTTCAGTGCCACGCCGATGCTGCCCCGCGAGCTGATCTCGCGCGCAATCGCCAGGCTCTCTTGGTAATACGCTTCGGCGTCGGCATAGCGCCCTTGCAGCCACGCAATATTACCCAGGTTGTTGACCGCTATCGAAATCCCGCGCCGGTCGCCCAACTGCTTGAACAGCGCCAGGCTTTCCTCGCGGTAGCGCTTCGCATCCTCGTAGCTGCCCAGCGTCCAGTAGATGCCGCCCAGGTTGTTGAGCGCATCCGCCACGCCATAGGTATCGCCGAGCGCGCGGTAAATCGCCAGTTCCTCTTCGTGGTACTGCCGGGCCGCCCCGTAGCAGCCGCGCTGCCGCTCGAAGACGCCCATCGCCCCCAGCGCGCCGGCAATCGCGGCTTGCGCGCCGGCTGCGCGGGCCAGCGCCAAACATTCTTCCAGGTGATCCCGCCCCGCCGCTTCGTCGCCGCGCCACCACGCCGCCGCCGCCATCCCGCGCAGCGACCGCAGTTCGATTTGACGATTGCCCGACACGCGCGCCAGCTTCAACGCTGCCTCGAAGTGACGCCCTCCCGCCGGGAAATCGCCCATCCCGTGGTAGGTGATCCCCATCTTGGCATGCACTTCCGCGCGGGTGGAGGCATCCTGTGCCGGGATGGCTGCCAACGCCTGCTCGAAAGCCTCCAGCGCATCTCGGAGCGCGCTGACCGACAGGTATTGCTCGCCCAGGATATGCGTGTAATGGGCGGTCTTTGCCCGGTCGCCGGCGGCGCGCCAGTGCTTCACCAGCACGGCCACGTAGTCCGCGTCGCCGGGATAGACCGCCTCAATCGCTTCGGCGACCCGCCGGTTGAGCGTCCGGCGCTCCGCGTCGCTCAAATCGACCAGCAGCGCCTCGCGGATTTTGTCGTGTGCGAAGCGCCAGCGCTGCTCCACCGGCTCCAGGACCGCCACGTTCGCGCAGGTGGTCAGCCAGGTTTCGAAGTCGGCGTCCGGCTCGACCCGGCGCAGGATCGCCAAGTTCAACTCGCGGCCCACCACCGCCGCCAGTTTCAGCAAGGGACGGTGCGCATCCGGCACCCGCGCAAAGCGCCGCTGGATGATCTTCTGGACTCCGCCGGCAAATACGGTCTCCGGCAGCGTCTCGCGCCCGATGTTGCTCAGGCCGCCGGCCTCCTGCGCCATCACGCGCACCACCTCCACCAGGAAGAAGACATTGCCCTCGGTCTCGCGCTGCAACAGGTCGAGCACCTGCGGTTTGCGCCCTGCCTCGCCCAGCATCGACTCGCTCAGTTCGGCGATGGCGGCGGGCGACAGGCGCTCCAGCCGGATCAACGCAGGCGGCGCATCCGCCGAGATCGCCTCCGGCAGGCCGGGGCGCTCATCGTCGCGGTAGCTCCCGACGATCAGCAGCGGCGCCGGCTCGCCCGCCTCGATTGCGTGGCGCTGCCAGCGCTGAAGCTGCTTGAGCGGTTCCAGGCTCTCGACCGCCCACTGCAAATCCTCAAGCAGCAGCACCACCGGCTGCCGGGCGACCGCCTTTCGGAACAGCGCGGCGATGGTCAGCAGGAGGCGCTGCTGGGCCGCGCTCGCCTCCATCTCCGGCGCGTCGGGCACCGCACGGCCCAGCAGGTCGCCGATATCGGGCACGATCTCTTTGAGAATGCTCGCCTCCAGGTCGGTCAGCTCAGCCGCCAGCGCCAGCCGCCGGACCGGTTCGCGCCAGAGCTGGTAGGGCCGCCCGCCCTCGGCCACGCCCTGCCCGTACAGCGTCACCGCGCCCTGCACCATCGCGCGCGTGCGCAGTTCGTTCAGCAGCCGCGATTTGCCCACGCCGCTCTCGCCGCCCACCAGCCAGGCGCTCCCCCGGCCGGTGAGCGCATCCACCAGCGCCGCTTCGAGCCGCGCCAATTCGGCGTCGCGTCCCACGAATTCGGCGGCCTGCAAGAAGCTCTCGCGGATGGCGGGCGTCTCTTGCGGCGGTTTGCGCCGCACTGCCCGGCACAGCGCTTCGATAGCTTCGTCGTCGTCGGCGAAGCGCGCCAGCGGGTCTTTAGCCAGCAGCCGTTGGAGTACCAGCGACAGCCCGGTATGTTCGATCAACGACAGGTCGGGCAGCGTGCTGAAAATGTCGCTGACCAGCACTGCCGGGTTGCTGGTATCGAAGGGATGGCGCCCCGCCATTAACTCATAGGCAATCACACCCACCGCGTACAGGTCGGAAAGCGCGCTGAAGTTCTCGCCGTCCAGCACCTCCGGCGCCATGTACGCCAGCGTTCCCATCGTCCCGGCGACACCGGTCTGGTGCCGGCTCGCCCGGCTCACCGAGAGGCCGAAGTCCAGAACGCGCACCTGCCCGGTCCTGGCATCGACCAGCACGTTACCCGGCTTTAAATCGCGGTGCAGCACGCCGCGCCGGTGCAGGTAGGCGAGCGCCTGCAATACCTGGAGCAGCAAATCAATTTGGGCCGCACGGTTTTTGTCCTGTCCGGCGGTTAAGATGGTCTGCGCGTCTTCGAGCAGGTCCATCGTGAAATAGGGTTGGTGGGTTTCGTCGAAGCCGTAGTCGAGCACGCTGATGATATTGGGGTGCCGGAGCGAGGCGAGCAGTTGAAACTCGTGCGCCAGCGCCAGGCGCATCTCGGCCTGGCGGTAGTCCGCGAGCAGGTCCGCGCCGAATTGGTCGGCGACGGCGGCGGTGACGACGCGCTTGAGCGCCACCCGGTCGCCGGTCAAGCGGTCGGTGGCAAGGTAGACCATCCCCATGCCACCCGCGCCCAGCTTGCCGTGCAGCCGGTAGCGATTGCCGATTTGCATCAACTCTGGCTGTGCCATGAAATACGCCCTTTAGTACATTCCTATTGTGGCATATCATCGCACGAGAGCAAAGATTCTCTAGAAATCGTGTATAGAATATTGAAAAAACTCAGCGGCGCAGCCACTTTCGAATCCGGCTCATGGCCGGCGCTGCGCCGTGAACGTCTTGCCTTTCGAGCGACGCCAGCATGACACGAAATCCAATACAATCATCTCCCTCGGTCGATCCTAATTTAAGCCGCGCGGCGCAGCGGCAGAGACCGGGCGGGTCGTGCCACGATCCGCCGCGCAAGACCCGGTGTGAAGCATTCCCGTGCTCCCATACCCGTTCGTCGCCGGGCGCGCCGGCATAGGTATCGTGCCAGGCATCCGCGCACCACTCCCAAACGTTGCCGTGCATGTCATAGAGGCCAAACCCATTCGGCGCAAAGCTCCCGACTTCGGTTGTTTCGTGGCGGTAGACGCCCTTCGGCTCGGCGAGATACGTGTGGTAGCCGACGTAGTTTGCCAAATCGGTCGTGAGCGTGAGGCCGCAGTAGAACGGCGTCACCGTGCCGGCACGGCAGGCATACTCCCACTGCGCCTCGCCCGGCAGACGGTAGTCCCGCCCGGTTTGTTTCGAGAGCTGTGTGCAGAATTCCCAGGCGCTGTCCCACGATATCCGGTCCGTCGGTCGCTTCGCCCCCTTGCAGCGGTAGGGAGGCGTCCACTTCATCACCGCCGCCCACTGCTCCTGTGTGACCGGATACTTGCCCATCAAGAACGGCGCAACCTTGACCCGGTGCTGAGGGCGTTCGTCGTCGTATCCTTCGCCTGTGCGCGATCCCATCTGGAACGTCCCGCCGGGGATCGCAACCATTTCGAGAACAGCGCCGTTTCCCAGGTCTTCCGTGAACTGCTGTGCCCGGCACGCTTGCGATGCGATCACCTCGCCCTGCCGGTCGAGCGTAACAATCTCAAACTCGAACCTTTGCAGTTCGACAGGTTCGTCAGACACCGTGTTTCCTTAGCGTTAGCGAAAGCGCAGTAAGCCTCTAACTCGTCGCCGGCAGCGCGGCCTTATCGACCTGGGCGAGCATACGCCTGACCTCGTACAGCGTGACCTCGCCGACGCCTTTTAAGCTCACGCCGGGGACCGGCTCGACCCGGATCTGATCCTTCACCATCTCGTAGGTTTCCCGGCTGATGAGTACCTGCCCCGGCCCGGCGGTTGCGCAGATGCGCGCCCCCAAGTTCGCCGCCGGCCCGATGACCGTGTAGTCGGTGCGTTGCTGGCAGCCCATCTCGCCCACCGTCAATTCGCCGGTGGCGATGCCGATGCCCATCGGCGCTGGTTCGACGCCGCGCATGCGCCAGTCGTTCATCACCCCCTGGTGCGCCTTCTGCATCTCCAGGCCCACGGTGACCGCGCGTAGCGCGTGGTCGCCCTGCGCACAGGGCGCGCCGAACAGCGCCATCACCTCATCGCCGACGAACTTATCGAGCGTGCCTTCATACGATAGGATCACTTCGGTCATACGGCCCAGGTAATCGTTGACGAAGCCCACCATCAACTCCGGGTCGGTGCGCTCGGTCATGCGGGTAGAGCCGCGCAAATCCGAGTACAGCACCGTGAGCACCATTCGCTCACCCCGCAAGAAATCGACGTTGGGGTTTTCCAGCAGCCGCTCCATCACGTGCGGGTCAACCGACCGGCCTAACACCTTGCGCAGCTTGCGCTTCTCGTTGCTCTCGAAGATGGCGGTGTCGATCTGGCTGGCGATGGCGTTCAGCAGGCGGTGGTCGGATAGGTTGAACCCGCCCGACCGGTAGGCGTTGACCACGCCCAGCACGCCGATGATCCGGTTGTTGAGGATCAGCGGAATACACATCACCGAGCGCAGCCCGTTAGCGGGGTTGTTGTCGCGGATCGCGGCCGCCTCGGCCAGCGCCCGGTGCGCGGTCGCTTCCAGCACCGAGTAAAAGGACATGGTGCGAAAAAGATCGTCCTCGGTGGTGGCGGCGCGCAGTTCGAGCTGGTTTCCGCTCTGGTCGTAGAGCATGATGAAACCCATCTCGGCCTGGATCACCTGCCGCAGCTCTTGCAGCACCTCGGTGAGCATGTCGTCGAATTTCAGATTTCGGTCGCGGATTTGGTCGATCCGGTAGACGGTTTCGAGTTCTTTGTTGCGCTGCTGGAGTTCGTGGTAAGTGTAGCCCTGCACCACCGCCGAATCGATCAGGTCTTCGGCGAAGGTGAAGACCTCGATTTCATCCGCGCCGAAGGGTGTGCGTTTGCGGGCGACCAGAATGGCGCCCAGGCGGTCGGTGGCGTCGATGATGATGGGCGACACTATCAGGTAAACGTCGTCATCCGGGTAGACGCGGCGCAGCGTCTCCGGCACCGCGTCGCCGTGCCAGGTCGCGGTTTGGTCGAGGCGCAGCACACGCCCGGCAAGCTCGCGGTCGATGACGCCGGCCAGCAAATCGGGCGGCGTGCCGCGCTCGCTGACCGCTTTCAGTTCGAGTTCGCCGGTCTCGTGGTTCGCCAGGCAGATCAAACAGGTCTCGGCGCGAAACTGGAGGGTGAGCAGCGTCGCCAACTGCGAGAGCATGGTCGTAAGATCGTTGTTCTTGTCCCGGATGTAGTCGATGGTTACGGTCAGTTCGAGTTTTTCTTCTTGCAGCTTGACCCGGCGCTGTAAGTCCTGGATGTCTACCATATCCCCTCCGGCTTTCGCCAACACCTCACTGTGTACAATCATACATTTTCTGATTCAAGATATGTATTATTTTGTGTATTTATGCGGGGAGCGGAGCTTCTACCACAGACGCGCATCGCGCAGAATCCTTGAATCTAAATCGTTTGTGCGATTATACCCCGCCCGCCATACCGTTTAAATGCGCGGATGTGGTATTATCCGCTTCGCGCTTTTCGGCACAACCTCAAGGGGGGAATTTGCGACCATGAAACTCGACTGGCGCAAGACATTCTTGATCGGGCTGGGCTTTCTGGGCATCAGCGTCATGTGGCAGATTTACAACGCTTTCGTCCCTATCTTTCTCCAGGGCGGCAACACCGAGTACGACCGGCAGGCCGGCGCCGTGACTCACGAAGTGGTCGAAGGCGATACCTGGGCGTCCATCGCGGCGCAGTACGAAGACGTGACCGCCGAAACGTTGATGGCGCTCAACGCTGCCGCGAGCGACGAAGATTTGACCATCGGCGCGAAGGTGACCATCACGCCCTACGTGGGCTTCGGCCTGAACGCCACGGTGACCGGCTTCATCATGACGTTGGACAACATCGCGGCGCTGTTCATCCTGCCGGTGATCGGCGTGTGGAGCGACCGCACCCGCACCCGCATCGGCCGGCGCTATCCCTACATCCTGGCCGGCGCGCCGCTGGCGGCGGCAGCGTTCGTGCTGATCCCCGCCGCGACGGGGATGATCGACCCGGCGGCGAGCGGCAGCGTCCCGGACAACGGGGGCGCGTTTGCGCTGTTCATGGTGGCGGCCGGCCTGATGCTGCTGGCGATGGCGATCTTCCGCACGCCCGTGATCTCGCTCATGCCCGACCTGATCCCCTCGCCGCTGCGCAGCAAAGCCAACGGCGTGATTAACCTGATGGGCGGCGTGGGCGGCATCATCGCAACGCTGGGATTGGCGCGCCTGTTCGATACCGACCCGGTGATCCCGTTCCTGGTCTCGTCGGTGGTGCTGGTCGCGGCGGTGATCCTGCTCTTCTTCACGGTCAAAGAACCCGACGTATCCTCGCTGCCCCACGAGGAGAGCGACGAAGAAGCCGCCCGCCAGGGCCTCAAAGGCGTGAAACTGGTCCCGCCGGCCTACCGCCGCAGCCTGGTGTTTCTGCTGCTGGCGATCTTCGGTTGGTTCGTCGGCTACAACGCGGTCGAGACCTTCTTCACCTCCTACGCCACGACCACGCTGAAAGTCTCGGCAGGCGCGGCGCCGATGCTGTTTTCGGCGGCGCTGATTGCGTTCATCGTGTTCGCGGTGCCGGCCGGCTACATCGGCACGCGCTTCGGGCGCAAACGCACCATCAGCGCCGGCCTGGTGATTTTTGCCGTGCTGCTGGTGATTGCGTTCTTCGTCCAGAACGTGACCGTCGTCGTGGTCATCCTGGCGCTGGGCGGCGCAGCCTGGGCGCTGGTGAACATCAACTCGCTGCCGATGGTGGTAGACACCACCGACGACGAGCGCCTGCTGGGCACCTATACCGGCCTATACTACTTCGCTTCGCAGTCGGCGGCGATCTTCGGGCCGGTGCTCAACGGTGTCATCATCGACCTGGCCGGGCGCAACTACAGCATGATCTTTCTCGTCGCGCCGGCGTTCTTCGTGCTGGCGATTGTGTGCATGTTCTTCGTCACGCGCGGCGAGGCGCATCCCGTCGAGACGCCGGCGGCGTAGCGGCGCGCGCCCGGCTACGGCGACGAAACGCTCACAAGCTCGATGTTCTCGGCCTGGAAGCCCTGCTGCCGTGATGACGACATCAGGTCGAACTCGAAGATATGGTTACGATTCGGCAGCATGCTGGGGTCTACACCATCGGGCAGGTTCGAGTCGTGGAAGAACACGCTGCCGTAGGGCGAATCGGTGCGCCGGGTATCGGTGAGCCAGAGACCGGGCGCGATCTCGTTCAGGTAGCGCATGAAGCCGTAATCCTGTTTGTGGGTGTAGCACACGCCGCGCACCCGCGAACCGACCGCGCCCCAGGGCGGCTGGTCGGGCTGATAGCTGGTGGTGGGAATGAGGTTCGGGATCAGGTAGCCGGACATGAACATATCGGCTTCGCGGCGCAGCTCGAAAGAAACGTTGTCCAGCGCCATCACCTCGACGCGGCAGCCTTTGTTTTGCACCGCCCGGACCACGCGCGTAAAGTCGCCGTCGCCGGTGACCAGGAGCACGCGGTCCAGGTTGTTGGATTGGAGCAGCATATCGACGGCGAGGTCGAGGTCGGCGTTAGCCTTGCCATAGCGCCCGCCGGCCTCGTCTTCGTACCATTTGACTTCTTTCGTGATAACCTTGTAGCCTAAATCTCTCAGCACCGAGTAAAAATTATTAACATTCGTCTTATAAGTATAATCTACCTTAGTACGCTCGACATCCAGGCTCGTATAAGCGTTGAGCCGGACGAGTTCGCCGCCGTCGCGTGCGGCGAACTCGCGTAGGACGCCGTACTGCATGCGGCTGCCGCCGCTTCGATAGATATTAGAGACATCGATGTAGACTCCGATTCGTGAATACGATCTATAAGTCATCTCTTCCTCATGATAAAAAAAGTCTTGTCGTCGTTCTGGTCGTCGTAAAGATGCCGCAAACCTTGAGTAGACGATTTATCTTTAAGTGTATCTTTATCGAAAACCTGGCACAAGCCATCGGTGTATACTGCCCAGATTGGGGCGTGGTATACTCGCGCTTGCACCTGGATTTGAAGGAACGAACTTCTATGTCCGAATCGACTTACGATTTCACGTCGTCGCGCGCCCGCGCCAACCCGCATCCCGTGTACGAGCGGATGCGCGCCGAAGCGCCGGTCTATCGCCTGCCGGAGCCGGACCCGGTGACCGGGGGCGCGGTGTGGCTGCTGACGCGCTACCGGGACTGCTGGGACATGCTGCACGACCCGCGCTTTGGCCGTGAGTATCACAGGCTTCTCACGCCCGGACAGCGCGAGCGGCATCCTATCGGCGCGGTGGAATGGGACCTGCTGAGCTATGACCCGCCGGAGCACACCCGCCTGCGCCAGTTGATGCGCCGGATGTTCATCCTGCCGGCGGTGCGCGCGATGCAGCCGCGCATGGAAGACCTGGCCGGTTTGCTGGTCGATAGCATGCCGGCGGACGGCGTGATCGACCTGGTGGCCGATTTCACGTTCCCTTTCACGGCTACCCTCATCGCGGAGATGCTGGGCATCCCGGCGGGCGACCGGGCGCGATTCCGCTCGTGGACCGAGCGCATCTTTAACGGCGTGGACCGCGCCGTATCCTATGCGGCGCATTCACTACCGGACACTTTTAAAAACCCCATAAAGGGGTAAGCGAAAAATCAATAGGAATGGGTAAGCCCTCATTCAAAAGATGA
>JAFGMM010000216.1 GCA_016927535.1 Anaerolineae bacterium
AGCCCAGCAACGTCCTGCTCGACGAGAGCGGCAACGTGCTCTTGAGCGACTTTGGGCTGACGCGCATGATCGAATCGACCAGCGACCTCACGCGGTCGGGCGCGCTGGGCACACCGGCCTATATGTCGCCGGAACAGGGCCAGGGCCAGCCGGTCGATGCGCGGGCCGATATTTACTCGCTCGGCGTCCTCCTGTACGAGATGCTGGTCGGCGAGGTGCCCTTTACGGCAGATACGCCCATCGCGGTCATCTACAAGCACGTCCACGAGCCGCTGCCTATGCCGCGCACCCGGCGGCCCGACCTGCCCGGAGCGGTGGAGAAGGTCATCACAAAGGCGCTGGCAAAGGCGCCGGAGGATCGCTTTAAGACTGCCGGCCAGATGGCGGACGCGCTGCGGCGCGCGGTT
Source organism: Anaerolineae bacterium (assembly GCA_016927535.1). Taxonomy (GTDB): domain Bacteria; phylum Chloroflexota; class Anaerolineae; order Aggregatilineales; family JAFGMM01; genus JAFGMM01. The sequence goes on from JAFGMM010000216.1 coordinate 408, forward strand.
CTGGTCGCGCCGCAGGAGACTTCATCAGACGAACAGGACACTCTCCCTGATGGACCGCCGCTCCGCACCGGCTCGACGGAAGCGGTAACCCTACCGGCAGCGAAAAAGCGCCGGCTGCCGCTGTGGGGGCTGCTGCTGGGGCTTGCGCTTATCGTAGCGCTGGTGGTCGGCGCGGACCTGGTGATGTTGTACGTGGGCAAGGCGGAACGCACCGCAACCCAGGCAGCCATGCTTTCGCTGGTGCGCCCGACCGGCACCGTGACGCCCTTGCCGACCGTCGCGCCGACCCGGGTAGCCGTCCGTGGCGCGGCGAGCGCGACCCCGACCGGAACCGCGACGGCGACGGTTACTGCTTCGCCGTCGCCGCCGCCGACCGATGCGCCGACTTTAACGGTTACTCGGACGGCGACCACAACGCCGCGCCCCACCGTGACCACCATCCCGACCTTAACGACCGCTCCGGTTGCCTGCGCCGATTCGCCGACGCCGCGCCTGGTGGTAGGCTACCAGGGCCAGACCTTGCCGGGCGAGGAGCCGCTGAGCAACATCCGGTATACGCCGGCCGGCGCGCGAATCGGGCACCTTTACCCGGAGGAGACATTCGATGTCGTCGGCGGGCCACAGTGCGCCACCCTTTCCGGCTACGACCTGGCGTGGTGGCAGGTCGTGGCGCACGGGAGCGGGCTGGCAGGGTGGGTCGCCGAAGGGTTTGAGGGTATTTACTGGCTGCACCCGCTGGACGCGGCCAACGCGGGCCTGGCGGTAGCGACACCGGCGCCGGTCTGCGCAGGAGCGCCGCCGGCCCGGATGCGTCTCGGCTACCAGGGGCAGACCAACCCCAAAGACACCACGCCGACTTATCTGCGCGAGCAGCCCGGCGCCGGCGAAGACGTCGCCAGCATCGGGCCGGGCGTGAGCTTCGACGTAATCGACGGGCCGGCGTGCGCAGCCGTGCACGGCGTCGAGTACGTGTGGTGGCGAGTCCGTCTCCACAGCAGCGGCGTCGAGGGTTGGGTAGCAGAGGGCGACGCCCAGTTGTATTGGATCGAGCCGATCAACCGGGCGGCTCATCCATAGGCGCTGCCGAAGGAGAAAATTTGATATTGACAGCGCCGACGCGGATGGTAAAATAAGCGTCAGTTAAGCCCTGGTGGCGGAATTGGCATACGCGGCAGGTTGAGGGCCTGTGTCCTATGGACGTGGAGGTTCGAGTCCTCTCCAGGGCATCGCAAAAAGACAGACCGCTGAACTTTCGCGGTCTGTCTTTTGTATTACCAGGCGCTTTGTTTTAAGCGGGCTAATCCCGCGATCAATACTATTCGTTGCGGCGGCGCAGATAAACGAACCAGTAAACCAGCGCCACCAACACCGCCCCGCCGATGATGTTGCCGATGGTCACCGGCAGCAGGTTATTGACCAGGAACGATCCCCAGTCCAGGCCGGCGACCTTGTCGGTCAACCCCATATCGCTGACAAAGCCGGGGTCGAAGTTCTTGATGAACAACCCCATCGGGATGAAGTACATATTGGCGACAGAGTGCTCGAAGCCGGCCGCGACGAACGCCGCGATGGGGAAGACAATCGCCAGAATCCGGTCGGTGGTGCTGCGCGCGCTGAAGGTCAGCCAGACCGCCAGACAGACCAGCGCGTTGCACATGACGCCCAGTGCAATGGCTTGCACAAATTCCAGGTTAACTTTGCTGTTGGCAATGTTCAGCGCGGTTACGCCGACCTGACCGCCGGCGAATGTGTACTGCTTGGTGAGGTACATCAGAATCGCCGTGCCGATAGAACCGACGAAGTTGCCGGCGTACACGACTACCCAGTTGCGCAGCAGCGCCTGTGTAGTAACCTTACCGCCGGCCCACGCCATGACAATGAGATTATTGCCGGTGAAAAGCTCGGCCCCCGCGACGACAACGAGGATAAGGCCGAGGCAGAAGACCAGCCCGCCCAGGAGCTTATTCACACCGAACGACACTTCAACGCCCCCGGTCGTCGTGACGGTCGTTGCAAAGATCGCGCCCAGACCGATGAAGGCGCCCGCCAACACTGCCAGCGCAAACATGGTCACCACATCAAGACCGGCTTTCCGCACGCCGATAGTTTCGGCCCGCAGCGCCATCTCTTGAGGGACAAGCCCGTCGATTTTGATTTCGCCAACCGACATGAATTTCTTCTCCTTATTTGGATTTGGAAGACAAAATATGCCCGACTTTAGCGCCCGTCGAGCTTAACATGCCAGCAGCACCCTGCATAGTGAACAACTTCGCAGATTTAGCAGAAAAAATACTCCCTATCCTCAGCCCGGCAGCCGTTCGATCCCAAGCTCGCGCACAACGGCGTCGTAGATTTCCATCCCGTTGCTTCCATCCCCGCCGCCGTAGGTTACCGCCAGGTCGTTACGGAACAGCCCGCTCAAATCGACGCCGGTCGCGCGGCGCGCCAGGTGCAGCGCATAGGCCGCATTGGCGATCGCATAGCGCGGTTCGGGCCGGTTCAGGTTCTCGAAGAAAAACGCGCAGCTAGTATACATCACCTGCGCGTGATACTGGGCGCGCAGCATATCCAACACCCGCGCCGCCGTGTTTTCGTCCAGGCGCAGCCCGGCCTGCGCCAAATAGCCGGGGCCGGCGATCCGGTCGAAAATCACGGCCATGTAGCCGTCGCGCAGCGCCCACGGGTCCACACCCAGCGGCTCCACCATGCGGACATACAAAAGGTCGATCTCGTGCGCCAGGTTGTCGAGCGCCCGGCGAAGCGCGCCTTTCCAGTTGCTCGGCCCCGGCGTGCAGTCGCACCCCGAAACCCAGCGCGCCAGCCCATGATAACAGCTCCACGAGGTCCGCTCTTTGATCTCCACGAACTCCTGCGGCGGGTTATCCTGGAAGAAGCGGGCCAGCGTCGTCGTCGGGTAGCCCGAAGCCGCCGCCTCGTAGCGCATCAGCCAGCGCAAGAACTGGTATTCGCCCTGGTGGTGGTGACCAAACGTCTCGCCGTCCACCGCCGCCAGTGACAGCGGTCCCGCATACCGGCGGTACGGCATCAGCGCCCGGTGCGTCCAGTGCGCCGCCCCGCCCAGGGTGCCGATATTAAAAGCCAGTTCCCTGGAAAAGCGCTCGTGCCGCACAAAGACCGCGATGCGCTCGCCGCCCGGCAGCGCCACCCAGTAAGGGCCGGCCGGCTCCTCGACCTTCTCGTCTTTGGGGCCGGAGGCAATCTGCCCCCGGCTGAGAATGGTAAACTGAAACCCCAATTCCTGAATCACGCTCAAGGTTTCCAGATCCGCCGCCATCTCCGGCAGCCAAATCCCCTCCGGCGGGCGGCCAAAGCGGTATATAAACGCCGCCCTGCCCCACGCGACCTGCGTGCGCTTATCGCGCCGCCGCGCGAGCGGCAAAATCGTATGGTGCATGGTCGATGCGACCGCGTTGCCGGCGCCATAGGTCGCCACATTGTACCGGTCGGCGTCGAGCACCATTTGGTAGACATCGGGGTGCCGGCGCTCCAGCCAGGTCAGGAGCGTCTCGTTAAAGTTAAAGCTGAGGTGCTGCAAGTTGCCCAACTCGGCGTTAGGGCGGTAGCACTCGGCGGTGATGCGCTCGTTCCAGTTCTGGTACGGCGCAGCCGACGGCTCCACGCCCACCTCGCCGGTAACCGGGTTACCACGCGCCGGCTGGTAGAAATGCGCGTGCAGACACAAATACTTCCTACGAATCAATCCCGCTCTCCTGCGCCTGCCGCCCTAATGCAAGGGCAAGGCTGATACCTTGAATATGGATTCTGCTGCTTGAACCTCACCCCCCTCTGTCCCCCCTCTCCACGGCGTGGAGAGGGGGGAAGGCGCGCGCAGCGCGGCGGGGGGTGAGGTCAACACTCAAAGCGTCTGCATTGACTTTGCACTAACCTACTGACACATGACACACATAAAGAAAGGCGGGCGTCCGGGTAGATAACCGCCCGCCTCGACGCCGCCCGCGCCGCTCAGTGCTTGCGGACGATTCCCAATTCGGCGCCCTGGGCAAGCTCCTTTCTGCCGTTGAAATCTTCCGGGCGCAGGTCGGCGCCGATGACGGCGCCGCGCCCGACCTTGATCTCTGCCGGCAGATAGGTATTCTTGCCGACGGTCGTGATGCCCAGGTCGCCGGGAATCTCGCAGATTTCGCCGACCACGGCATTGTGACCCACCACGCAGATTTTGTCGATCACACAGCGCTCGATGACCGCGCCGGCTTCGATGTAAGTGTCGGTCAGGATGATCGACTCGCGTACCACCGCCTCCGGCCCCACGTACACGCCCGGCGAAAGCACACTGCGCTCGACCAGCGCGTCCGGCGCAATCACCGAGCCGTCGGTAATCAAGCTGTCGCGCACCATCGCGCCGGCCTGGATAAACACGGGCGGGCGCTCCTCGCTGCGGGTATGAATGACCCAGTTGCGATCCATCAAATCCAGCGAAGGCGGGCGGCCCAGCAGGTCCATGTGTGCCTCCCAATAGGCATCCAGCGTCCCGACATCAATCCAGTAACCGCCGAACGGGTACGCGAACACCCGGTAATCCTGCTCCATCATGTACGGGACAATATCCTTGCCGAAATCGTGGTTCGAATTGCGGCGCTTCTGGTCGATGGTCAGCACCTTATCCAGCGCCTTGGTATCGAACACGTATACGCCCATCGAGGCCAGGTTGCTGGGCGGGTTGGCCGGCTTCTCCAAGAAACTGATGACCCGGTACTCCTCGTCGGTGTCCAGGATGCCGTAGCGCGGCGCTTCGTCCATCGGCACGCGGATCGTGCAGATCGTGACATCGGCGTTCTGCTTCTGGTGAAAGTCAACCAACACCGCATAATCCATCTCGTAGATGTGGTCGCCGGAGAGGATCAAAACAACCTCCGGGTTCCCGGCGGTCACAAAAGATAGGTTTTGCGTCACCGCGTCGGCAGTGCCCTTATACCAATCGCCGATCTGCCGCCCTTTAAAAGGCTGCAAAAGCTGCACGCCGCCGCTGAAGCTCCGGTCCATATCCCAGGGCCGCCCCCGTGCGATATGCTCGTTAAGCGAATGAGGCCGGTACTGCGTCAGCACCAACACGTCGAAGACGCCCGAATTCGCGCAGTTCGAGAGCGTGAAGTCGATGATCCGGTACTTGCCGGCAAAAGGCACCGCCGGCTTGGCGCGCTTGGCGGTCAAGACCCCCAGCCGCGTCCCTTCACCGCCGGCCAGGATCACTGCTCGTGCACGCATAGCTTCCCCCTCTCAAAAATAATCATCAAGGCATATCATATCCACAAGCCCAATCAACCCGTTGCGTAAAGCTGCCCCTGGCGCTGCCGGGCCGCGGCGATCTGCCGGTAGCGCCGCACATACTCCGACGCCGAAGCGCCCCACGAGAAGTCGATCCGCATCGCGCGGAGCTGCATCCGCTGCCAGACCAAGGGGCGCCGGTGATAGACGTGCAAAACCCAGCGCAAGGTGCCCAGCAGCGCGTCAGGGGTATAGGCGTCGAAGACAAAGCCGGTGCCCTGGGTAGCGCTGCCATCATCATAGTTGACCACGGTATCGGCAAGTCCCCCGGTCGCCCGCACCACCGGCAACGCGCCGTAGCGCATGGCGACCATCTGCCCGATGCCGCACGGCTCGAAGCGCGACGGCATCAAAAAAGCGTCGCAGCCGGCGTAGATCTGCGACGCGGGTAGGGCGTGGAACTCCAGGAACGCGCGGACCCGGCCAGGGAACGCCTCTTCCAGGCAACGCAGGCCGTCCATGTAATGCGCCTCCCCGGTGCCGAGAAGCACAAACTGCACATCGGCCTCGCCGAGCAACTGCCACAGCGCCGGCAGCGCCAAGTCAAGCCCTTTCTGCTCCACCAGCCGCGATACCATCCCGACCAACAGCACGTCGTCCCGGACCGCCAGCCCAGCCTCTTGTTGCAGCGCGCGCTTGTTCTCGACCCGCCGGTTCAAGGTCTCGACCGAGTAATTGGCGGCGAGGGCGGGGTCAGCGGCGGGGTCGCGCTTCGCCATGTTGATCCCGTTCAGCACGCCGAACATCTCGCCGGCGGCGGCGCGGGCGCGCACCAGGGGATCAAGGCCGCAGCCAAAATAGGGCTGTTCAAGCTCCAACGCATAGCGCGGGCTGACCGTGTTCACGGCATCGGCATAGGCCATGCCAATCGCCATGAGGTTATCGGTTTTATCCAGCCAGCGCAGCAGCGAGTGTTCACGCGGGGGGATCGCCAGCCTGCGCAGCCATTCGCCGGCGCAGTCGCCCTGGTAAGCGATGTTGTGGATCGTGTGCAGGGTGGCGACTTGCCCGATCCTATCGCTTCCGCGCAGCCGGTGCAGCAGAAACGGGATCAATCCCATATGCCAGTCATTGGTATGGATGACATCAGGCACCCACGGGCGCCCCTGCCCGGTCATGCTCACATGACGCCCAAGCTCGATCACAGCCTGGCAGAAAAACAAATAGCGCGGCGCATCCTCTTCGCAGCCGAAGTAAAGCCGTTCATCGCCGCAGAACCACGGGCACCCGCCGATTAAGTAAGCCGGCACGCCGTCTACATCGCAGCAACTCACCCGGACCAGCGCCCAATCGCCGGCACGCCGCATCACAAAGTTAAAGAGCCGGCGCACCCCCCACGCTTCATCGTCGATCATCGAATAGTGCGGCAGCACCAGGCGCGCATCGTGTCCCAACGCACGCAGGGCCGCCGGCAGCGACCCGGCCACGTCGGCCAGGCCGCCGGCTTTGACGAAAGGGACGGCTTCTGCCGCAGCGATGAGAACGTTCAGCGGACCATAATCATACATGCATCCGGCGCGCAATCGAGTTAGCGCGCAGCAAACCAACGATAATCTATGTTCGGGAACACCTTGTCGCGCTCCCAGTACCCCTCGGCCAACGCGCGATTGGGCGTTTCAGCTTCCAGCGAGTCCAGCAGTTCGTTAAAGCGCTCCACGTGGCCCAGAAAGCGCTGGATGGCATATTCCTTCGCCTGGCCGGTCGTCACCAGGAAGGGCCAGTCGCTCGAAGACAAGAGCAGCAGTTCGCGCGCGGCCTGGTCGAGCACGAAACGCGCGTCGCCGTCCGCGTCCGGGTGCGCCGCGACCAGGCGCTCCATGCGCGCCTCGGCCTCCCAAATTGGCATCCACATCCAGTATACGTCATGATTATCCCAAGTCCAGTGGCCGCCGCCCACTCCCCAAGAGCTTTCTGGGATGTGCAGCACTTCCTGCGGCGGGTGCTTTTCGACGAATTCGCTGGCGGTGGTCAACTCTACGTTGGGGTTGGCGGCCAACTTGCGCAGCACCTCACGAATCCAGTCCACGCCCTCGAACCACCAATGGCCGAACAACTCAGTATCGTAGTTCGACGCGATCAAGCCATACTCGCCGGTTGCGTCGTGGTAGCCCTTTAGCTCCTGCTCTACCAGCCACGCGAAATGATCGGAGTGCTGTCCGACCTTGTACTGCGCCCAGTCGGGATGGTAGGCGTCTTTGTAGCCCAGGTCCACGCGCGCGCCGCTGACACGCCAGTACTGCATCCCGCTGATGCCGTCCTTCTTATGAAACTCGCGGTAGTCGTAATCGCCGGGATAGCCCCAATCGGCGCTCCACACCTGCATACCGGTGCGGTTCTGGCGGCCAATCGCCGCCACGCCGGAATGCTGCTCGGCGCCAGCGCCGGCGGTGGTATCGGAGACGTAGTAAGGCTTGAAAGTAGTCGCCTGGCGGAGCGGCATTTTTTCGGACATGGGGATCACGTAGCGGCGGCGAATCTCACCGTAAGGGCCAATGGTCTCGCCCGCCGCCATGCCGACCGGCCGGCCGCCGGTAATGGTGTGGGTCTCGCTGAAGAACACCTTGATCCCCAGTTCGGACAAAAAGCGCTCGATGCCGGGGCGCAGCTTGCCGTCTTCGGTGTAGTAGGCCGGGCGATAGGCGCACTCCGGCAGCCAAATACCGGTCGGCGCGCGCCCGTACAGGCGTTCGTAGTTGGCGATGCCGGTCCGAATCTGCGCGTAGATGGCCGAGTCGTGGCCGAGCAGCGGCATGTAGCCATGCGTCGCGCCGCTGGTAATGATCTCGATGTAACCTTCATCCTGGAGCCGTTTAAACGCGCCAGTGAGGTCGCGGTCGAAGCGCGCGTCAAAGTCGTGTTTGATCTTGGTAAACCAATCCCGGTAGAAGGTGGCGAGATATTCCATATGCAGGTCTTCTTCCTCCTGGAAGCGCGGAATATCCTTCTCTGCCGCCTCGATCTTTTCCTGGAGGTACAGGTCGAAGTGATCCTTAACGTCCGCGTCGGCCAACTGCTCGCCCAGGACCGGGGTGATGCCAATCGTCAGCTTGAACTCGACGCCCTGCTCCCGGAGATCGTAGAGCGCCTGGAGCAGCGGTACATAGGTCTCGGCGGCAGCCTCGTGAATCCATTCCTCGCCGTGCGGCCACCGGCCCGCCATGCGCGCGTAAGGTAGATGGCTGTGCAGAACAAAGGTAAAAGCACCGACCGGAGTCATCGGCTCGCTCCTCGTGTTAAGGTTAATAAAATCAAACCACCCAGATTTTAGCCTGCTTTCGAGAATTCACAAACCGGCTGGTAGCTCTGCAATATAGCGCGGTCGCCGGCTTGCGTAGGGGCGGGTTTGAAACCCGCCCCGTATGCATCAACTTAAGCGCCTGCTCCCCCTCGCCCCCGACCCCTCTCCCTCAAGGGGCGAGGGGAGTCAGATGCGCGCTAACCCAAAATGCCACAAAAAGCAGCGAGTCTGTGCGCCGG
>JAFGMM010000217.1 GCA_016927535.1 Anaerolineae bacterium
CAGCTTCCCGGTGTCCAGGTCGGCATCGGTGATCTGCCCGCGCCCCACGACCGCCCGTGCCACGACCTCGCCCGCAGCGTTGCGGATCTCGTACTCGCCCCCGTAAAGACCGTAGGTCCAGTCGCCGTAAGCGCCGCCGACCTGCGTCTCGGTCCCGGCGATGTAGACCCAGTGCCCCGCCGCGCCCGGATCGCTGACCGCCAGCTTCCCGGTGTCCAGACTGGCGACCGTCTCTAACCCATCTCGAACCGTGACTTGCCCTACCGTCTCCCGGTAACTATTCCTGATCTCGTACTCGCCGGGCGACAGTTCGTAAGACCAGTCGCCGTAAGCGCCGCCGACCTGCGTCTCGGTCCCGGCGATGTAGACCCAATATCCCGCCGCGCCCGGATCGCCGACGACCAGCCGGCCCTGCCCGGCGGTTATGGGCGAGGCCGGCGAGCGCGACTCGACCGTCGTCGCGCCGCGCTCGGTGGCTTCCGCCGGCGTAAAGACAGGGATGCTGCTCGCCTGCGGCGCGGCGTCCTGAGCGCCCGCCGCGTCGCCTTCTGCGCCCACATCCTCCGTGTAAGTATAATCCCAGGGAATCTGGATTACATAGAGTTGAAAAACCGCCAGGGTGCTGCCGTCGCCCCGGTCGCCGAACATGTTGAACCGCATCTGGGCGCTGCTGGCGTACTCCGCAAAGGAATCTACCGAGAAGTCGCCGTCGCCGCGCGAGTCAATCAGCCGCCCAGTGGCATAGGTTGTGAGCGTCGAGAATGCAACGGTGTGCATGCCGGGATCAATATTCACCAACACCGGGAACTGGTCGCCGTCATACACTTGTTGGGCTTCGTGCCACCACCACACCCCCGGCTTGGGGCGGATCGTCAAGAACCTGTAATCGACATAGCTCTCGCGGTTGCCGTTCGCTATATCCACCTGGTAAGCGGTCGAGTCTTCGGGCAGAGCCGACTGTTCGGTCATATTTACCAGGAGTTGGTAGGATACGTCATCGTCCGAGCCGGTCTGGTAGGTGTTGACGGAAATAAACTGGATGGTGCCGGGCGGCGTCGAGAAAGGCACCGGATAGGAAGATCGATTTCCATCGCCGGTATAGTCGAAGCGCCGGGGCTGCGACTCGATCACTTCGAAAATCGCCGTGTCGAACACGATGCCCAGCGCGCCAATTATTCCTTTGTCGCCGTGCGTCGCGCCTAACTCGAATCGAATCTCTCGCCGGGCGGGGTCCCCGACCGAAGAACAATACCAACCCAGGTCTTTTTCGCCTTCCGTGCGATAGGCGCTGACGGCGCACACCGTCGTCACGTCGGCGGCCCCGGTCGGGTAGGGTACGATAACTTCGTCAGTGGTTTGCACCGAGGCGTCAACAAAAAGCGGCCCGTAGGCAAAGCCCGGCCCCACTACCGGCGGCCAGTCCTGCGCCAGAGCCGGGGACGCGGTCCCCACTACCATGCTCAAGACCAACAGAGTGATAAACAAGCCATACGTGAATTTTTTGCTCATAGCGTTCATCATTTTTTGCCCTCAATACCCAACTTCGACCGAAACCCAAACCTATAGGCATTATACGGGATGTGCCGAGACCGGGACTAGACCTACAATAAGTGAGCGAACCGGCCAAGTCATGGACACTTAAAACAACTCCACTTCGACCTCCGTCCCTGCGTAGAGGCCGGTTGCATCGAGCGACACCTTAACCACCCCTTCGGCATGGACCAGCGTATAGATCAAGTTGCTCTTGCCAAAGACCGGCTCGGCCCAGGGCAAACCGCCGTCGTCCGCCGGGCGCAGCCGCACCGAGATGTAATCCTCGCGCCCGGCTGCGCTCGCCCCGTTGACGGCAAGCCGCGCCGCGACCGTCCGGCGCGCCGGGGCTGCCGCGCCCAGCAAGCGCCGGATCAATGGCACACCGAACAGCCGGTAGACGTTCATCGCGCTCACCGGGTTGCCGGGCAGCCCCATCACCGGCTTACCGTCGATGACGCCCAGAATCGTCGGCTTGCCCGGCCTCACGGCCACGCCGTGCACCAGCACACCCGGCTTGCCCAGGTCGTTAATCACCGTAGCAGTCAGATCGCGCACCGAAACCGAACTCCCCGCCGAGAGTATCACGCCGTCGGCGCGCGCCAGCGCACCAGCGACGGCAGCCCGGAGCGCATCGGCGCGGTCCGGCACGATGCCCACCGGCAGCGGCTCTCCGCCGGCAAGCTGCGTCTGCGCGCCGATGGTGTACGTGTTGATATCGCGCACTTGGCCGGGCATCGGCGGCGTGCCGGGCGCGATGATCTCGTCGCCGGTGGCGATGATCGCCAGGACCGGCCGGCGCGCGACCTTCACCTCGGTGATGCCCAGCGCCAGCAGCCCGCCCAGGTCCTGCGGGCGCAGCGTATGGCCGGCGGGCAAAATCTCTGCGCCGGGCCGGATGTCTTCGCCCACCTGGATAACGTTTTCACCGGCGGCGGCGCGGCGCAGTACTTCGATCTCGCCGGGGCCGGCGGGCTGGGTATTCTCAACCATCACGACGGCATCCGCGCCCTCCGGCACCGCGCCGCCCGTGTGGACCAGCGCCGCCTGCGCCGGGCCGACCGCAACTTCCGGGAGGCGGCCCATCATGACCTCGCCGACCACTTCGAGGTAGACGGGCAGCGCGTCGCTGGCGCCGTAAGTATCGGCGCCGCGCACGGCGTAGCCGTCAACCGTGCTGCGCCGGAAAGCCGGGAGCGCCTCCGGGCTGTACGTGGTTTCGGCGAGCACGCGGCCCAGTGCGTCGCGGGCAGCAACGGTCTCGGCCTTTATGGCGACGGACAGTGCGTCGAACCACCGGGCGCGCGCCTCGTCGGGCGGGATGAGGGTGAAAAATTCTGGCATGGCATCCCCCATTATCGCGGGAAAAGATTTTAACCACGAATGACACGAATCATCACGAATGAAGACATAGAGAGACGCCTTTGCCCTATTCGTGTGCATTCGTGTTTGTTCGTGGTTAAATTCCCCTTTCTGTGTTGGTCAAGACGATGATTGACAATGCCAATTCTCCCCCTCACCCCCTGGCCCCCTCTCCCACGCCGGGGAGAGGGGGAAA
>JAFGMM010000030.1 GCA_016927535.1 Anaerolineae bacterium
AGCGGCGTCCCGGCGCCGGTGAAGGTGGGCGAGTTGGGCATGAAGCGAAGCGATGTCAGCAGGTCCCAAAAGCGCCGGCCGGCCTCCTCGACATCGCCATTGTGCTCGGCCTCCGCCGAAGCGATGGCCCGGCTCACGCGCCAAAACATCTCGTGGATGGTTTCGGCGGGCTTGCCGTTGGCATCGCGGCGCAAATAGCGCTTGCCGAGCACAGTGTAGGCGTTTTCTGAAAGAGCGATTTCGCGGTGGTCTGGGAGCGCCAGTAGATCATTTGTTCTATTCACGCTAGCAACCATGTACTAACCTCCTTCGATATCGTCTGTGCGATGTCGTATCTTTTTATAGCTGCGTGTTACTTTGAATCTTCCAGCAGACGGTTGATCTCGTCGCGGACGGCCTGCAAATCATTCATCTTGAGAAAAACGATTGCGAACCGGACGTAGGCTATCGCGTCCAGTTCGCGCAGTTCTTCGATGACCCGCTGGCCCACGACCCGGCTGTTGACTTCCGACTGGCCCAGGCGCTGGAGATAAGCCTCGACCCGGTCGGCCAGCCGCTCGATATCGGCAGTGGCGACCGGGCGCTTGGCGCAGGCAAGTTTGACGCCCGCGATCAGCTTGTCCCGGTCGAACTCCTCGCGGGCGCCGCCGGACTTGACGAGCATCGGCGTGCTTCGGATGGCGCGTTCATAGGTGCTGAAGCGGCAGCCGCACACGCCGCACTCACGCCGGCGCCGGACACCGCCTTGCGCATCTGGCGAGGTATCAATGACACGGTGACGAATCGCTCCGCCGGATATCGCCCCACAACTTGGACATTTCATTTGGCTTACTCCACTCGATACATTACCTGCGCAGCCCTCACCTACACAAAACCTTAACCTACCCTGCTTGGCCGGCAGGTAAGAGCAAAGTACTAGATGTAGGGCATCCTGTCTGCTGTGACCTAGATATGGCGGGTTGAATGGAACTTCATCCTAGCATGCATCAGAACTTCGCGCAAGTGGAAAGCGGGCTGCACAGACACTTTTTTACATTTTTTTAAAGGAACCAGACACCGCCGCCAATGTTACAATCGGTATGTGTGACCGGTAATACACGCCAGGAGGATTTTCATCTATGGACAGTCATTTGAAATGTATTAATTGCGGCCAAACTTACCTCATCAACCGCGTGATTTATCACTGCGCAGCCTGCGGCGGTCTGCTGGACGTGGTGCACGACCTCGAAGCGCTGGGCGGGCAGGTCACCCGCACGACTTTTGATGCCCGGTTGGGCGCCCAGTCTGCCCCGTATCACAGCGGCGTGTGGCGGTTTAAGGAATTGGTCAACCCCGGCCTGCCCGACGCCCAGATCGTTTCCGCGCCGGAAGGCAACACCAACCTGTACGATGTGCCGCGTCTGGCCGGCTGGGCCGGCATCGAAGGGCGATTATACCTCAAACACGAAGGCGAAAACCCGACCGGCTCGTTCAAAGATCGCGGGATGACCGGCGGCGTCTCGCAGGCGCGGGCGCTGGGCATGGCGCAGGTCGCCTGCGCTTCGACCGGCAACACCTCGGCGGCGCTGGCGTCGTATGCGGCGCGCGCCGGGATGCAGGCGCTGGTCTTTTTCCAGAAGGGGCATGTGGCGCTCGGCAAGCTGGCGCAGTCCATCGCTTACGGCGCGACCTGCGTGCAGATCGAGGGCGATTTCGATGCGGCGATGCGGCTGGTGCAGATGGTCTGCGACGAGTTCGGAATCTACCTGCTCAACTCGGTGAACCCGTTCCGGCTGGAAGGCCAAAAGACGATCATCTTCGAGGCGCTGCAACAACTCGGCTGGCGCGCGCCCGATTGGATCGTCGTGCCGGGCGGCAACCTGGGCAATAGCTCGGCGTTCGGCAAGGCGCTGCACGAACTGTTTCAACTGGGCCTGATCGACCGCATCCCGCGCGTGGCGGTGATCCAGGCGGCGGGTGCGAATCCGCTCTACCTGGGTTACAAGGGCGGCTTTAGGGATAAGCCGACCGTCAAGGCTGCGACGCTGGCGACCGCGATCAAGATCGGCGCGCCGGTGAACTACGACAAGGCGCGCCGGACCCTGCAATGGACCAACGGCGTCGTGGCGCAGGTAACCGACCAGGAGATCCTCGACGCCAAGGCGCAGATCGACGCGGCGGGCATCGGCTGCGAGCCGGCGTCGGCCTGTTCGCTGGCCGGAACGCGCAAGCTGGTCACGGAGCGGGTGATCGAGAGGGGGGCAGTTGTGGTCGGGGTGTTGACCGGGCACCTGCTCAAGGACCCGACGGTTATCCTCGACTACCACACGGGCATGCTGGCGGGCTTCGAGGTGCGCTATGCGAATAAGCTGTTGACCGCCGCGCCGGACCTGGAATCGATCAAACGAGCGCTGAATAGCTTTATGTAAATTACAACGCGATAATATATCAAAAAATATATTTACAAAAACACTCTGTCTGTGGTAGACTATTAACAGAATTGAGATTGAGGTGATGTTGCATGGTAGCGCGAAGGAGACAGGCGGAATTTATCGACGATCTCCGCGAGAACTGGAAACTGGTAGATGACATGGGCGGACTGACAGGCAAAACCCTGCCGGTGGAGGTGTTGCAGGCGTTTGTGAACAGCATGCTGGATTTGATGTTGTGGGGTGGGCCACAGACGGTCATCACCCTGGCGGAAGAACATTTTCCGGGTGAAATCGGTAAAACTCTGACCGGGGAGCAAAACCCTTTCTGGCCCTACTATCATCATCATTTCGGCGAGCGCGCTCCCCTGGATTACGCTTTCACGGCGACGCTGGGCCACGGGCTGATTAAATTCTACGGACCGCGCGGCGGTGCCGGCCTGCTGCTGCGGACCGGCTACATCTGGTGGGCCGGGCCGCGCCCAGAGTTTTGTGTGCCGCGCTCGATGTTTGACATGGTGAAAAGCCACCAGCCCGCCCCGCGCGACGAACCGCAAACCGATTCATTGCGTAAATTCCTCGCGCCGAGCATCCTCGCCGAACTGTGCCAATATTTCCCCTCGGCGTGCGATGATACGCTGGGTTCGCTGCCCGACTCGAAGTACGCCATCGCGTTTGGGGCGTTCGCCGATGCGCTGGCCGATGAAACGGGCATCGTATCCCGGCTGAGCCATGTCGATGATGGTTTTGCGATCGAATTTCCTGAATGCCCCTTTTGTTTGAACGAGTTGGATGAGTGCCGGGTGTGGTGGGGGGTGCTCCAGGGCTGCTACGAATGGTTGTTCGGCGCCGAGCCGGACGTTTCGCCGGTCGATGAGAGCCAGAGCACCGCGCACCGGGTCGTAATCAGTATTAAGTAGACATTAAGTATATAACTAGTACAAGGAAGATGGTCGAGATGAAACTGGTTTTCGAGAGCAAACATTTGCGCATCCGCCGCCTGGTATCGCCGCAGGCCATCAGAAAGGCAATCGCGGCGCTCCGGCAGCCTGATTTCCCGAACGAGAAGAGCTGGGTAATGTCGTCAGGGATTGCGGCCCTGAAGCTACCTTACAACGAGACGCAAGCGGTCCAACTGGAAGAAGATGTTGTACATTGAGCGGAGCGCGAATCGTCCTTGACTAACCCTCTCACCCCCGTGCAGGGGGTTTTCGTTTCTATACCGCATCTCTAACCGGCTTATAACCCGAACCCGATGAGCCGGTGGAACTTTCTTTAACCCCCCGGCGTTATGTCGTTGAAGCGGTCCTGAACAGAAGGACCATGGGGTTTAAAGGAGTAGAAGAGTAATGTTTACAAAGAATACATCTCGAATCGTTCTAGCGGCGCTGGTCACCGTGCTTTTCGCGGGGATGCTCCCCGCCTCCGCCGACGGCGTGCAGCCTCTCGGCACCGTCGTCAACGCTTACCGGCTCAACGTCCGCAGCGGTCCCGGCGCCGACTTCCCGGTCGTCGGCCAGTTGGTGTACGACCAGCAGGTCCACCTGGTGGGGCGCAACGCCGAGGCATCGTGGGTGCAGTTGTACGGCGAAGTCGGGTCGTATTGGGTAAACGCCCGTTACATCAGCACCGTCTACAACATCTGGAATCTGCCCATCACCTACGGGACCGGCGGCGCGCCGCCATACTACGGCTTCGTGGTCAACACCGACGAACTCAACACGCGCAGTGGCCCCGGCGTCGCCTACCCGGTCGTCGGGCGACTGCAACGCTCGGACGGCGTTTACATGGACGGGCGCAACAGCGATGCAAGCTGGGTGCGCCTGGTGAGCAGCGCCGGGTCGTCTTGGGTCAATGCCCGGTACATCAACACTGCTTACAACATCTGGAGCCTGCCCGATCTCTCCGGCTCGACCGGCGACGTGGTTCACGTGGTACAGTCCGGCGAAACGCTGTATCGCATCGCGCAGCGCTACGGGACGACGATAGACGACCTGGTGCGGCTTAACAGCCTGAGCAACCCGCGCCTGATCTACACGGGCCAGCGGCTCATCATCCGGCGCGGCGCCGTTGCCCCGCCGCCTTCACAGCGCATCCACGTCGTGCAGGCAGGCGAGACACTGTACCGCATCGCGCGTTACTACGGCGTGGATATATACGAACTGGCGCGGGTCAACCACATTCTCAATCTGAATCGCATCCGGGCGGGACAGCAGCTTGTCATCCCATAGTCTTATCGAGCGGCGAGCATGCAGAACTCAAGCGTCGTTTCCGCGACCGGGAAAGCATCGATCTGGACATCCGGCAGCACGTCGCCGGGCGAGGTAGGGGCGGCGTCCACCGCACACCGGTTCGCAAACTCGACCTCCCACCCGGCAGCCTCGAACTGCGCCGGCGCCGAACTGTGGAAGAGGAGCGCATCCAGCCCATGCGCGCGGAGGGCGGCGGCGTTGGCTTCGTCGCCCTCCGGGTAGAACTGGGCGACGGCCAGGAAAACGCCGCCGACCACGCGGCGCAGTTCTTTCAACAGGTCGCCGGGCTGCTGGATGTTGGCGAGGCCCTGGTTGGTCGTCAAGGTAGTAACCGCGCCGTCCTTGAACGGGGTACGCCGTGCGTCAAAGGCGAGTAGGCTGATCCGGTTGGACAGACCGAGGAACTCGAACCACCTGCGGTCGCGCCGCAGGATGCGCGGGCTGAAGTCGGTGACGACGACCGGCGCCGGCAGCCGGCGCGCCAGGAACTCGGCCAGCGCGCCGCGCCCGGACGCCAGGTCAATAATGGGATCGACCGAACCGGTCAGGCGGCCGGCGATATGCTCGAACTGGCCCACAACACAGGCCAGGTAGGCCTCGGAATAGATGCCCGGCAGCGCCAGATCAACGGCGGCTTTGGCCTGGGCGAACTTACCGAGTTCTTCGAGCACCAACGCGCGGAAAAACTGGTCGGCGGGTGCCAGGCTGTGCAGCGCTACGTTCATCAGCGCGCGCTTCACGCCGGAGTGGGCGCGCAGGTAGCGCATCAGCGCGCTGTCGGTCTGCTCCCACAAGTCGGCGCGCGGCAGGTCGGGCGTGAGGAAAAGACCGATGCCCTCGCGCACCGGGTAGGTTGCGCCGCACACCGTGCAAAGCGCCTCGGCTTCTTCGATCCGGTCGGCGCGCTGCTCGTCCAGTTTCCAGCTCAGCGCGCCATAACAAGCCGGGCACTGGAGCATGTCGAGTAGAAAATCGTGCACGCCTACTCCCCCTCTCGGTCGTCGCCTCGCAAGCTTAGCCTAAAAATAGCACATTTGCGCGCTTTCCACACTAACGAAACGGTAGGTCGCGCCTCCGCGCCGTATTCAGGGCAGCCACGCGCGAATCTGCGCCGCCGCCTCGCCGCGCGCTACCGCGATTTGCTCGCCTGTGCTGAGCCGTTTGAGCGCCACCTGCCCGGCCTTTAACTCATCGCCGCCCAGGATCGCCACGACCGGGATATCTTTGCGCTCGGCAAAGCGGAACTGTTTCTTGAACTTGTCGTTTTCCAGGTAAAGCTCCACGTTCAGCCCGGCCTGCCGCAGTTCGGCAGCGAGCGCCGCCGTCTGCGGGTAGAGCGCGTCGTCGAAAAGCGTGACCAACACCTGCGACTTGCTCGCCGGGAGCACCGGGCGGCTGCCGTATTTCTCCATCACCAACTCGACCACCACGTCGCCCATCGCAAAGCCCACAGCGGTCACCGGGTCGCCGCCCACATCCGCGACTAAGTTGTCGTAGCGCCCACCGCCGAAGATCGCGCGGTATTCGCCGGCCGTGTCGTTGGCCTCGAAGACGGTGCCGGTGTAATAGAGCAGGCCGCGCACGACGGTCGGGTCGAAGACCACCATGTCCGCCGCGCCGAGCGCCTCCAGACTCTCGAACAACTGCTCCAGCGGCTCGAAGCCGCGCCACGCTTCCCGATCCTCCAGCAATGCCTGCATGGCCTTGATCTGCTCGCCGGTGAGACCCAGTTCGCGGGCGTAAGCCTCCCAGGCGGACGGCTGCATCTTGGGGCGCTTGTCGATCAGGCCAAAGCAGCTCGCTATCGCGCCGTCGGGTACGCCGAGTTCCTTCAGCTTGGCCTGGGTGAAGCGGCGGTTGTTCACGTTGATGGTCACGGCTTGCGCGGTTAACCCGGCGGCCTTCAAGAAAGCCGCGCCGACGGCGATGATCTCGGCGTCGGCGCGCACGCCGTCCAGGCCCAGCAAGTCGATGTTCCACTGGAAGAACTCGCGCGTGCGCCCGCGCTGGGGCTGCTCGTAGCGCCAGAACGGGCCGAACGAGTACCAGCGGGCCGGCCAGGTCATCTCGCCGGCGCGCTGCGCGATCATGCGCGCCAGCGAGGGCGTCAGTTCCGGGCGCAGCGCCAGCACGCGCCCGCCCCGGTCGGTGAGCACGAACGCCTGCTCTTTGACCAGTTCTTCGCCGCTCTTGGCCGCGTAGAGGTCCAGGTATTCGAGATAGGGCGCTTCCCATTCCTGGTAGCCGAAGCGCTCCGACACGGCGCGCACCTGCGCGTAGAGCCAGTTTTGGAAGGCTTTTTGTTCCGGGTAGAAGTCGCGCGTCCCCTTGACAGATTGTATGATAGGCATAGCTTTCTCCTTATAAAAACAAAAACGCGGACCGAGGTCCGCTCTCGCAAATAACACCACCCAAGCCGCATGGCTCCGCAACAGCGGGACCCTCTTAACGTGTTATGGCGGCGTGGTGGTGATGAATTCGCACAGACATAATCATTCTCCCAGGTTTGCGGATAAGTATATCCAAAGCTATCTAACTTTCAAAAATTTCGGACGGTGCGCGGCGCGGCTGAGCTAAACCGAATCGTCGTGCTGCTCGAAGCGCAGCACCGCGCCGCCGAACCCAACTTGGTCGCCGTCCACCAGCCGCGCCGCATCGACCGGCTTGCCGTTGCGCGCGGTGCGTTCGTCGCCGGCTTTGTCCTGCAAGAAATACTTGCCCTTGCCGTAGTAAATCACGGCGTGCCGGGGCGCGACGGTCGGATCGTCCAAGCGGATTTGACACTCCGGGCTGCTGCCGATGTGTATTTCTGCCGTCTCATCCCTGCCGAGCCAAAAGCGCGCCCCATTCGCAGCATTGACCAGCACCCCTTCGATCTCCACCGGCCCGGCGGGCTGCGGCTGCGGCGCGCGCCCGAACAGCCGGAAGCGCCGCGCCACAAGGCTGGTCCAGATCACGGCGAGCGACGTTGCGACGGCCGCCAGGATGAGCGTGGCTTTGACGTCGAGCACTTTCTGTAAGTTGGGGTTGAGCACCGTCCAGTTGACCAGCGCGTAAGAGACCGGCGCATCGGTGGGGTTGTCCAGCGCCAGCGACCACGTCCCGGTTGACGGGCCAAGCACGTTCATACTGTAGACGCCTTCGCGCACCTGGCGCATTTTCCGCGCCTGCGCGCCCCCCGGATCGAACACGCGCAGCTCCAGGCCGGTCGCCGACCCGAACGCCGATATCCGAATCCGGTCCAGAAACGGCGGCACGCCCACGCTGATGCGGACCGCACCCTTCGCGTCGAGCGCGCCGAAGTGCAGCTCCGGCGCCATGCCGCCGATGGCGTTGGGGAAGGCGGCGAGTGCGGCGCGCAGCCGGGGCGCATCGCTCGCGTCTACCATTTCGTCCGCCTGCGGGCAGGACGCCAGCGCGCGTAGTTCATCCAGGAACGCGCGGTCTGCGCCGCCCAGGTCCAGCGTATAGAAGCAGTGCCCGGCGTCGCGCGCCTGTTTGCCCGCCCCATCGACGATCTCGGCGCTCGAAAGGCCGGCTGTGGGCGCGCTGTTGGTAATGAGCACGATATAGCTGTTGAAGCGGCTTCCCAGTTCGCGGTTGGCGGCTTCCAACGCCGCGCCGACGTTCGCTTGGTCGCTGCTCGAAGTAGTGATCTGGTTAAGCGCGCCGCGGAGCGCATAGAGGTCGGTACTGAGCGGCAAGGCCAACTGCACCTGCTCGTCAAAAGTAACGACGGCGACTTCCGGCTTTAGCGGCGCGAATGACCGGAGCAGCGGGAGCGTCTCGGCGCGGATGATGTCGATTTTCGACATGCCGTCTGCCTCCGGTTCGGCCATGTCCGCCGAAACGTCGATCACGAGCACCACGTGAGGCGGCGGCGATGGCTGGACGTCGGGATTGACGACGAATACCAATACGAGCAGCCCGGCGTAAACCAGCAGGCTCAAGACGACCGCCAGGACCGAGCTAAGAAGATGACGCGGCATAGCGATGACAAACCTGTTTGAGTTTAGGGTAAAATTTTGAGCACGAAAATGGTGTCGCCCAACTTGATCCGGTCGTTCTCGCGGACCGCGGTCGCTGCACGGATGCGCTCGCCATTGACGAAAGTACCGTTGGCGGTGCCGAAGTCCCACAGGTAAAACTCGCCGTCCTCCAGTGTGATGCGCGCGTGCATCCGCGAGATTTTCGGGTCGTCCCAAACCACATCCGCCCCTTTGCGCCCGATGCTTTGACCCGGCGTAACGTGGATGATGTGCCCGCGCCGCGGCCCCTCTGCAATGACGAGCCAGGCCAGCGGCTCCTGGCTGCCGGCCGGCGCGTCGATTTGCGTGAAGTCGTCGTCAAAATCGGGCGTGCGGCGCGACGGCCACTGCGTTACCTGGTCGTCATCGAGGTCGCTCGCGCCCGGCGCGGCGGGAAACTCGGTAGGGAGTTCGTCTTCCAGTGCGGGCGGGGGCTGCGGCCGGCCCTTATTGGCTGCGCAGTAAGGACAACTGGTGTGCGGGGGGTCATACGGGCCGTGTATGTCGCAGAAACCGCCGCCATTTCTTTCTTCCATCGGTCAACCTCCGTCAAGGCATGGTAAACTTCAGTTCGATATCGCCGAGCGTAATCGTATCACCGTGCGCCAGCATCTCCGGCGCGCGGACCCGCCGCCCGTTGAGCAGCGTCCCGGCGGTCGCGCCCCGGTCGTAAATGGTAAAATACCCATCTTCCTCGCGGATCAAGACGTGCTCGCGCGAGACCGTCGGGTGTGCGATGGCGATATCGTTGCGGTCCTGGCTGCGCCCGATGCGCGTGTCGCCCTTGAACAGTTGGTACGAGCGCTCGCTTTGCACTTCAATCAACCAGGCATTGACGGTCGGGCGCGGCGGCGCTTTAGGCTGGGGCGCTTCTTCTTTTACTTGTGCGGCTTGCGTCTGCTTTTGCAGGACCGGCTGCTGCGGCTCCGGCTCTGGCTCCGGGCGCGGCTGGAGCTGCTCCGCCGTCAGCCCACGGAAGGTAATCCAGTAGCCGACGGCGACCATCACCGGCATGACGCCGCCGAGAATGCCGACGTAAAAGAAAAGCTCTTTATAGCTCAGCAGCGCGTTCTGGGTGTCGGCGCCGGCGAAGCGATACAGGACGGTCGGGAGCAGCAGCAGCCCCGGCAGAATCACCCCAAGCCGCCAGCCGGGCACGTTGAGGGCGCGTTTCTGGCTGTCGTAGACCTGCCATGCCGCCGCCAGGACATACAGCCCCAGGAAAATCACCCAGCCGCCGATCCCGCCCAGACCCTCGAAATACCATCCAAAAAACTGACTTGTACCAACCATCGCTCGCTCCCTGTTACGCAAGTGTACACATCACCGCCGCCGGTTTCAAGATTCAGGGCCGCGCGGCACAATCGAGAAGAAGATAGGATCTTTACTACAGACGCCCACAGCGTGCAGCATTTTCTCTATGTTCTTATCTTCTTCTCTTCTTCTCCGTGCCCTCCGTGCTCTCCGTGGTGAAATCATCCCCCACGATTCAAGACGCCGGCGTCTCCCGCGTGAAGCGCAGCCGCGTGTCGCCCACTTCGATCACGTCGCCCTCTTGCAGCGCGTGTGATCCTGCCAACGCCTCACCGTTGATGACGCTGGGATTTTGCTCCGGCTTCAAATCGGCGTAAGTAAACGTATCGTCCCGGCGGCTGATGCGCGCGTGCTGCCGCGACGCGGTGCGCCCGGTCACCACGATATCCGCACGGGTGTGCGAGCGCCCGACGATGGTTTCATCTTGCGCCAGCGCCCAGCGCGCACCGGCAGTCGGGCCGCCCTCCGAGATCAGGTAGGCCGCCGCTTCGGTTTCTTCGGCGGCGGCGCCGGTCGCAGCAGCAACCAGCAGCGCACGCCGCCGGCGCAGCGTGAGCGGGACCACGATGACGGCGACGAACAACACGAGCAGCGCCAGGATGAAAAGGGGCAGGCTGTTGCCCTGGAAGATCACCTGCACGGTCACCGGCTCGGACGTTTGCTCGGCGCCCGTGATGTCGCGCACCGACACCGCCAGCTCGAACGCGCCCGCGCCCAGTTCGCTCGTCTCCCACGTAAACGCCGTCTCGCCGGGCCGGGTGACCGTCTCGGACGGCAGCTTGTTCACCAGCAGCGTCGCGCTCTCGATCTCATCCACCGCCGCGCTCACCTGGTAGCGCACCGTCACCGCCCCGCTGACCTGCCGGTCCTCCACCGGCTCGACGATTGCCACGCTCAGCGGGCGCACCACGACCACCTTTGCCGATGCAGTGCGCGTGTTGCCGGCGGTATCCTCGGCGACGACCGCGATTTCATACCCGCCTAGCCCCACAACCTCGGTATCCCACTGGATGACGCCCTGCGCCGCCGGGCTGACGAGCGCCTCCACCGCCTCGCCGTTGACCAGCAGCGTCACCGATTGAAGCTGCGCGCCGGTGACGGTGGCGCTGTAGCGCACCGCGACGCGCCCGGTCACGCGCTCGTCCGGGGCCGGCGCGGTGAGATCAATCGTCAGCGGCGCGGCGACGGTCACCGTGCGCGAGACCTCGCCCACGTTGCCCGCCGTATCGGTGGCCCGCACGGTCAATTTGTGCGCGCCAATCGCCGCACTGCCGGCCTCCCAGGTCAGAGCGTCGGTCGCCTGCGGCTCGTCCGACGCCGCCACCTCCGCGCCGTCCACCAGCAGCGCCACGCGGTCCAGCGCAGCGGCGTTAGTCTCGACTGTGAACTCGACCTCGACCTGCCCGGCGACACGCGCGCCGGCCTCCGGTGTGCGCACCTGTACGACCACGGCGCGCTCGACCGTCACACTGAGCGTCTGCGCATCTTCGTAGCCGTTGATATCGACGGCGCGCACTTCGACCTCGTGCACGCCGGGCGCGAGGCCGGTCGTATCCCAGGCGAGTTGGTTTCCTTCGGTCGCCCTGGCGACTTCCGCGCCATCGACCCGCAGCGCCACGTAATCCAGCGCGCCGGCGTTTGCTGCTGCACGGTAGCGCACCGTGACCACGCCCGCCACCACCTCATCGCGCACCGGCGCGACCACCTCCAGCACGACCGGCGCGACCACCTCCACCGAGACGGTGACCGTCTCGGTATTGCCGTCGCTGTCGGCGGCGACAAACTCAAGCTGGTGCGCGCCCTGCGCCGCACTCGATGCGTCCCACGTGAGCGCGCCCTGCGCCGCCGGCTGTTCGACTTCGGCGACCATTTTGCCATCGACGCGCAGAGTCACACGGGCGAGCAGCGCGGTGCTGTTGATCGTGGTCTCGTACTGCACCGCCACCACCCCGGCGACCTGGGCGTTCGGAACCGGCGCGACGACCGCCGCCGCCAGCGGCGGCACCACGTTGACCAGCGCACTGTCGCTCGCCGCGAGCGCGCCGGTGGTGTCGTATACTTGCAGTTCCAGCAGATGCGCGCCCACGCCCGCGACGTCGGCGTTCCATTCCAGCGCATTGGCCCCGGCTTGCAGCCCGGCAGTCGCCGAGGCCGCGCGCCGTTCATCGACCAGCAGCGCCACGCGGCTCACATCGGCGGCGCGCCCGGCCAGCGTATAGCGCACGGTCACCGTCCCCGCGATGTTCGCATTGGCCGGCGGCGCGTCGAGCGTCACGCCGAGCGCCCGGCGAACCGTCACGGTCGTCTCTTCAATAGTTTCGCGCCCGTCGGCATCGACCACGTGCACCGCCAGCGTGTGCTCACCCAGCGGCGCGCTGCTCGCGTCCCAGGTCAGCGTACCCTCCGGCGGCGGGGTTTCGTCCAGCGTTTGGACCGCCGCGCTGTCAACCGCCAAGCTCACCTGCGCCAGGTCGGCGGCGCGCGCTTCGGCCCGGTAAGCGAGCGTATACACGCCGTCCGCCTCCTGCACGTCCGCGACGGATACGGCCAGCGGCGCGACCACGTTCACCGTAACTGTGCCGCTGATCTCGTCGCCCAGCGTGTCGGTGAGGCGTATCTCAAGCTGGTGCGGCCCCGGCCCAGCGGCGCTTGCGTCCCAGATCAGCGTATTGTCGCCGGGTTGCAGGCCGGCGACGGTAAAGACACGCCGGTCATCGACCCGGAATTCGGCGCGCGCCACATCGCGCGGCAGGCCGTCGAGCCGGAAGCGGACGGGCACACCGGCGGCCGGCACCGGCGCGTTCAGCGCCGGCTCCGTGATGGTCACGTCGAGCGGGCGCGTGATGGTGATCGTGGTCTGGGCGTCGGCCTGCTGGCCGTTCGTGTCGTGCGCGAAGACGGCGACGGTGTGCGCGCCCAGTGCGAACGTCGTGCTGTCCCAGGTCAAAGCGCCGGACGGCTCCGGGTTCTCTTCGACGGTCTGGATGGCTTGGCCGTCTACGGTCAGGCGAACGCCCACCAGGTCGGCGGCGCGCGCTTCGGCGCGGTACGAGATGGTGTACACGCCGCCCACCTGCGTCACGTCGCCGATTGCGACGGTCAGCGGCTCGACTACCTTCACCGTCACCGTGCTGTTGATCTCCCGGCCCAGCGTATCGGTCAGGCGAATCTCCAGTTGGTGTACGCCCAGGTCCACGGCGGAGGCGTCCCAGGTCAGCGCGTTGTCGCCGGTCTTCAAGTCGGCGATGGTGGAGACGCGCCGGTCATCGACGCGGAACTCGGCGCGCGCCACATCACGCGGCAGGCCGTCCAGCGCAAAGCGCACATCCACCGGCCCGGCGACCGGCGCATTCGACGCCGGCGCGGTGATGGCGACGAGCACCGGTCGCGCGATGTTCACCGTGACCGCTGCGCTGGCCTGGCGTTCGCCGGCGTCGGTGGCGATCACTTCGAGGGTATGGCTGCCCAATGCGTACCCGGTCGTATCCCAGGGCAGCGCGCCCTCCGCCGGGATGCTGTCCGTCTCGTCGGCGACGGCGGCGGCAACCTCGACCTCATCGACGCGCAGCGCCACATCGTAGAGCGCCGCCGCGCGCGCTTCGACCGCGTAGGTCACTTCGACCTGCCCGCCCAGGGTCGCGCCGGGGCCGGGGTACGTGATGGCAACGACCAGCGGCGCGACCACGTTCACAGTCACCGGGGCGCTGGACACCACCCGCCCCATGCGATCCACAACCTTAACCTCCAGCACGTGCGCGCCTAGTTCCACCGTGCCGGTATCCCAGGCGACATCGTTACGCCCGGCGCGCACGCCGCGCATGAGAGTCACAACGCTACGCCCGTCTACGTACAGCGCACCGGTGTACACGTCGGCGGGGTTGCCCGCAAACGTGAAGGTCACGTCGAGCAGCCCGGCGGCGTCTGCGCCGGCTTCAGGCGCGTCGATGGTAAGCTGCATCGCGCGGTCAAGCGCGACGGTGATGGCGGCGCGCGCTTCGTTGCCGGCGCCGTCCGTCGCAGCGACTTCGACCCGGTGTTCGCCGAGCCAGGCGGCGGCGGCGTCCCAGGTCAGCGTACCGGCGGCATCCGGCGCTTCGAGCGTCGTGATCTCGGCCTCATCGACGTACAGCGCCACGCTTTGCAGCGCGCCGGCGTTGGCTGTGACCGCGTACCCGATGTCAACCGGGCCGGCCCCATCGACGGCGGCGCCGTCGGCCGGCGCGGTAATGGCGACGGTCAGCGCTTCGATCACGTTGACGATCACGGCGTCGGTGTGGGCGGCGCCGGTCGTGTCGGTGATGCGGATTTCAAGCTGGTTCAGGCCGATTGCGGCGTCGCGCGTGTCCCACGTGAGGCGGTTCTCGCCGGCGCGCAGATCGGTCAGCCGGGCGACGCGCCGCCCCTCGACCCAGAAGCCGGCTTCGGCGACATCGCCGGGGCTGCCCGCCAGGTCAAAGCGCACCAGCACCTCCCCGGCGACGGCGGCGCGGGCCGCCGGCGCGGTGATGCTCACGCCCAGCGCGCGCGCTACGTTGACCTGTATCAAAGCGCGCGCTCCGTTGCCGGCGGCGTCCGCTGCGGCGACTCCCAGAGTGTGCGCGCCGAGCGCGGCGGTGGTCGTGTCCCAGGTGAAGGCGGCGCCGGGCTGCTCCGCCGTGGCGTAGAGCGCGCCGTCTACGTACAGCGCGGCGCTTTGCAGCGGCGCGGCGTTGGCCTCGACCGTATAGACCACCGAAACGCTGCCGTCCAGCGCGGCGTCCGCTGCCGGTTCGGCAATCTCGACGACCAGCGGCGCGACGACGTTGACAAAGGTTGTATCTTTGTATTCCTTGCCCTGGGTATCGACGAGCCGGACTTCGAGCCGGTGCTGGCCCAACCCGACCGTGTTCGCGTCCCAGGCGAACGTGTTCGCGCCTTCGGCGATATTGAACCCTTCGGTGACCGTCTCAAGCTCCAGGTCATCGACGAAGAACTGCACGGCGGCGACGTCTGCGGGCCGGCCGGCGAAGTCGAACGCGACCGGCGTACTCCCGGCGACGCGCGCGCCCTCGGCCGGCGCGGCGACATCGACCGCGAGCGGGCGGGTCACGCTGAGCGTGACGGCGTCGGAGGCGGCATTGCCGGCGGCGTCCTCCGCGAACAGCTCCAGCGTATACGGGCCGAGCGGCGCAGCGTCCGAATCCCAGATGTAGCGGCCTTCGCCCCCGGCAAGCTCAAGCTCGACGTATGGGCCGAAGTTGAAAACCAGGGTGAGTTTTTGGAGCGGCGCAACGTTGGCCTCTACATTATAGGTAATGGCCGCGTCGCCGGTCACACCGAGACCGTCGGCGGGCGAGCGGATTTCGACGACCAGCGGCTCGACCACATCAACCGAGACCGAGTCGCGCGCCTCGTTGCCGATGGTATCGCGCGCGACGATTTCGACCTGGTGCGCACCCAGACCGGCGGCGCCGGCGTCCCACGTGAAGATCAAAGCGCCGGCGTCCGGTGCGACACGGGTATCGACCTCCTGCTCATCGACGAACAAGGTGACGACGTTCAATTCGGCAGCATTGCTCTCGACCGTGACGGCAATCTCGACCGCCCCGGCGAGCCGGTCCCGCGCCGCCGGCGACATGATCGCCACGGTGAGCGGGCGCGCCACGTTCACGGTAACCGAAGCGAAGCCGGTGTTGCCGGCAGCATCGCGCACCGCCAGGGTGAGCGTGTACGCGCCGGGCGCGAGGTCCCTGGTATCCCAGGTGTAGTTGATATCGCCGCCGAACTGCTGAAGCTCCGCGCCGTTGACGCCAAGGCTGCCGTAGACGATGGGCGCGGCGGCGGCGATTCGGGGCTGGATCAGCGCGCTGCCGGTGATGGTCGCGCCCTCCTCCAGGTTGAAGGTCACGGCGACCGGGTGCGCGACGGCGGTGAAGGCAGCCGCAGCGGAGGCGGTGTAGGCCTGGTGCGTGACCTGAATGTCGAGGGCGTGTTCGGCGTCGTCGGCAGGGAGCGCGGAGGTGAAGTCGATGCGGTACTCGGCGCGCAGCTTCGCCAGCGCGTCGGCGAAGGCATCTTCGATGGCGCGCGGCGTGGCGCTCACATAGCTGACGCCCTGCGTGGCGACCGCGAGCGCTTCGAGCGCTTCGGTGTCGGTCTGGTCGCCGAAAGAAATCGGATAAATCGGCACGCCCAACCGCCGCGCATAGGCGATGACCTCCTCGGCGGTGCGCTGAGTATCTTCAGGCAAAAGGTCGGCAGCGCCGTATAGGGTGGTATTATCGCGCCCGTCGGTCAGGATGATGACGGCGCGGCGGCGGCGCGCGGCGGCTTCGGGGTCGGCTTCGAGCAGCTCCAACGACTTATACGCCGCGCCCCAGAACGCCGTGTAGGCATTGCCGGGGCCGATAACGATATCCTCCTGCACGATATCGCGCAGCTTGGCGATATCATCGGTAAAGTCACGCAGCACCGTGATGCTGCGCTCGTTGGGGTTGCCGAACGTTATCAAGGCGATGCGGTCGCGCGCGCCGGGCGGCAGGCGGTCGAGCAGGGCAAGCGCCGCGCGGCGCACCGCTTCGACGCCCGCCGGGCCGAGGCTCTCGCTCACGTCCAACGCGAGCACCAACGATATCGGGCGGTCGAGGCGCTCGGACGGCGCGACGGTGACGTCGCCGACCGGCTGCCCGTCCTCGGTCAAGGTAAAAGCGCCGGCGGTCAGTCCCTCGATGGGAATGCCGCGCTCGTCTGCGATGGTGGCATAGACGGTAACACGCGGGAAGGCGTCGCTTTGCGTATCTTGTACGGTGATGGTAAGCGGGTCGGGCTGCTGGGCAATGGCGGGGAGGGTGGATAGAAGTAGGACGAGCGCGAGCATCAAAGCCAGACGGCGGGTTTGCATGGGCATGGCGGTTCCCTCTACTATCCCTTGCACTTATCTAATCTATACGACATCTAGGTTGCTAGGTTGTGACTGGAGTTTATCACAGGGAAGAAGGGGTTTACAACAGATGTTTAGCTGCTGCGCCGCGAATAACGCTCATTGCACGAATGATTCATTCGCGTTATTTGCGTTATTCGCGGTCAACATCTCACCTTCTTGGGGTGTGCAGAGAAGCCAATCCTTTAAAAGATCGCCTCCAACTGCCCCCACTTCTCGATCAGGGCTTCTTGTACTTTCTTGCTCATCGGCTCGAACGACTCGCCCGCCTCCAGTATCTTCGGGAACAGGCGCGTATCGCCCGAACTGGCGACGCCGGTCACGTTGGGCTGCGAGAGCGCAAAGTGCACGCCCTCGTCGATACGGTCCTGTTCGTCGTGCGGCTCGTACCACGGGTCATAGAAGCGCTCGCGCTCGCCCCAGGGCTGCTTGGCAATCGACTTAATAATCATCACACCGACATCGCGCGCTTCCGCCTCCGCCAGCAGCCGCCCGGTATCGCGCCGGTAGCCGGGATTGGCGAACAGGTTCGGGTTGATGGGGAACATCACCGTGTCGAAATCAAAGCGGTTTAGCGCCTCGATCTGTATAGCCGGCGCTTCCCAGCCGTGCCCGGTGATGCCCAGGTACCGGGTCAGCCCTTCATCGCGCGCCTGCTTCAGCGCTTCAATCGCGCCGTCCGGCGCAAAGGCTTTATCAAGCTCCTCCATCGAAGTCACGGCGTGCAGTTGGTACAGGTCAAACTTATCGGTGCGCAGCCGCCCCAGCGACTCATGCAGTTCGCGCCAGGCGCCCGCGCGCCCGCGCTCGCCGGTCTTGCAGCCCAGGAAGAACTTGTCCCGGCACGATTCGAACCACGGCCCCAGCTTGGCCTCGGCGTCGCCGTAGGAGGGCGCGATATCGATGTGATTGACGCCGCGCGCCCACACCAAATCCATCGTCTGGTCGGCGATGCTTTGCTCAACGCTTGCCAGCGCCACCCCGCCGAAGATCACAACCGTGCTCATGTGTTCGGTACGGCCCAACCGTCGCTTTTCCACTGGTATCCTCCTCTAGCGTCAAATTGGATAGTTTTGACCCAATCTTAACATACCTGGCCGGGCATTTGCTACGAAAGCGAACCGGGTTGCGGTACAATTTGCCCGGTGTGGCGCAGGACCGCGCCGCACCGGTACTATATTTGTTCGATTTTAAGCTAGCGACGAGGCAACTCCGACATGCCCCCTCTTAAAGGAATCGTGTTTGATCTCGGCGGCACGCTTGTCGAATACCACAACGCGCGCGACTGGGAGCGCGATGGATTGACGGCATTTCACAATTGCCTGGCCGGCCGGGGATACGCCGCGCCGCCCGTCGAAGACCTGCTCGCCATCCACGAACGGCTCGTCAACGAACTACACGACCGCCTCAAAACCGACCCACACGCGACCCTCACCCAGGACGATACCTTCCGCATCATGCTTGCCGAAACCGGCGTCGCGCCTGCCCCGGCAGACTGGGACGCCGCCCGCGAACGCTACTATGCCGCCAGCTTGCCGGGCAAAGCCACCATCCCCGGCGCGGGCGAAACCCTCGGAGCGCTGCACGCCAAAGGGCTTAAGCTCGCCGCGCTCTCCAACACCATCTGGCCCGCCGCCCGCCTGGACCAGATGCTCGACCGGCTCGGCCTGCTGCCTTACCTGCCGGTGCGGTTCTATAGCTGCGAAGAGGCGGCCTGGAAACCCTGGCCGGCCATCTTCAAGCGGACGCTGCACGCGCTGAACCTGGCGCCGACCGAAGCCGCCTATGTGGGCGATTACTACCGCTTTGATATCAGAGGCGCGCAAGGCGCCGGGATGCGGGCGGTGTGGCTCCGGCAGCCGGGCCGCGAGCCGGAGGACGGCGTGGTGCCCGATGCCGAAATCGATGCGCTGCCCCAACTGTTGGACGTGGCGGCGGCGTGGATGGAGGGCGCATGACCGGCGCGCTGCCCCTCAGCGGTGTGATCTTCGACCTGGGCGGCACCCTGTTCGAGTTTATGCCCGGCGGCGACTGGCAGGATATGGAAGAACTGGGTGCGACGGGCTGGCACGCTTACCTGGTGGAGCGCGGCTATCCTGTGCCGGAACTCGACGCCGTGAAGGCGGCGGTGTGGGCGCAGATGCAGCAAGCCTGGTACTCCATCGGGCAAGGGAGCGACGGGCAGCTTGGCCTGGCGAACCAGTTGCGCCTGGCCGCCCGGCGCCTGGGCTTCACGCTCGCCCTTGCCGACTACGACGCTTCGGTGCGCCGCTTCGTCACGCCGGTGCAACAGACTATCGCGCTGATCCCCGGCGCGGTCGAGACGCTGCACGCGCTCAAGGCGCGCAGGCTGCGGCTGGGCCTGATATCGAATACGATGTGGCCGGGCGCGTCCCACTGCGCCGACCTGGAGCGCTTCGGCCTGCTGGACGCCTTCGAGCCGGGCGCGCTGTTTTTCTCTGACGACGAAGGCATCTGGAAACCCGACCCGGAAATTTTCCGGCGTGCGCTCGCCGCGCTGGACCTGCGCCCCGCCGAAGCCGTTTACGTCGGCGACAGCCTGGCGCTCGACATCCGAGGCGCGCACAATGCCGGGATGCGCGGGGTGTGGGTCGAGAACGCCGAACCCTACAGCCCCGAAGCCATCAAACAATCTGTGCAGCCAGACGCGCAAATCCAACATTTGCGCGATCTTATACCGATTATTGATACCTGGAGGTCGAATCTATGACCAAGAAAAACACCCAACCTGCCCAAAAAGCCACCGCCGGCCAGCGCAAAGCCGCCGCCCGCGCCGAGCGCGCCCGCCGTAAACGCCAACAAAATCTGTTCTTCATCGCTGTGATTATCGTTGTCGTTGCCGTCGTTATCATCTTGCTCGCCTGGAGCAACCGGCCCGTGGCAATCGCCGAGATTCCCCTCACCACCGGGCAGTATGCCGGCCTGCCGGCCAGCCCCACCGAAACCGGCCTCTACCGCCTGGGCAGCCCGGACGCGCCGGTTACGATGGAGGTGTTTTCCAGCTATACCTGCACGCACTGCGCCAGCCTCCACGCAGAAACCCTGCCGAGGCTGATGAACTACGTCAAGGATGGCACGCTGTCCATCGTATTGTACCCGCTCGCCAACTCGGAGAAGGCCTCCTGGGGCACGCGCGCCGCCGTCTGCGCCGGCCAGCAAGACCCGGTAAAGTTCTGGGAGATGAGCGACATCGGCTATGCGTGGATCGGCGACGCCTACGGCCAGCGCCACCTCGAAACCGCCGCCGGTGAACTCGGGCTGGATGTAGGCGCGCTGAGCAGTTGCATGACGAGCGACGCGACCACCGCCATCCTCCAGGGCATCCACGACGAGTCTAACGCACGCGCGGTCTATGGCACGCCGGCGCTCTTCTTCAACGGCGAGCGGCCCACCGGCTGCAACGATTCGGAGGGAAAGTGCGAGGGCAACCTGCCTTATGAGTTGATCGTGCAAAACATTGAAGCCCAGCTTGCGAAGGTGGGCGAGTAAGCATGAACAGCCGGTTCCGCAACGTGCGGCGGGCCGCCGTGCTGGCGGTCGCTGCGCTGTGCCTGAGCGGCTGCGCAGTCGTCGCGGAGACGTTCGGCATAGCCGACCAGCCCGTATCGCTGCCGGCCCCGCTGCCGGACTTCGGCCACTACGACGGGCTGCCGGCCGGCGTCACCGAGGACGGTCTTTACCGGCTGGGCGCAGCCGATGCGCCCGTGCTGATGGAGGATGTTTCCAGCTTCACCTGTGGGCACTGCGCCGCCTTCCATGCCACGCTCACCGGCCGGCTCATCGATCCGTACATCCGAGAAGGTACCCTGGCCTATGTGCTCAGGCCGCTCGCTAACTCGGAGCAAGCCAACCGGGGCACGCGCGCTGCCCTTTGCGCCGGCCGGCAGGACCCGCTGAAGTTTTGGGAGATGACCGACGTGGCGTTTGCGTGGATCGGCGAAGATTACACGCAGGCCGATATGGTGGCCGCCGCCCAGGCGCTCGACCTGGACGTGCGCGCGTTCCGGGCCTGCCTGGACAGCGCACTGACGACCGACATCGTGCAGAACTTGTACGCCGGCGCCGACGCGCGCGGAGTCGCCGGCGTGCCGGCGCTCTTCTTCAACGGCGCACGGCCCACCTGCGCCGCGTCATCGTACAACTCCAACTGCGAAGGGAATCTACCTTATGAATGGATTGTCCAGAACATCGAGCAGCACCTGAGCGAGTAAGATGAGCAAACAAGCAAAGCGAAAGAACAGCCCCCAGCAAATTGT
This sequence comes from Anaerolineae bacterium, assembly GCA_016927535.1. GTDB lineage: Bacteria > Chloroflexota > Anaerolineae > Aggregatilineales > JAFGMM01 > JAFGMM01. The sequence continues at coordinate 21,199 of JAFGMM010000030.1, forward strand.
GTTTTTGATTATCACCATCTTCGTCGTCCTGGCGATGGCGGCGGGTGCGGTAGTCTCGCTGCTCGACGCCGAACGCACCTCTACCGGCCTGGACGCCATTATCGCGCGCTACGCCGGCGTCCCGACCGGCGTCACCGAGGGCGGCCTGCCTTATCTCGGCAGCCCAGGTGCGCCGGTGCTCGTCCACGAAATCTCCGACTTCACCTGCGATGACTGCGCCACCTTCCACGACGAGGTGCTGCCGCTGCTGCTCGACGAGCACATCAAAAACGGCGACGCCTGGCTGATTTACGCCCCGGCGGCGAGCGACCGTGCCGGCTCCGAACCCTCGACCCGCGCGGCGGTCTGCGCGCTCCGCCAGGGCAAATTCTGGGAGATGCACGACTGGCTATACGGCTGGCGCGGACTCGGCTACACCGAGGCGGAGTTGGTCGAAGCGGTCGAAGCGCTGGGTATGAACACAAACGCTTTCCTGGCGTGTCTGGTCGGCCCGGAGTCTGAACTTGCGCTTCAGAACGTCGAAAAGTTCCTCGACGAGAAACGCGCCGACGGCACATTCACCGATACCCTGACCGTCTACGTCAACAACGAGGTACTTTCCTCCTGGCGTAGTGTCATCGCCGCCGTAGGAGCAGCTTTACAACCATGACCCCGATCATTCACGACGCTCACCTGGATCTAGCTTGGAATGCGCTCACGTTCGGGCGCGACTATACCAAAAGCGCGCATGACCTGCGCCGCATCGAACAGACGCAGGACAACGCCGCGCCTAAAGTTAGCGGCCTCGCCACGGTCGGCCTGCCCGACCTCCTGCGCGGGCGGGTCGGCGTCGTCACCGCGACGCTCTTCACCGCGCTGGCGGCGCAAGAATTCGGCGAGTGGGATATCGTCTGCTACGAGACGCCCGCCCAAGCCCACGACCAAGCCCGGCGCCAGATCGACTATTACGAGGAACTGGCCGGCCGCTGCGACCAAATCGAGTTGGTGCGCACCCGGCGCGAGCTTGGCGCGGTGCTGAAAACCTGGGAAGGCTGGGTCGAGCCGGAGGTGCTGGACGGCGAAGCCGTCCTTGACGAGACAGAGGGAAAAGACGACCCCCGGCGCGTCGGGATCATCCTCAGCATGGAGGGCGCCGACCCGATCCTGGAGCCGGCGCAGGTCGAGGAGTGGTATGCATGGGGGCTGCGCGCGGTCGGCCCGGCCTGGAGTGCGACGCGCTACGCCGGCGGCACGCACGCGCCCGGCCCGCTCACCGACCTGGGGCGCGAACTGCTAGACGCCATGGCCGGCCTCAATATGGCGCTGGACCTGAGCCACCTGGCCGAAGAAGCATATTTTCAGGCGGTGGAGCGCTACGAGGGCGCGGCGCTGGTGGCTTCGCACAGCAACCCGCGCCGCTTTTGCCCCACCGACCGGGGCCTTTCCGATGAGATGATCGCGCTGCTGGCCGAGCGTGATGGTGTGATCGGTGTTGTGCCGTATAATGGGTTCTTGAAACCGGGCTGGACAATGTGGCGCGACCGCAAGGAAGAGGTCACGATGGACGACGTCATCGCCGCCATCGATCACATCTGCCAGGTGACCGGGAGTGCGCGGCATGCCGGCCTGGGCAGCGACTTCGACGGCGGCTTCGGCGCGCAGCACATCCCGGTCGAATTCGACACCATCGCGGACCTGTGGAAGGTCGGCGACGCGCTGCGTGCGCGCGGCTTCGGCGACGACGATGTGGCGGCAGTACTGGGTGGAAACTTCTTGCGCGTGTACAGGCTGTGCCTGCCGGAGTAGCATTTTAGCGAATAGCAATTAGCAATTGGCGGTTAGCTAATTACACCGCTAACCGCTAACCGCTAACCGCTAGCAGCTAACCGCTAACCGCTAAAGCAATGAGCAAACTTGGACAGTTCGGCGTAGCGACGGCCTTGCTGGGCCTGGTGATAGCCTTTATGGGGCTGTTCCCAGGCACGCTCGGCCTTGACCCCACCGAAGGCATCGGCATCTTACAAATCATCGTCACGCTGGCCGGTTTTGCGCTGCTCAACGCCGGCGCATACATTTATGTGAAGGATACCTGGTTCCGAGGCCGGCCCTACACACTGGGCCAGTCCGTCGGCCTCCGGCTCACCTGGACCGGCCTGCTGGTCGCGGCGGCGTCGGGCATGGCCGACTTGCTGGGCTTTGGTTCGCACCCGCCCGGCGAAGCGGTGCGCCCGCTGCTCGGCCTCTGGCAGGCGATTGGGTTCGTGTTCGGGTTTCTAATGTCCACGTTCGGCGTAGTGGTTTTTGTGCTCTTCGGTGACCTGTCCGACTCCGGCGCGCCGGGCGAACCGGGAGATGAAGCCGGCGAAGATAACGAAGACGAAGAAGACAAAGTAGAAGTAGAAGTAGAAGAAGATGAAGAAAGGGAATGATCTATGCGCGTGCTCATCACCGGCGGCGCCGGCTTTCTAGGATCGCATCTGTGTGACCGCTTCCTGCGCGAGGGCCACGAGGTCGTCGCCATGGACAACCTCATCACCGGCAGCGAGGCCAATATCGTCCACCTGGCGGGGCAGCGCCATTTCCGGTTCATCTACCAGGATGTCACCGAGTACCTGTACATGGACGGCCCCATCGACGCCGTGCTGCACTTCGCCTCGCCTGCCAGCCCCATCGACTACCTGCGGCTGCCCATCCAGACCTTGAAGGTCGGCGCGCTGGGCACACACAAGACGCTTGGCCTGGCCCGCGCCAAAGGCGCGCGCTACCTGCTGGCGTCCACGTCCGAAGTCTACGGCGACCCCGCCGTGCACCCGCAGCCCGAAACCTATAACGGCAATGTCGATCCCATCGGGCCGCGCGGCGTCTACGACGAAGCCAAGCGCTTCGCCGAAGCGATGGTCATGGCCTACCACAACGCGCACGGCATCGACACGCGCATCGTGCGCATCTTCAATACTTACGGCCCGCGTATGCGCCTGGATGACGGGCGCGTCGTGCCCAACTTCATCGGGCAGGCGCTGCGCGGCGAGCCGCTGACCATCTACGGCGACGGGCAGCAAACCCGCAGCTTCTGCTACGTCGATGATCTGGTCGAAGGCATCTACCGCCTGCTCCTCAGCGATTACGTGCTCCCGGTCAACATCGGCAACCCCAACACCGAGATGAACATGGTCAAACTGGCCGAAACCGTCGTCGAGCTGACCGGCAGCAAGAGCCGCATCGTGTACGTCGATCAGCGCATCCAGGG